>JBNJFC010000116.1:0-5699 GCA_051746485.1 Pseudomonadota bacterium
GCGGTGCGCTCGGTGTCGGAGACTTTGGGCGCGACTTTTTTGAACATCGCAAAAAGGCGCGGGGTGAGCCACTGGCGGCGCAGGGCGGGTAAACCGGCAATGGCGATAGCGGCAGCGCCGAGTAAGAGTAGTACGCCGATAGTCGTGGCATCGACAACCAGCCCGATAACGCCAAGCACGGCAAGTACCGCAAGCGCGGGTGTTGGCCCGGCTTCACGGCGCATCACCACGAGCAGGCCGACAACGGCGAGCACAATCAGTAGTAGGGTGAGCATAGAATCACTCCAAGTGTGTGGGTATAGCAGTATAGGTAATACACGTATTTAAACAGATGTTTGAATATTGGCAGACCGATGCCATTGAGTGCAAGTCTTTCGGCGTTTTTAGCGGGCATAAAAAAACGCCGCAGCAAGGGCTGCGACGTTTTAGCGTTTAGCCGTGCAGGCTTGGTTCAGTGTTGTTTGGCGGGGGCGCCATCAGCGACATAATAATCGACGTTAGCGCGGGGAAGCGGATCGCGGCCACGAATGCGGTCAGCGATTTTTTCCGCCAGCATAATCGTCGGGGCGTTAAGGTTGCCGGTGGGAATGAGGGGGAAGAGCGAGGCATCCACTACCCGCAGCCCTTTTACACCGTGCACCCGGCCCTCGCCATCGGTGACCGCCATGCCGTCCTCACCCATTCGACAGCTGCCGCAGGGGTGATAGGCCGTTTCAGCGTGCTGCTTAACGAAGCTGTCCAGTTCTTCGTCGCTTTGCACATCCGGGCCAGGCGCAATCTCGCGGCCGCGGTATGGCTCAAACGCCGGTTGGGCGATGATTTCGCGGGTAATGCGAATGGCATCGCGAAACTCTTGCCAATCTTTCTCTTTGGACATGTAGTTAAAGAGAATGCTGGGCGCCGCGTGAGGGTCTTTTGAGGTTAGCCGGATACGCCCGCGGCTTTCTGAGCGCATAGAGCCAACGTGGGCCTGGAACCCGTGGGCTTGCACTGCACTTTTGCCGTTGTAGCTGATGGCGATGGGCAGAAAGTGATACTGCAGATTCGGCCACGCTTCTTCATCGTGGCTGCGGATAAACCCGCAGGATTCAAACTGGTTGCTAGCGCCAATGCCGGTACCTTTGAACAGCCATTCCGCGCCGATTTTCGGCTGGTTGTACCATTTCAGCGCCGGGTAGAGCGAAATGGGCTCTTTGCACTCATACTGGATGTACATTTCCAGGTGGTCCTGAAGGTTTTCACCCACGCCAGGCAGCTCGTGCACGACGGGAATATCCAGCGATTTGAGCAGTTCGCGGTTGCCGATGCCCGAGCGCTGCAGAATTTGCGGTGAGGCAATAGCGCCACCGCACAGCAGTACTTCATGCCGGGCACGAGCTTTTTTAACTTGGCCCTTGCGCTCATAGCGCACGCCGACAGCGCGGTTGCCGTCAAACTCGATCACATCGGTAACCGCGTGAGTTTCGATGGTGAGGTTGTCGCGCTGCTTGGCGGTATCCAGATAGCCACGGGCGGTAGAGGCACGGCGCCCGTTGCGCGTGACGAAACGGTCCATGGGGCCAAAGCCTTCTTGCTGGTAGCCGTTGACGTCCTCAGTTTCTGGGTAGCCCGCCTGCTTACCGGCCTCGATAAAGGTTTGATAAAGCGGATTGTTGTCTGCCTTTGGTGTGGTCACGCTCACCGGGCCATCACCGCCGTGATAATCGTTTGGGCCGATATCGCGGCTTTCGCTCTTTTTAAAGTAGGGCAGGCAGCTTAAGTAATCCCAGTCTTCAAGGCCGGGCTGGCTCGCCCAGTTGTCGTAATCCAGGGCGTTACCGCGGATATAGCACATACCGTTGATCAGCGAGGAGCCGCCAAGCCCCTTGCCACGGCCGCACTCCATGCGACGGCCATCCATATACGGTTCCGGGTCGGTTTCAAATGCCCAGTTATAGCGCTTGCCTTGTAGTGGGTAGGCAAGGGCGGCCGGCATTTGGGTGCGGAAATCAAAGCGATAATCTGGGCCACCGGCTTCCAGCAGCAATACGCTAACGTTACTGTCTTCGGTGAGGCGCGTAGCCAGCACGTTACCTGCTGAGCCCGCGCCAATAATGATGTAATCAAATTCGCGTGTTTGCGACATAAAAACTCCTTAAAACACTGACTCAAACGGACCCATTTCGATCTGCACGGATTTGGTCTGGGTGTAGTGAGCGAGCGTTTCGACGCCGTTTTCGCGCCCGATGCCTGACTCTTTGTAACCGCCAACCGGCATCTCGGAGGGTGACTCACCCCAGGTATTGACCCAGCAGATACCCGCTTCCATCTGGTGGATGACGCGGTGCGCGCGATTGAGGCTTTCGCTGAAGACACCGGCGGCGAGTCCGTATTTCGTATCGTTGGCACGGCGAATGACTTCGTCTTCATTGTCAAACGCGAGCACTGACATCACCGGGCCGAAGATTTCTTCACGCACGATGCGCATGTCGTCGGTGCAGTCGGTAAAGACCGTAGGGGCAGCCCAAGCACCGTTGGCAAAAGCGTCGTTGTTCCAAGCGTCGCCACCGACCAAAACGCGCGCGCCCTGTTCTTTGCCCAGCGCAATGTAGGAGAGCACTTTTTCCTGATGCTCGAAGCTCACCAGCGGGCCAAAGTTAACGGCGGGATCCATCGGGTCACCGGCGTTGATGCGCTTAACGCGCTCGACCAGCTTGGCTTCAAATGCATCCTTGACGCTTGCTTCGACAAAGACGCGGGTGCCGTTGGTGCAGATTTGGCCGCTGGAGTAGAAATTCGCCATCATGGCAGCGTCCGCAGCGCGGTCGAGGTCGGCATCAGCAAACACGATGAGAGGAGATTTGCCGCCTAGCTCCATGGTGACGTCTTTAAGCGTCGATTCAGCCGCTGCCGACATGACCTTCTTGCCGGTACCGGCTTCACCGGTGAAGGACACTTTGTCGATGCCTTTATGTCCGGTCAGCATGGCGCCCACGCGACCATCGCCTTGCACTACGTTGAACACGCCGTCGGGTAATCCTGCCTCAGTGAAGATTTCGGCAAGCTTCATGGTGGTGAGTGGTGTGACTTCGCTAGGCTTGAAAACAATCGCGTTACCCGCCGCCAGCGCAGGAGCGGCTTTCCAACAGGCGATTTGAATCGGGTAGTTCCACGCGCCGATAGCGCCAATGACACCGAGCGGCTCGCGGCGTGTGTAAATAAACGAGCTATCGCGCAACGGAATTTGGCTGCCTTCAATGGCCGGTGCAAGGCCGGCGTAATACTCCAGGGCATCAGCGCCGGTGACGATATCCACGCTTGCGGTTTCGCTAATCGGCTTACCGGTATTGTGGGTTTCCAGCTCGGCCAGCTCGTCGTTGCGTTCGCGCAGCAGAGCGACGGCACGTAGCAGGATGCGTGCGCGCTCCATACCGGTCATCGCGGCCCATGCGCGCTGACCGCGCTGAGCCGCTTCAACGGCGCTGTCGACGTCGGCCTGGCTCGCTTGGCCAACCGTTGCCAACAGGCTGCCATCAAACGGGTTGGTAATGCTGAACGTCTCGCCAGAAGTGGCCTGTACACGGCGGCCGTCAATATAAAGCGGAAGGGTGTCTTGTTGAGCCATGGGTTGCTCCTTTTCATCGTAAAAGTGGAAATAGCAAAATTTGTTGCTCAGAACTTAAGTCGACCAAAATCCAAGTCGTTTAAAACCTAAGACAAGTAGAAACAGAGAAAATGCGCTGATACGGGAAAGCATTAAATGTCTTCAAGCCGTTGGTTGAGCGAGTAGTTGATCGAGATACGCGTGGGCTAACGCTCGCGCTCGGTCAGCATCTAAGCCTTCCGGGGTTAATGCACCACGTAGCCACAAGCCATCGATCATCGCGGCTAAGCCGCGGGCCGCGTTACGCGCTTGAGAGCGCGGCATTACGCGTCGAAACTGGTGACAAAGATTGGTGTAAAGGCGTCGGTCGTTGACGTTTTGCAGCCGCTGTAACGTCGGTTTGTGCATGCTGCTGGCCCAGAAGGCGAGCCATGTTTTGGCCGCAGGCCCGGTGACCTGGGTGCGGTCAAAGTTACCTTCAATAATGGCGCCAATATGCGCTCGCGGAGAGTCATCGGTCAGTATGCGCCGACGGGCCGCAACGGCATCGCTGAGGTCGGTCAATATCTGCCGCATAGTGGCTTCTAAAAGGCCATCTTTGCCGCCGAAGTAGTGGCTGATAATGCCTGCCGATACACCCGCATGACGCGCAATACGCAGCACGGTGGCCTCAGACAGCCCGACTTCATCAATCGCCGTCATGGTTGCGTGTATCAGTTGCTGGCGGCGTATGGGTTCCATTCCGACTTTTGGCACATTGTCCTCCTTATCAACGTTCGGCAGCTGTTGTCACATGCTTGGCGGCATTAGCTTATAAGCGTTTAACACGGCGCCACGCAGACTTGAATCTAACCTTCAAGCGTGATTACCTGTGTAGTGTGACATCTTTTTATTGAACGTTCAATCAATAAAAAGGTTTTGGTATTTAACGACGCAGTGATCCAATCTGTGTTGAGTAAGAACCTTAATTAAGGAGACGGCTATGTCATTATTATCTTCACGTTATCGTTTGGCGGGTACGCTACTTGTCGCCGCGGGCCTACCGATCACTGCGCAAGCCAATCAGTGCGAAGAAGTGCGTTTTGCTGAAGTCGGCTGGACCGATATCACCGCAACCACAGCGCTTGCCACCGAGGTGTTAGAAGCGCTGGGGTATGACACGCGTATCGATACGGTTTCCGTCCCCATTGCCTATTCGGGCATGAAAAATGGCGATTTCGATGTCTTCTTGGGTAACTGGATGCCGTCAATGGCGTCCATCAGCGATCCCTATGTTGAAGACGGGAGCGTTGATCGTTTATCTGCCAACTTGGAAGGCGCTAAGTACACCCTGGCTGTGCCGCAGTATGTTTATGATGCAGGCATTACCTCGGTTGAAGACCTAGCAGAAAACGCTGAGAAGTTCGATAGTGATTTGCACGGCATTGAAGCTGGCAATGACGGCAATGAGCTGATCCAGCAGATGATCGACGACGATGCCTTCGGCCTAGGCGATTGGAGTCTGGTGGATTCCAGTGAAGCGGGTATGCTCGCAGAACTTAGCGCGCGGGTGCCGAATGAAGACTGGATGGTGTTCTTAGGTTGGGAGCCGCACCCGATGAACACCAACTTCGATATGGCCTACCTCTCCGGCGCTGACGACTACTTCGGCCCGGATTTGGGCGGCGCAACGGTGTATACCAATACCCGTGGTGGCTATACGCAAGAGTGCGAGAATGTGGGCACGCTGCTTAATAACATGACGTTCACACTGGAGATGGAAAACCAGCTGATGGGCGAGATCATGGACGAGGGCGAAGACCCGCGCGAAGCGGCACGTGACTACCTCCAGCAGGCTGACGACGAGCTGTTGGCAGAGTGGCTCGACGGCGTCACTACCCTCGATGGTGAGCCGGGCGAGCCCGCCGTGCGTGCGGCCCTTAAGTAACGGTTTATCGCGCGTACTGAGTAACGCAAAAAGGCAAGCCGCAATCTGGCTTGCCTTTACCTATTAAGATAGGCATAATCTGCACCCGCTGTGAAGGAAAGGCTACGTAGCTCAGCTGGTTAGAGCACATCACTCATAATGATGGGGTCCCCTGTTCAAATCAGGGCGTAGCCACCACAGCGAGCGCAA
>JBNJFC010000117.1:0-5595 GCA_051746485.1 Pseudomonadota bacterium
AGTTTTTCAGCTTGTGCGCGGGTCAGCGCTTGGGTGGTGAGCGCCTCGGTGGCCGCGAGAAGATCATCATCGCTACTTTTTTCGTCTCCTCGGGCATCGTCCGCTTGGGCGGCGTTAGGCGTGGTAAAGATCAGCGTCAATGACGCAAGGCCGCGCCCCTGCAGGGCACGTGCGGCTTGTCGGGTATCGCGCTCGCTGCCGAGCAGTAGCGCATGGCCGCGACTGTGATAGGTCACATTCGCGGGCGTTAGATTGACCGGCCAGGAGATGCGCTGACGCACCGCCTCTTTCGCCTGGGCGTTACGCGCGTCATCGATGGACGCCAGTTGTATATGCTGGTTCATGCTTTCTCACGGTCAGGTGTCTTCTTGTTATATTTATGAATTATGTTTTTCTATTTTAATATAAGCCATTGGTGATATCACGTCGGCTTTATCGTATTTCCTAGCGTATGGCGAAAATGCCCTACTTGCCAATAGCACGCTGTTCAACGTTTGGGTGATTTTCGCTGTTGTTTTCGTCGGCTTCATCGTGCGATTCCGTCGCCATGTCGTCTTCTAAAGGCGGCTCGGTGGTTGCCGACTCGGGCTCGGCATCTGCTGGATCCGTGGGCTTATCATCCAGCACATCTTCGACTTTTTTGGTCCACTGCCGCACTTTGTCGGCCATCTCCGCGGCCATCGGTTTCATTTGCGCTTTGAAATCGTGATCGTAATCGTTGAGGCCATCGCGCACGTTGTAATCACCGGTCGACCACAGCCGCCGCAACGCTTTTCGCCTTAGCGCCGAACTCACCCCGGGTGACATAAAGGCGCTGAAATCACTGCCCGCGGCTAACGTGTCGGGGTCGGGCAGGGTGTGATCCAAGCTTCCCGGTTCGGGCGGTGCTTGGGGGGCATCGTGTGCTTCATCGGCCTCGTTCCCGTTAAGGCCCGCACCTTCCTCTTCTGCGGACGTGGCCGCCTTCTCAATGATAGGCGTTTCAACGGTCGGCGTGTCTTCATCAGACACCTCATCCACGGGCAGCCCGCGCTTGGCCCGCGACCAGCGTTCAAAGCGGCTCATTGTGGGTTCTCCTTGGTCGGCTGCTCTTTGGCTCGGCCAGCCCCTTTACGTTTTTTCTTGCGTCCTTCGGGCGGTGCTTCACCGTGGCGGGCAAGATACCCTTCGATCCACATCTGAATCGCCATTGGCATCGGCGCTTCCAGCACCTGCTGCTCGCCGTCCATCCAGCTCGCGGCGACATCTTGACTCGCGCTGATGGCGTCAGGTGCGGGATCCTCCCCGGTGAACCCGGCACGCACAAATAAACGCGGCGCTTGCGAGGTAAGATTGAAGCGGTAAGCGGCGCGCTCGGTCATGGTCAGCTGCAACCACAGCGTGTAGGGGCCTTCTTCCCCAGGCGTGAGCGAGCCGATCCGCCACTGGCGCAGGCGAAACTTGCCCACCTGCTTCTCTTCTGCCGTAAGCGTTACGCTCAGCGGCCTTGTATTGTCAGACATCACGCTGTCTCTCCCGTCGGCAAGTGAAATCAAACGCTAGGCTAGACAAGTAAGCACGCAGGGCGCCATCATCGTCAATATCGACAATTTTACTCAAGTATTAAAACAAGCGAGGAACGCTGGATGCCCGCGATTGCGTTAAGTCATGCCCGCTTACCCGCCACCACGCAGGTGCAGGTGCTCGATGCCTACGGCGATACCCGCGAGCAGGCGATTGCCGCCGAACGAGCGCTGACGGTATACCTCAATAAGCGCGAAATCGTCACGCTGATGAGCCTCGGCGATGACCCGGAGGCGCTGGTCGTCGGCTACTTGCGCAATCAAGGACTTTTGCGCCAAGCGGAAGATCTGATTGCCGTGCAAGTGGATTGGGACGTGGAAGCCGCGGTCGTCGCCACACGTCATTTACCCGACGACCTCGATGAACGCTTAGGCCAACGGACCGTGACCACTGGCTGCGGCCAGGGAACGGTATTCGGCAAGTTGCTCGATCAAACCGCGTTGAGCGCGCTGCCGGCAACGCTGCTGTCGCAATCAACGCTTTACGCGTTACTGAAAAACCTCAACGCCTACAACGAAACGTACCGCAGCGCCGGTGCCGTTCACGGCTGCGCGCTGTGCCACCAGGCCGAGGTGCTCGATTTTGTCGAAGACGTTGGCCGCCACAACGCCGTGGACACCCTTGCCGGGCGCCAATGGCTGCATGAAGCCGACAGCGATAACGCCGATATTTTCTATACCACCGGGCGTTTGACCTCGGAGATGGTGCTCAAAGTCGCGCAAATGGGCATCAGCGTGCTGGTATCGCGCTCGGGCGTGACACAAAAAGGCGTCGAACTTGCCGAGCGCTTCGGCGTGATGTTGATCGCCCGCGCCAAAGGCAAAAATTTTCAAGCGCTCAACGCCGATGGCCGGCTGAAGCTCGACGCCATTCCGCCGCGCCCGCCTAAAGAGCGCAGCTCAAAAGAGCTTTCAGCGCCAGCCGTCGCTACGGGCGCTGACGTCACAACGGAGGCCCGCTCATGATCCCTGCAAGCGACATCACCGGCATGATTCTCGCCGGTGGCGAGGGCCGCCGCATGGGCGGCCGTGATAAAGGGCTAGAGCCGTTTGCTGGCACGCCGCTGGTCGAGCATGTCAGCCTTCGCCTGCGTGGCCACGTGGCGGAGCTACTCATCAATGCCAACCGTAACATCGACGCCTACCGCCCTTACGCCGACCGCGTCATCGAAGACGCCGAGGGCGGTTTTCAAGGCCCGCTGATGGGCATTTACAGCGGTTTGCGCGCCGCAAAAACGCCGTGGCTGCTCATCGCCCCCTGCGACTCCCCAGCACTGCCGCGCGATCTCGTTGCGCGCCTGGTTGAAGGCATCGAGGGTAACGACATCGGTGTCGCCTTTGACGGCGAGCGCCTGCACCCCGTGGTCGCGCTGATCCGTACCGACCTCGCCGATGACCTTTACGCCGCACTTGCGGCCGGCGAACGTAAAATCGACCGTTGGTACGCGCGCCACCCGTGGTGTCGCATCGACATGAGTGATGCCGCGTCGGCCTTTGCCAATTTGAATACCGATGAAGAAAAAGCACGCCTGGAAGCGGCCTTGAAGGAAGGCGCTTTATGACACTGTCTCCTTCCACGCTCTCGTGCTTTGATCTCGGCGAGCAGATGCTAAGCGTCGACGAAGCGCGCAGCGCACTTGCCACGCTGGTGGAAACGCCGGTGGGCAGCGAGCGAATCGCACTTGCTCACGCCCACGGGCGGCGTTTGGCGGAAGCGATACACGCGCCCATTAACGTGCCGCAAAATACCAACGCCGCCATGGACGGCGTGGCGCTGGCTTGGCAAAACGCCGAGCAAACCCGCTGGACGATTTCCGGCACGGTGTTTGCCGGCGAGCGCTTTGACAGCCGCGTGCCAGCCGGCCGTTGCGTCACGATCACCACCGGCACGCCGCTACCGGCGGGCACCGACACCGTGATTATGCGTGAGCAGCTAGACGAGCACGACGGTCACGTGATTATCGATGCCCCCGAGCGGGTCAAGCGTGGGCAAAACGTACGCCAGGCTGGGGAAGACATTAAAGAGGGTGCCATTGCGCTTTCCGAAGGCACCCGGCTTGATGCGGCGCGCTTGGGGCTTCTCGCCTCGCTCGGCTGTGCCGAAGTGAGCGTTTACTGTCGCCCACGGGTCGCGGTGTTTTCCACCGGCAACGAAGTGACCGCCCCTGGCGAGCCGCTTCCCGCCGCGGGGATTTTTGATACCAACCGCTTCACCCTGACCGGGTTACTGCAAGCGCACGGGGCCGAGGTCGTGGATCTCGGCATTTTGCCCGACGACGCCGACGCGATTCGTGAGGCGCTGGCCCGCGCCGCCGAAACGAGCGATCTCGTGCTCACCAGCGGCGGGGTCTCCGTCGGCCAGGCTGACTTTACTCGCGACGCGCTACAAGCGCTTGGTCGGCTGGCGTTTTGGCGCGTGGCGATTCGCCCCGGCAGACCAATCGCTTGTGGGCAACTGGGCAAAAGGCGTACCCCTCTGGTGGGATTGCCGGGTAACCCGGTGGCGGTTATGGTCACCTTTTTACAGTTTGTTGTGCCACTGTTGCAGCGCTTAGAACACCAACCGATGACGCCGCCGATACGGCTCACCGCCGTCACCGATGAGGCGCTTTCAAGTCGCCTAAACCGCTGCGACTTTATTCGTGGCGTCTACCATAGCGACGAAACGGGGCAGCTTCACGTGCGCAGCACCGGCGCTCAGGGGTCGGGCATTTTAACTTCGATGGTTGCCGCTAACTGCCTGATCGAGCTGTCCGATGAGCGCAGAAGCGCTGAACCCGGAGAAACGGTCACCATCCAACCGCTGATCGCGTAGGCCGAATGGAAGAGACTCGGAACTCACGGCACAAAGAGAGGCTTGACGAATGACAACGCAAACAATACCCCAACAGCTGATCGACAGTTTTGGCCGCCGGGTCAACTACGTCCGCCTCTCGGTGACCGACCGTTGCGATTTTCGCTGTGTTTACTGCATGAGCGAGGAGATGACATTTCTCCCCCGCGCTCAGGTCCTCACCCTGGAAGAGATGGGCATGATCGCGCGCGCCTTTACCGAAATGGGCGTGGAGAAGATCCGCTTGACCGGTGGCGAGCCGCTGGTGCGTCGCGGCGTCGAGCAGTTAGTCGATGAAATCGGCACGCTGCCGGGACTTAACGACTTCACCATGACCACCAACGGCGCCAGCCTGCGTAAACATGCCAAGCGCCTGCGCCAAGGCGGTTTAACACGTTTAAACATCAGCCTCGATTCGCTCGACCCGGGCCGTTTCAAACGTCTGACGCGTACCGGTGAGCTAGCCAAAGTGATCGACGGCATCCACGCAGCGAAAGAAGCTGGCTTTGAGCGCATCAAGCTCAATGCTGTGATTCTCAAGGGCCGCAACGACGACGAAATCCTGGATTTAGTGGATTTTTCCCGCGATGAAGGTCTCGATATCAGCTTTATCGAGGAGATGCCGCTCGGCGATGTTTCCGACCATAGCCGTGATGAAACCTACTGCTCCAGCGACGAGGTGCAGGCGCACATCGAACACCGCTACCCGCTCATGCCCACCACCGAAGCCACGCCGGGGCCGTCGCGCTACTTCAAAATGGCCGACAGCGACTCGCGCATCGGGTTTATTTCGCCGCATAGCCATAACTTCTGCTCAAGCTGCAACCGCGTCCGCGTTACCGTTGAGGGGCGGCTTCTGCTGTGCTTAGGCAATGAGCACTCGGTGGACCTGCGCGCTGTGCTGCGCCGCCACCCCGGCGATATGGACGCGCTTAAAATGGCCATCGTCAATGCGCTGCCGAAAAAGCCCGAGCGCCACCACTTCACCACCGACGGTGACGTGCAGGTCGTGCGCTTTATGAACATGACCGGCGGTTAAAGATGGCAAAGCGCGTACCGGTACATATCATTACCGGCTTTTTGGGCGGCGGCAAAAGCACACTTATCCACAGCCTGATTGCGCAGAAGCCTGTGGATGAAACCTGGGCGATACTGGTCAACGAGTTCGGCCAGATCGGCATTGATCAGGCGATGTTTGAG
>JBNJFC010000118.1:0-5500 GCA_051746485.1 Pseudomonadota bacterium
AAACACCCGCACTGCTTGTCGTCTTTGGTTCCTGGCATGTGTGCTCCTGATGCTTGCTGGCTGTACCGGCGTTGACGTTGAGCAATACGCTGATCGCGAACCTAAGCTGGATATCGGCGAGTATTTTGCCGGTAGCACGCGTGCTTGGGGTATTGTCCAGGATTACAGTGGCGAACTGCAGCGCCAATTTACCGTCGATATCGACGGAGATTATGACGGCAATGTCTTAACGTTAGACGAGTCTTTTGTTTTCGCCAATGGGGATAAAGATCACCGGGTTTGGACGTTTGAGCGTATCGACGCACACCGCTGGATTGGCCGCGCAAGCGATGTTGAAGGTGACGTTGAAGCGCGCCAATACGGCAATGCTTTCCACATGCGCTACCCGTTAGATATCGAGATCAGTGGCCGCACGATTAGCTTTACGATGGATGACTGGATGTATCTTCAACCCGATGGGCGCCTTATCAACCGTACCGCCATGCGTAAGTTTGGCGTAACGTTAGGCGAAATTACGTTGATTTTTGAGCAGCGCTAGGTATTGAAAATAACAGCCCGCAGGAGATCCCCTGCGGGCTGATAACCGCATAACACCTGAGATTAATCCTCAGACGGTGCGTAAGAGCCGTCTTCGCGGTGGATTTCATTCCCGGTAATCGGTGGCGTGAAGACACAAGCCAAATGCATGGTTTTGTGGGCACGCAGCAGGTGGTCATCGTGCTGATCGAGAATGTAAATATCGCCGGGTTTGATTGGCCAAATTTTACCGTCGGCTAAGGTTTCCACTTCGCCTTCGCCTTCAATGCAGTAGACGGATTCGTAGTGGTGCTTATAGTGAATGTGGGTTTCCGTACCTTCAAAAATACGGGTAATGTGGAATGAGAAATTACCGCCGTCGTTTGCCAATACCAGACGCGTGCTATCCCAGTTGCCATTTTCCGCTTTCACTAGGCGATCTGTCTGGCGAGCTTCTTCTAAGTTACGAACGATCATATTTTTCCCTCATTTGCAGCGGCCCTACGACTGGGCCGTCTATCAGTTTGTATGATGCCTGCGTTTATTCGCCAATAACGGCGTTAACACTGGCTTCAAGAATATCCAAACCTTCTAGCAGGTCTTCATCGGTAATCGTAAGCGGACACAGGCACTTAACGACTTCGCCGTCTTGGCCGCTGGTTTCGATGATCAAGCCGTGTTCAAACGCTTTGCCCGTGATTTTATCCGCGATATCTCCCGACACGACGTCGATACCACGCATCAAACCACGACCACGTTCTGTTGCTGGCATACCGTTATCGCTCAGCTTCGCCGCAAGCTTCTGGAAACGCTCTTCTACAATGCGGGCTTTGCGCTGCACATCACGCTCAAAGGTATCATCGCTCCAATACTTTTTCAGCGCTGCCGTTGCCGTCACCATCGCCAAGCTAAAACCGCGGAAGGTACCGTTGTACTGCCCCGGTTTCCATTGGTCCAACTCGGGGCGCATCAGTACATGCGCAAACGGCAGACCAAAGCCAGAGAGAGATTTAGAGTTGGTAATGATGTCAGGCACGATGCCAGCATGCTCAAAACTGAAGAATTTACCGGTGCGACCACAGCCTGCTTGAATATCATCGACGATCAATAGAATGTCGTGCGCACGGCAGATATCTTCCAAACGCTTTAACCACTCAAGGCCGGATACGTTAATACCGCCCTCGCCTTGCACGGTTTCAACAATCACGCCCGCCGGCACATCCAAGCCACCGGATTTGTCGTTTAGCAGTTTTTCAAAGTAATCCAGCGTGTCGGTGTGCTCACCCATGTAGCCGTCAAAGGGTAAAAAGCTTGCGCCCTGGGTCGGAATGCCGCCTGTGGCTTCGCGGAATTTGCGGTTACCGGTGGTGGCGAGTGCTCCCATGGTGACGCCGTGGAAACCATTGGTGAAAGTGACGATATTAGGCCGGCCTTTCGCCACGCGCGCTAGACGAATTGCCGCTTCTACCGCGTTGGTGCCCGTTGGCCCCGGCAGGTGAACTTTGTAGTCCAAGCCACGCGGTTTGAAAATCAGCCTTTCCAGGGTTTCAAAGTAGTCACGCTTGGCATCTGTCCACATATCCA
This sequence comes from Pseudomonadota bacterium, assembly GCA_051746485.1. GTDB lineage: Bacteria > Pseudomonadota > Gammaproteobacteria > Pseudomonadales > Halomonadaceae > Vreelandella. Next base: position 2,101 of record JBNJFC010000118.1, read on the forward strand.
AGGCGTGGACGATGCCGTCGCTGGCAAGGTATTCCACCAACGCTTCTTTCATGTGCGGGTTGTTGTGGCCGTAGTTAAGCGTGCCAGCGCCGGCGAGGAAGTCGATATATTCACGGCCTTCTTCATCGGTCAAGCGCGCGTTCTGCGCCTTGGTAAATACCACTGGGAAAGAGCGTGAATAGGTACGTACATTCGATTCCATGCGTTCAAGCGTCTGGGTCTGCATTAGCGACCTCCTTTGATCGTTATGACAATAAAGCGTTGTGCTAAGTAACGTAGTGCTCAGTTAAAAAGCGTGGAAGAAACACGAGCGGGAAACGCGCGTTAGATCGTATCGGTTTGAAAGGGGCCGATACGGACTAGGTTCTCCGGGTCGTGCTCTCCTCCGAGCTGTTCGGTAGAAAAGTATTCGCGGCTATTAAGCGGTGCTTGCCAGCGGGCTGCTAGGCGGCGAAACAGTCCCCACGAGGCCAAATTATCTGGCGTGATCGTGGTTTCCAGGTGGTGTACATCGTTCAATTCAGGGCGCGACATGATCGCTTCAACTAAACGGCGGGCTAACCCGGTGCCGCGTGCTTTCTCCCCTACGGCAACCTGCCAAAGAAAGTAAGTATCGGGCGCGTTGTCTTTAACGTAACCCGAGACAAATCCCACCACTTCACCTTCTTCATTGGTGGCCACCGCGCAGGTATCTCTGAACTGCGTGGCAAGCAGTAAATAGGCGTAGGCAGAGTTTACGTCAAGTGGGGGGCATGACTTGATCAGTTCATAAATGCCCCAGCCATCGTCAGCGTTAGGCTTACGGATGAAAAGTGGGGTTTCGGCATGTCCCACAACCGCATCGGCAACGGTGGGTCGAATCAGATCCGCAGAGGGAGTAAACGGCTGTATTGGGGTGGTCATAGTTATGCTTCGCTTTTGCGATTTCGAGAAGGATTATAACAGTTGCTTATGAGCAATTCAAAAATGAAGTTATTCATAAGCAGCTATTCTATAAATTTTTATTATGCATCTTTATTGCTGTGGACTGGGATGGCCTTATTTAGGCGCTTTTTTCAGTTTAGACGACTTTTCTCCAATGCATCCTAATCATAAAAAAGCGGGCAAATGCCCGCCTTGAAAGTGCTAAATGTAAGCGTATTAACGACGCGCTAAGCTGCGCAGCGTGACAAATTCTTCCGCGCCTGTTGGATGAATCCCGACGGTACGATCAAAATCGACCTTAGTTAAACCGGCGCGCACCGCAATGGCAATCCCCTGCATAATTTCGCCGGCCTCCTCACCGACCATGTGGGCCCCCAACACCACGTCGGTTGCGTCGTCGATCACAAGCTTCATTAACGTGCGTTCTTGGCTGCCAGAGAGCGTATGCTTCATCGCGCGAAAATCGGTACGGTACACGCGAATATCCCCACGTTCACGGGCCTGCTCTTCGGAAAGACCCACGGTGCCGATATTGGGATGGCAGAAAACCGCGGTCGGAATCGTGGCATAGTCCAGAGCCGCTGGTGTGAGCTGCTTGAAGTGGATATCAACCAACTGCATCGCTTCTGCCAGGGCAATTGGCGTAAGCTCTGGCCCGGCTATCAAATCGCCAAGAGCGAGCACCGACGGGATGGCCGTTTCAAAGCGTTCGTTAACGGGGATTTTGCCTTGTTCGTCGAGGTTAATCCCCAGGGTGTCTAGCCCCAGCCCTTCGACATTCGCATGGCGTCCGGTGGCAGCGAGCACAGCGTCGACTTCCAGCGTTTTACCGTTAGTCAACGTGACAAGGTAAGCGCCCTGGCTTGGCTCAATTTGCGCAATATTGGTGTTGAAGTGAAGGTTGACGCCTTTGCGGGTCATTTCATCACGGGTGAATTCGCGCACTTCTTGATCAAACCCCCGCAAGAATAAATCGCCGCGATAAATAAGCTCGGTCTCACTGCCCAGCCCATTAAAAATACTCGCAAACTCAACGGCAATGTAACCGCCGCCAAGGACCAAAAAGCGCTCTGGAAACGTTTCAAGGTCAAACACGCGGTTGGAATCAATGGCGTGTTCACTGCCGGGAAAGTCTGGTACCCAAGGCCAGCCACCGGTCGCGACTAAAATCTTCGCAGCACTGATTTGCTGTTCACCTTCCGGGGTATGGAGTGCCACGGTATGCGCGTCCGCAACGCTTGCACGAGCGTTGTAAAGCGTGACACCTGCGCCTTCGAGCAGTCGCTGATAAATACCGTTAAGGCGTTTGATTTCCCCTGTTTTGTTTTCCCGTAAAGTGATCCAGTCAAACGTTGCCGGCCCAGGCAACTGCCAGCCAAACCCTGCGGCATCATCAAAGCTATCGTGAAAATGTGCTGCGTATGAATAGAGTTTTTTCGGCACGCAACCTACGTTGACACACGTGCCGCCAAGATAGCGATCTTCCGCGATACCGACCGATGCGCCTTCGGCCGCTGCCATGCGCGCAGCACGGACGCCACCTGAGCCTGCACCAATCACAAAGAGATCGTATTCGTAGCGTGTTACATCTGTCATTCTCGGCTCCTAAGGCTGAATCTAGCTGCTGGGTATCCGGCGCGTTATTGACCTAGCACTGCGGTAAGGTTAAAACGCTTGGGTTTTCATCGATGAATTTTACGTTACAGCTGTGAGATAAGGTTATGCCCAATCCTATTGATACTTTGTTAGCCAATAACCGCGCGTGGGCGGAACAAATGTGCGAACAAGACCCCGACTACTTTGCGCGACTATCACGGCAACAAAACCCCGATTATCTTTGGATTGGCTGCTCCGATAGCCGCGTGCCAGCGAACCAAATCATCGACCTGCCGCCAGGCGAAGTCTTTGTGCACCGTAACGTGGCAAACTTACTGCACCATACCGACATGAATGCCCTCTCCGTGGTTCAGTTCGCGGTCGATGTGCTGAAAGTGAAACACATTATGGTGGTGGGCCACTACGGTTGCGGGGGCGTTAAAGCGGCGGTTATCGGGGGTGAATGCGGAATGGTTGACTATTGGCTTCACTCGGTTCGTGAGCTCTATAACCACCATCGCAGCTCGCTCGATCATCTCACGCTGGATGAACAGATTGATCGTATGTGCGAGCTAAATGTCAAAGCGCAAGTTAACAGCCTTTGTCGCACCAAAATATTACAACGAGCCTGGCAGCGCGGCGATGAAATTGCCGTCCATGGCTGGGTTTACGGCTTAAAAGACGGTCTTGTGAAAGACCTCAACTGCACGGTGACTGGCCTTTCTCAGGTAGAAACGCTCTACCGTATTGACCGCCTACAGCCGAGCAGCTAGCAACGTCGCTTAGTCATCGCTTTGTTTTAATCGTAGCGATATTGACGGTGACAGCCTTTACAGCTATTCCCAACGTCTGACAGGGCTTTCGCCGCTGCGCGGTACTC
>JBNJFC010000119.1:0-5488 GCA_051746485.1 Pseudomonadota bacterium
ATCACGTTGCGAATCATCGGCGTGATGGTCTGCGCCCGGGCCTTATTAACGCGTCGCCCGCGAGAGCGGGATGATGTAATGAGCGCACGTTGAATCGCCGTGTCGGCAAAAATCCACACCAGCCAGGCCAGTAGTATCGTTGCCCCCAGGCTCAAAAGCGCCTTTCCGATAGGCGCGCTCGTGACCGCTTGCTGGCCAAGGCCAAAAAGTGACCCACCCCATACCTGCATAAAGAGCTCAGCAAAGACCCCCCACGCGCAGATATGCGCCAGCACAAAAGCAAAGCGCTCCAACCGCATACGGTATTCGCTGTGGCGATGGCGGCGGCGACGGCGACGCTTATTCATCCGTTCGGCATGACGACGCAAAAGGCCCGTTACCACCAGCGTCAGTACCAACAAGCTAGCGGAAACAATGGAGCGCGCCAGTGCCGTCCCCACATCGCCAGCGGTGATAAAAATCGCCAATAACGACCCCACCACCAGCAATAGTGCCGGGATGTGCCACAGTCCGCCCAGCGCCCGACTAAGCTCTACCGTGGTACTCGCATCGCGACGTTGACGATACGGGCGATTGCAAATCAAATGGCGGATGGGCCGCTTAAACTTGATGATGAAACGTACTGAAATCAGCGCGGCGATGATGTTGGCGAGTACCGATACGAGCCCGGAAAGCTCATCCCCCAGCATTGTGACTAATCGGTTAGAATTGACGGCATCGCCAAGCGCAATCAGCGCACCAATCACAAAGAGTGCGCGCAATCCGCGCAGCTGTAGTAGGCGCACGGCGGTAAACCGGTGGCCGCGACTAAAGAACGCGACAACGGTTTCAAAGGCAACGGAGAGCGCACGCCCGCAAACGCAAACGTAAGCGATGACTTGTACCAAAGCCCGCCCTGGGCTGTGTGGCAGCAGCTGCCCCAACCCTAAAACAATGGCAAACGATAGGACCCAGGGGAGCATACGGCGTAAAAAATGTACGGCGAGCAGCCAGCCAGGCGGGTCTCGTGGCAAATCCTGCGGCCAACCCTGGCGGGTAGCAACTAAACGCCCCAAGGCAATCATCACCACCAATAACACAATCCAAATCACTGCGAGGACAGCACCATCTACCGCCGTGCGAATTAACTCCGTCCGGCTGACGCTACGGCTGATGGCTTTTAGCCCTTCAACCCCGCGGTCGATTTGTTGCGACCACTGGTTGGCAGGTGAATCGCCGCCTTGTGCCTGCTCGCCAATATCGGTAAGCGTGTCTGCCAATGCCCCTAACAGGCCTTGGCGCACAACGCCCTCATCTGCCGTTGCCGCGCTCGCTGTTTGCAGTTCTTTTAACGACTGTAAAAGCTGTTCGCGCTGCTGCTCGTTTTCCAGCATCGTGACCACATCGTCCAACGATTGCTGAAATGATTCGTTGCTGACATCCTCGCTTTGCTCTTCACCGCTATTGAGCCCAGGTATCGAGACCAACTGCGCATAGGCTTGCGGGACGAGCAGGCAGAAAAAAAGCAGTATTCCGACCATGCCCCGCCTAAGGGTGGCAGCCACATTAACTGCCGTTGTGTGCTGTCGCACGTAACTCTCCTCACTCTTGACGTTCCTCGTCGTGGCGGCGTTCACCGCCCTGCGCCCGTCTATGATAGGCTGAGTGCCTCATTTGTTCACCTCACAGGATGTCGAGATGGCGCTGAAAACTCCTCCCGCCGAGGTCAATGCTGAAGGTCAAACCCGCCGTGTCGGCGTTGAGATTGAATTTGCCGGCTTGCCGCCCCGTGATACGGCGCAGCTTGTCAGTGATATGTTTGGCGGTGAGCTTAACGTTGTCAGCCCCCATCGGCTACAGGTCAAAGACACGCGCTGGGGCGATTTCAGTATTGAACTCGATACCCAGTATGCTCACCCGGATAGCAAAATCTTGGATGATAGCGCGCCTCTTGATACGGAATGGGCGCGCCACCAGCATCAGATGCGCGTGGAATTTCACCAAAAAACCCGCGAACTAATCGGTGATATGGTGACCGGCCTGGTACCCACCGAGATTGTTTGTCCGCCAGTGCCGTGGGATGCGTTGCCAGAGCTTGACGAGCTTTTCGATGCCCTGCGTGAGCACGGTGCCAAAGGCACGGATGCCAGCCTACTTTACGGCTTTGGCCTGCACTTAAACCCGGAAGCCGCCGCGCTCGACGCTAACTACCTGCTTTCAATGCTACGCGCTTATTTGTTGCTCGCCCCTTGGCTGCGGGAGGAAATCAACGTCGACATCACGCGCGAAGTGCTTCCCCATGCCAATCCTTTTCCCAAGGAGTATGCGCTCAAGATTCTCGCCGCGTCTTATAAGCCTGATCTTAAGACTTTGATCGACGACTACCTACACGACAACCCCACACGCAACCGCGAATTGGATATGTTGCCGCTGTTTGCTCACATCTACCCGGATCACCCGCATAAACTGCTGCATAGCAAGCTCACCAAACCGCGCCCCACATTCCATTACCGCTTACCTAACGCGCAGCTCTCCGAGCCGGATTGGGGGGCTGTAACAGAGTGGAACCGCTGGGTCGACGTTGAAGAGCTCGCTGCAAACCGCGATAAACTGGCCAAACGCTGTGCAGCGTACATCAGTGACCAAAATCGACCTTTTTATATTCGCTGGCCGGAGCATATCCGCCGCTGGTGGCAACGCCGGCGCCGCTAACGGCTCCTCTCAACACCTCGCTTAAAACAGCCCAGTTAAACCGGTCTTACAGACAGATTGTATAGATCGAACTTCTTAGCCTGAACTTATATGGAGAGTGTCGCTGAATGCCACGCCCATTGATAGGAATTACAACGTCTGACCGTAAAAGCCGCCTGGCTTGGTGGTTCGACTGGTTTGCCGTTTGGCGGCACGGCGGTCGCCCGGTGAGACTCTCCCCTTCTCGCCCGCGCCCGGATCGCCTCGATGGTTTAATCATCGGCGGCGGGGATGACATTCAAGCGCACCTTTACGATGCTGAAGTACAGTTTGATGTACGCGTCGACCCCGAACGCGATGAGTTGGAATTGGCACTGCTAGAGCGTTTTATTCCCCAACAAACGCCTGTATTGGGCATTTGCCGCGGCGCGCAGCTAATCAATATACACCTAGGCGGGACGCTGGATCCCGACATTTACACCACTCACGAAGGGCTAAAACAGCGGCGCACGGTATTGCCACGCAAGACCGTAGATATCGTAGGAGATAGCAAGCTGCATCGGTTTTTGGGGGTAACATGGTGTCGCGTCAACAGCCTTCACCATCAAGCGGTAAACCACGCTGGGGAAGGCGTCGATATTGTGGCGCGCGACCGAGATGGCCTGGTGCAGGGCATTGAGTCGCGAAACCACGACTTTTTAATCGGTGTGCAATGGCATCCAGAATGGCTGATTTTCAACCGCCCCCAGCAGCGCCTCATCAACGCCTTGGTGAGAGCGGCCAAACGCCATGTAAGCAAGCACGACTAAACGTCGCCTATTTTAATGCGGCAAGGGCGGCGTCGTAGTCCGGCTCGTTTTTGATCTCACTGACCAGCTCGCTATGCAGTACCCGGTTATCGGCATCAAGCACAACCACGGCGCGAGCACAGAGCCCTTCCATCGGGTTATTCTTGAACGCCACGCCCCAGGCTTCACGGAATTCCGGGTGGCGAAACGTCGAGAGTGTCTCAACATCGTCCAAGCCTTCCGCACCACAAAAGCGCAGCGCCGCGAAGGGTAAGTCGGCCGAGATCACCAGCACCACGGTATCGGGCAGCTCCGAAGCCAGCTCGTTAAAACGCCGCGCAGACGTAGCGCACGTGGGGGTATCAACACTCGGCACAATATTCATCACTTTGCGTTTGCCAGCATAATCGTCAAGCGTTACGTCTTTTAGCTCAACGTTGGTCAGCGTCAATGCCGGGGCTTTTTCGCCCGCCGCCGGCAGTGTGCCGGCCACTTCCATCGGTTCACCCGCGCGAGTCACTTGTGGCATGGTTCGATCCTCTTTCGTCATGGGAAAAATTATCATTTACAATCTTAACAGCCAAACGACTACTAAAGCGAATATAGCAGCTTGACACCGACCTCACGCACGAGAAGGACATCCGATGCCCTATGACTCACCTGCCAAAGACGTCGTGATTATCAAAACCGGCGATGCCTTCCCCGATGTAGCGGCTCGCCATGGCGATTTTGAAGCGCTATTTACGAAGGAACTACGCCCGGCGTTGCCGGCAGACATGGCACTTAAGATTGTCGACGCGCCACGCGGCCATAAGCTTCCTGATGCAGCAACGCTTGCCGGTATCGTGATTACCGGCTCGCACAGCATGGTCAGTGACGCTGAACCCTGGAGCGAGAAGCTCAAACCGTGGCTGCGCGATGCGCTTTCCGCCAATGTGCCGATGCTCGGCGTTTGCTACGGCCATCAGCTGATGGCAGCGGCCTTTGGTGGGTTTAGCGACTACCATCCAGCAGGTCGCGAGTCCGGTACTTACCCCGTACATCTGACGCAAGCAGGAACAGAAGACGCGCTGTTCGGCCAACTACCCAACACGTTTTCTGCCCATTTGACCCACGCGCAGTCGGTTCTTACCCCGCCATCGGACGCTACGGTGTTGGCAACCAATGCCCACGATACCTATCAGGCGCTGCGCTACGGACCGCGCCAGTGGAGCGTGCAGTTTCATCCGGAGTTTACCCTGCCGGTGATGCAGGCCTATTTAGCCCATCAACGCGAGGCATTAGCAAAACAAGGGGAGGACGTTCACGTGTTGCAAGCGGGGGTTGCCGAGACACCGGAGGCGACGCAGCTGCTCGCGCGTTTTATTGCGCAGCTGTGAGACCACTTAGAAACGTTTTCAGGCAACAGGTCCGCGCCGGGAGGCGAGACGATCCGCGAGCCGGGTCGGCTCGGGCAGTTTCGTGCGGTGCAAACAGCGCGTAACCCAGTCCAGCGCCGTTTCAAAACTGACGCGGTGGCCGGTTGAGATATAGATCGGTTTAACGTTGACGCGAGAGCGCAGTACAGCCCCGATCCGCTCGCCCTGATATTCGAGCGGCGTCCAATCACCGCGCTGCCAGCCCACGTTTCCGTGCGTGCCACACAGCCGCGATTTGGCGACACCAATAGTGGGGAGATCCAACCACAACCCCAGGTGAGACGCCACGCCCAGATGCCGCGGATGGGCAATGCCCTGGCCATCGACAATCACAAGCTGTGGTGGGGTTTGTAGTTTGGCAAAGGCGCCCAACGCCGCCGGGACTTCTCGAAATGAAAGGAGACCGGGAACATACGCCATGCGCGTCGGCTCGCGGTGAACCACCTGCTCGACCACATGAAAAGGCGGCCCCTCGGGCGACCACTTCAGCACTACCACGGCGGCGCGGGTAATATCGCCACCGGCCTCAAAACCAATATCGACCCCGGCGATATGCTCGACGGGGTCGATATGGTCGGCACAAATGACGCGCTGTGCCAGACGGGACTGCAG
>JBNJFC010000120.1:0-5469 GCA_051746485.1 Pseudomonadota bacterium
TCTAACGGCGCAGCCGCTTAGGCGTGGTAGTTCATAGCGCTGCCTTCCGGGCAGCGCAAAAGCCTGCTAGGGTTGACATCATGACTATCTCTAGCCCCCTCAATGATCAGGATGTTTCCCCTAAGTCCCGATCCTGCTTACTGATCGCCACCTTGCTACTGGCGCTTTTCATGCTTGCGGGCTGCGAACAGAACGACCCGCCGAGCGAACCTATCACGCAGCTCGACCCGCCCGAGCCTGGCGGAACACTCAAGGTAGCCACCCGAAATAGTGCCACCACCTACTACCTTGATCGCGACGAAACACCGACAGGACCGGAGCACGATCTAGTCGAGTCATTCGCCGATGCCCACGACTGGCAGGTCGAATGGACGCTACTCAATTCCACTTCCGAGGTGCTTCAAGCCCTGAAAGACGGTGAGTTTCATTTGGCCGCCGCTGGCCTGACCCACCTCCCCACACGCGATGAGCACTTTACCCAAGGGCCCACCCACACCGATATCGTCGAGCAACTGGTCTGTCATCGCGATATGCGGCCTCTGCCACATCAAGTAGAAGACATGGCCGGCGTTGATATCCGCGTCACGGCAGATTCCAGCTACGCAGAAAAGCTCCAAAGCTTGGTCAATCAGCAAACCGGCATTGCCTTCGAGGAGGACCCTCGCACCACCGAGATACTGCTGGCCGAAGTGGCCGAAAAACGTATCGAATGCACCGTGGCCGACTCCAATATCGTGCAGATGGTTCGCCGCCATTTTCCCCACCTTGAGATCGCTATGAATCTCACCAGCGGCGATAAGCTGGGCTGGTATCTGCCCGCTGACCACCAGGCACTGGCCGACATGGCCAAACAATGGATGGAAAGCGCCGAGGGCCAACAGAGCATCGCGACGATGCGAGACCATTACTACACCTATATCGGTGAGTTCGATTTCGTCGACCTGCGTGCACTCAATCGGCGCATCGACGAGCGCCTGCCAAACTTCATCGACTTGTTCATAGAAGCCGAAGAAGAAACTGGCATGCCCGCCGACCTACTCGCCGCCCTGGCCTATCAGGAGTCGCACTGGGATCCCCAGGCCGTTTCCCCCACCGGTGTACGCGGCATCATGATGCTCACCCAAAATACCGCTAAGTCCCTCGGCGTCGATAATCGCCTGAATCCGGCAGCGGCTATCGACGGCGGCGCCCGTTACCTCGCCGACCGCCATCAGCGCCTGCCCGAGACTCTTCCCGAACCCGACCGCACCTATTTGGCCCTGGCAAGCTACAACATTGGCCGTGGTCACGTGCTAGACGCGCAAAAACTGGCTCGCGAATTGGGTAAGGATCCGCATTCCTGGGAAGACATGAAAGAGGTGCTACCGCTCAAGGCTGACAAGCGCTTCTACCCGAAGACCCGCTATGGCTACGCGCGAGGCTACGAGCCGGTGCACTACGTACAGCGAATTCGCAACTACCAAGACGTGATTAGTGCTGCGATGGTGTTTTTACCGCTGACAGAGGGCTAACAGCCGGCGTCTATGCACAACAAACGCTTGACGGGCGGCGCGTCGCTGAGTAATATTCGCCCCCGTTGAATGGCTACGTAGCTCAGCTGGTTAGAGCACATCACTCATAATGATGGGGTCCCCTGTTCAAATCAGGGCGTAGCCACCACCGAATACCGAAAGCCCGCTGATCTTATCAGCGGGCTTTTTCGTTTAACGCTTTTTTCGTTCAAAGCACCTTGCGGTTTAGAAATACCGTCAGCGCATCGGTCAAGTAGCCCACGTCACGGGTGCCCGCTGTTTCGCGGATCGAGTGCATAGCCCATTGTGGCACCCCCACATCAATGGTCGGGACGCCAATCTCGGTGGCGGTAATGGGCCCAATAGTGCTGCCGCAGCCCATGTCGGCCCGGGTCACGAACGCTTGCACGGGCACTTCGGCCTCACGGCACACATCGCGAAACAAGGCACTCGTTGCGCTGTTGGTGGCGTAACGCTGGTTGGCGTTGATCTTGATCACCGGGCCTTCGTTGATCATTGGGCCGTGACGCTCATCGTGTTTATCGCAAAAGTTAGGATGCAACGCATGGGCGTTATCACAGGAAATCATGCATGATGACTGAATCAGCTGGATCAACGACTCTTCGTTGCCGCCGCCTACCTGCGCATTTAGACGCTTGAGCACATCGCCTAAAAACGGCCCTTGGGCACCGCAAGCACTGGCACTACCGACTTCTTCATGATCGTTGGCGACAAAAAGTGCTCCCTGCTCACTATCACTTGCCAATAACGCTTCCAACCCCATAAAGCACGAGAGCAGGTTATCCAACCGCGCACTGGCCAACAGTTCTTGACGGATCCCAACGAGCGACGGCGCTTGCAAATCATAAAAACTCAGCTCGAAATCCACGACTTCGGCATCCGTTAAGCCATGCTGCTCTCGCAGCCATGTGGACAATAATGGTGCTAGCTTGGCGTTATCACTTTGCATCAACACAGGCGCCATTTGCGTTTGCGGGTTAATAGCACGGCCGTTATTGGCTTCACGGTCGAGATGAATCGCAAGGCTTGGCACCATCGCCACAGGCTGATCGACGTTAAGTAGCACGCCTTCTAAGCGCCCATCGGCGTGGCGCACATGCACACGCCCGGCAATGCCTAAATCGCGGTCAAACCAAGGCGCCAATAGCGCACCGCCATACACCTCCACACCCAGCTGTAACCAACCAGCGCTGTGCTGAGTAGCATTCGGCTTTAACCGCAGGCCGGGGCTATCGGTATGCGCCCCAATCATACGCAGCGTCTCCAGGCGGCCCGGTGGCAACTGAAACGCGACAACTGAGGAGTCATTACGGGTAACGAAGTAACGCCGCCCCGGCTCAAGCTGCCACGCTGCGGTTTCTTCCAAGCGTTCAAATCCCGCCTGTTCCAGGCGCACCGCCATATTGTGCGTCGCGTGCCAAGGCGTCGGCGAGACGCGTAAAAAATCACACAATCGCGCCAATAGGTGAGTATCAAAAGCGTTGGGCATAGCGTTCCTCTATGTATGGTGATCATGAATTGACAAGGTGACTCACCCACACGGCGATGAAAATACAGACAGATCGCGAAATCACGCTGAAGTAGTCTCAGCCAAGCAAGCGACCTGCTACAATGCGCTTTCGGTCAACGTCACTGTTTTCACCATGTTGTTTATGCAACTCCATCGCTGATAACAGGTCTAGTACGCATGAGCCGTCTGCATGTGAGTGTACACAAATCCGGGAGAGCTTGATTGATGAGCTTGTTTGCTACCCTTTCGCGCTCAATTGCCTTGACCATGATGCTAGTTATCACTAGCCCAACTGTCATCGCCCTTGAGCCGACTGATGAACAACGTCAGGCCGCCATAGAAATCGCGGACTCGCTGCGCTATGGGCATTACGCTAACGTTGAATTTGATACCGCATGGTCTGAAAACGCGTTTAACCGTTATTTAGACCTCCTCGATGGTCAGCGCGCGTACCTTTTACACCGCGATATAGAGCCCTACCGGCATCTGGAAAATAGCTTTTCTGACACGCTATTTGATGGCGAACTCGCCGATGTTTTTGCGCTTCACGAAAAAGCCGACGAGCAACGCAAAGCCCGCTTAGAATGGCTACTCGCACGCCTTGATGAAGGTCTCAACCTCGACTTCGATGGCAATGATCGCTTAGAAGTCGAGCGCGACGATGCGCCCTGGGCGAGGAGCGAGAGCGAGCTAGATGCACTTTGGGAGAAGCGACTTAAAAACGATGCGCTTACCTTGGCGTTAAGCGATCAAGATAGCGAACAAATCGAAACCAATTTGCGCCAGCGCTATGAAGGCCAGCTTTCGCGTATAGAGCAAACCGAGCCGGAAGATGTGTTTGGTCTGGTGATGGCCGCCGCCACTGGCACCATCGACCCGCATACCGGCTACCTCTCTCCTCGCCAGGGCGAATCCTTTGATATCCAAATGAGCCTTTCGCTTGAGGGGATCGGCGCCATGCTGCAGGCAGACGGCGAGTACGTCAAAGTCGCAAGCCTAGTCCCCGGCGGTCCTGCTGACCGTGCGGGAGTTTTGGAGCCTGCCGACCGGATCATCGGTGTCGGGCAGGAAGATGAAGACGAGGTGGTCAACGTCATCGGCATGCGCCTGGATAACGTGGTTGACCTTATTCGCGGCCCTAAAGGCTCCGTCGTTCGCTTGGAAGTGATTCCCGCGCAGGCCGTGGACATGACACGCTCGCATACCGTTGAAATCACCCGCGACACAGTGAACCTGGAAGATCAAGCCGCGCAGAGTGAAATCATTGAGGTAGAGCGGGACGGCAACACTCGCCAAATCGGCGTCATTACGGTTCCCACGTTTTATGTAGATTTCGACGCCTGGCAAGCCGGTGAAGACGATTACCGCAGCACTACCCGCGATGTGGCTAAGGAAGTCGAAAAGCTCAAAAACTCAGGCGTTGAAGGTATCGTCTTAGACCTACGCAATAACGGCGGCGGCGCGCTGCAAGAGGCCAATTCGCTGCTAGGGCTATTCATCGACCGCGGCCCCACGGTACAGGTGCGCGACGCTGAAGGCCGCATTCAACTTTATGGCGACAGCGAGGCAGGCACGCTGTACGACGGCCCTCTCACGGTATTAGTAAACCGCCTTTCGGCATCGGCTTCAGAAATTTTCGCTGGCGCCATTCAGGACTATGGCCGCGGCTTGGTCGTGGGAGCCCCCACTTTTGGTAAAGGTACCGTGCAAACCCTTAACGACTTGAGCCACGGCGAAATCAAGCTCACGCGCGCCAAGTTTTACCGCATTACAGGCGATAGTACGCAAAACCGTGGCGTCGAGCCCGACATCCACTTTCCTAGCCTGATTGACCCCGAGCGGATTGGCGAAAGTAGCCTGGATAACGCGCTGAAATGGGATACCGTTCAGAATGTGCAGTATCGCCGTTACGGTGAGCCGGAAAACTACCTAGACACGCTCACTACACGTCATGAGACCCGTGCCGATGACAACCCTAACTTTCGCTACCTAGAACAGCAGTCGACACTGGCGCGCCAACTACGCGAACAGCACGTAAGCGTCAGCTTGAACCGCGAACAGCGCGAACGCGAAATGCAGGCACAGGAAGCCGAACAGCTAGCGCTGGAGAATCAGCGCCGCTTAGCACTCGGAAAAGAGGCACTGGAAGAGTGGAGCGACGCCCGCGAAGAGAGCGAGCAAGGCGAACAGGACGAAGATGATAACGTGGTCATGACCCCAGAGCGCGCCCACGTCCTTGAAGCCGCGGAAATTTTACTCGACTATGCGCAGCTAAAAAATGCACAGCGTATGGTTAAACGCTAAGCGCTTAACCAAAAACAAAAACCGAGGCCTTTTGGGCCTCGGTTTTTTATTTCAACTGCTTGTCAGCACAGCATCGCGCGTCGAGAAGGTCGGTCGCCCATATCCGCTAAACGCTGCGTGAGC
>JBNJFC010000121.1:0-5385 GCA_051746485.1 Pseudomonadota bacterium
GCCAACCATCTTCCACGGGTCGACATGACTCGCCAAGCTCGCGGCTACCAGGAGTACCGCCATTCCCACCAGGCTAAGCACGGCACCGATGCCGTGGCTGATGCTGTGCAAACGCTCCTCTAGCGTACTGAATTCACACATTTCTTTACGTGATTTTTCGCGTTCGACTTTCTTCACAGGGCACTCCAAATCTAACGCCCCCGCCATATCACTCCTTACGCTCAATATCCACATCGCTGGCTTGGGTGAAATCGCCCAGCACCATCATATGGCCGAGCTTGCCTGCTTTGGTGGTCAGGTACTGCTCGTTATGTGGGTTCAAGCCGGTGGTGATCGGCAAGCGCTCGACCACATTAACGCCGTCGCGGGTTAATGCATCAACCTTGCGCGGGTTGTTGGTCATCAGCTTGAGTGCGGTAATACCCAAATGATCCAGCATTGGCAGGCATAGATCGTAACGGCGCATATCGGCGCCAAAGCCCAACCGCTCGTTGGCTTCGACCGTATCGGCGCCTTGATCTTGCAAATGGTAGGCGCGGATTTTGTTTAAAAGGCCAATCCCCCGGCCCTCCTGGCGGAGATAAAACAACACGCCCCGCCCTTCCGCGGCAATACGCTTAAGCGCCTCCTGCAACTGATAGCCGCAGTCGCAGCGCATGGAGAACAGCGCATCGCCGGTTAAACACTCGGAATGAACACGCCCCAGTACCGGCGGCTCACCGGCAACATCGCCTAGCGTCAAGGCAATATGGTCTTTGCCCGTCGCCTCGTCTTCGAAGCCGTGCATGGTAAACGTTGCCCAGGGGGTGGGCAGCTGGGAAGCGGCAATAAAGCGAATGGTCACAGGTTACCTCGGTGATCAGCACACCCGTACATGAAAAGCGTGTTAACAAAATGGTCGCTTATTTTAGCAGGAACCGGCAGCAATTGCCGCGCTGAACACCTAATCCGATGAGCGCTTGGCGTATCATCCGGCCGCCCTGCTGCCCTATAATCGACGCCACTGTTTATTTTTTCGCGTTTCTCTTTCTAGGCCCCACGACTTCAAGAGCCCTATTATGTCTCAAGCGTTACAAAACGACCGTTTTCTCCGCGCGCTGGCCCGCCAGCCTGTCGACCGCACCCCCGTGTGGATGATGCGCCAGGCCGGCCGCTACTTGCCGGAGTACCGCGCTAGCCGCGCCGATGCAGGCAGTTTTATGGACCTGTGCCGCAACCAGGACCTGGCCTGCGAAGTGACCATGCAGCCGCTTGAGCGTTACCCGCTGGACGCGGCGATTTTGTTCTCGGATATCCTCACAATTCCCGATGCGATGGATTTAGGGCTTTACTTTGTCACCGGCGAAGGACCGAAATTCAAAAAAACCGTGCGCACACCAGAAGAAGTGGACGCGCTGAAAGTACCCGATGCCGAACGCGATCTGGACTATGTCATGAACGCGGTCTCGACCATTCGCCGCGAACTCAATGGCCGCGTGCCGCTGATCGGCTTTTCCGGCAGCCCCTGGACACTCGCCACCTACATGGTGGAAGGCAGCTCAAGCAAAGACTTCCGCCACGTAAAAACCATGCTTTACGATACGCCGGATGCCATGCACCAGCTGCTCGATAAGCTGGCCCAGGCGGTAACCGACTACTTGAACGCGCAGATTCGCGCGGGCGCGCAAGCAGTGCAGATTTTCGACACCTGGGGCGGGGCGCTCTCGACGCCGGCCTACCTGGAGTTCTCGCTACGCTATATGGAACAGATCGTCGCCGGCCTGATTCGCGAGCACGACGGTCGCCACGTGCCGGTGATTATGTTCACCAAAAACGGCGGCCAGTGGCTTGAGCATATCGCCTGCGCGGGCGCAGACGGCGTGGGGCTGGACTGGTCAACGGAGCTCTCCGATGCGCGCGCTCGCGTGGGGCATAAAGTGGCGCTGCAGGGGAACCTTGACCCCAACGTGCTGTTTGCCCGCCCGTCAGCCATTCGCGCCGAAGTCGCACGGATTTTGGAGAGCTACGGCCCCGGCCCCGGCCATGTGTTCAACCTTGGCCACGGCATTAACCAGTTCACCAATCCCGATCACGTCACCGCCTTTATGGATGCACTGCATGATCTCAGCCCGCAGTATCATCGGGAGATCGCGACACAATGACCTCGTTACCGAATGACGCATGGTTTACCGAAGTCTTTGATAGCCATGCCAGTGCCTTTTCGCTAAAAGTGCGCGAAAAGCTACTCGACGTGCAAAGCCCTTATCAGCACCTCGAAGTGTACGCCACCGAAACTTACGGCAACCTCATGGTGCTCGATGGCTGCGTGATGCTGACCGACCGCGATAATTTTCTCTACCACGAGATGATCGCCCACCCGGCACTGTTTACTCATCAAGACCCCAAGCGCGTGGTGATCATTGGTGGCGGCGACTGCGGCACCTTAAAAGAGGTGCTACGCCACCCGGACATTGAACACGTCACCCAGATCGACATCGACGAAGAAGTCACCAAAGCCGCCGAGCGTTTCTTCCCGTCGCTGGTAGAGTCAAATGACGACCCCCGCGCTGAGCTGCTGTTTGCCGATGGCGTCAAGTGGGTCGACGATGCGCCTGATGAGAGCATTGATGTGCTGATCATCGACTCCACCGACCCGGTCGGCCCGGCGGAAGGGTTGTTTAAAACCGACTTTTTAAAGCGCTGTCACCGTATTTTGAAAAGCGGCGGTGTCATGGTGCAGCAAAGCGAATCACCGCTTTATCACAGCGGTACGATCATCCGCGAGCTGCGCCACGATATGCGCGAAGCGGGCTTTAATAGCGTTGCCACGCTACCGTTCCCGCAGCCGGTTTACCCCTCCGGTTGGTGGAGCGTCACGCTGGCAGGTAAAGCAACCAACGTGAATCGATTTCGCGAAGACGCCGCTGCGAATCACGACATGCCGCTGCAGTACTACACACGTGATGCCCATCGCGGCGCGCTCGTGTTACCGCCTTTTATGCGCAACGCCCTCGCTTAACGTATCCAACGGCACGCGCTGCACACATATGCACTAATTAAGTGCAGCGCTTAGCCTCCCGATGCACGTTTTGCAACAACACCTCCGTGTAACATCGCTGACTTTACGTTGAAAACCGCTGAATTCGCTGGCGTATCTTCTTTGGCACATTCCTTGCTAGTTTTTATTGTCATGCATCTGCATGCATAACGACATTAAATCGAGTAAGGGGAACGACCATGTTGAACAAGAAACATCTCGTACTGCTGGCCTCCACGGGTGCCATTACGTTAGCCGGTGCCGCCACCGCTCAAGCCGATACCTTGGAAGACACCATGGAGCGCGGCGCGGTTCAATGTGGCGTCAGCGACGGCCTACCTGGCTTCTCGGCACCGGATGACGACGGTAACTGGCAAGGGATCGACGTTGACGTTTGCCGCGCAGTAGCAGCAGCAGTACTCGGCGACTCAGAGGCGGTTAACTACATTTCCCTCAACGCCGTTGAGCGTTTCACCGCTCTACAGTCTGGCGAAGTTGATGTGCTTTCACGTAACACCACCTGGACCACCACTCGCGATACGACCCTGGGGCTGAACTTCACTGGCGTGACCTTCTACGACGGCCAGGGTTTCATGGTGCCTAGCGACCTGGGCATTACCAGTGTTGATGAACTCGACGGCGCCTCTATCTGCATACAGTCCGGTACCACCACCGAGTTGAACCTGGCCGACTACTTCCGTGCCAATGACATGGAATTCAACCCCATCGTTTTTGATACCTCTGAGCAAACCGTGGGTGGCTACCAAGCCGGCCGCTGTGACGTGCTGACCTCCGATACATCGCAGCTGGCTGCTCTGCGTATTCAGCTTAGCGACCCCTCAGCCTCTATGATTCTCTCAGACGTTATCTCCAAAGAGCCGCTGGGCCCCGTGGTTCGCCAAGGCGACGACACCTGGTTCAACATCGTCAAGTGGTCGCTATTCGCAATGCTTAACGCCGAAGAGTTAGGTGTTAACAGCGATAACGTGGACGAGATGCTGGAATCGGAAAACCCCAATATCGCGCGTCTGCTGGGCGAAGACGGCAACTATGGCGAAGGCATGAACCTTGAAGCCGATTGGGCTTATAACATCATCAGCCAAGTAGGCAACTACGGCCAAAGCTTCGACCGCAACGTGGGCATGGACTCACCGCTGGAAATTGAGCGCGGTATCAACAAGCTCTGGACCGAAGGTGGCTTACAGTACGCACCGCCGATTCGCTAAGCGTCTCGCTTGATCCCGGCCCGCCACCCTTCTCAGGTTTCTATTTCAAGGGCATGGCGGGCCATCTGATTGACCTTCCGTATAGCGGAGACGCCACCCATGTCTGTACGACCCAACGACGCTCGCCCCGCCGGCCACAAGCCACCGTTTTGGCGAGACCGCGCTAAGCGCGCGCTTATTTTTCAGCTCATTTTAGTCGCCGTTGTCGCGGCTTTACTGATCTATATTATTGGCAATACCCAAGCCAACCTGGACGCCCGCGGCATCACCACCGGCTTTGGCTTCCTGACTGACACAGCCGGCTTTGGTATTGGTCAAACGTTAATCGAGTATTCCTCCCAAAGCAGCTATGGCCGCACCTTCGTGATTGGCTTGCTCAATACGCTACTGGTTGGTGGGTTAGGGGTATTGGCTGCCTCGATTATCGGTTTTATTGTCGGCATCGCGCGGCTCTCGCCCAATTGGCTGATCGCTAAGCTAGCCAACGCCTACATCGAAACGTTTCGTAATATCCCGCTGCTGCTGCAGATTTTCTTCTGGTACTTCGCCGTCCTACGCACCTTACCCAGCGCCAGAGAGAGCTTGGCGTTTGGCGAAGCTATTTTCCTCAATGTGCGCGGGCTTTACCTGCCGCAACCGCTGTTTGAATCAGGCTTTGGCTTGATTCCCGCCGCCTTTATCGTGGCGATTGTTGTCAGTATTGCCTTGGTTATCTGGAATAAGCGCCGCCATGAAGCCACTGGCAAACGCTTTCCGGTTTTCTGGATGTCGCTAGTGATTGTTTTCGGCCTCCCACTGCTAGTGCTAGTGGTTACCGGCGTACCCATTACCTGGGAGATGCCGGTGCTGCGCGGCTTTAATTTTGGCGGTGGGATTACCATCATTCCCGAATTTTTAGCCCTGTGGCTGGCGCTGTCCATCTACACCGCGTCGTTCATTGCCGAAATCGTCCGCTCAGGCATTCAGGCCATTCCCCATGGGCAGACCGAAGCCGCCCAGGCCCTGAGCTTGCCGCGCAAGCTCGTGCTACGCCTGGTGGTCATTCCCCAGGCCATGCGCGTCATCATTCCGCCGCTCACTAGCCAATATCTCAATTTGATTAAAAACTCGTCACTGGCCACCGCCATCGGCTACCCCGATCTC
>JBNJFC010000122.1:0-5316 GCA_051746485.1 Pseudomonadota bacterium
CTGAGTCGCTGTCGCTTGACTTGACGAAGACGCTGACGTTTTGGCCCCCGGTGCAGGTGCCTCAGGCTTCGACGCTTCCTGCTTTGGAGCTTCCTGCTTTGGAGCTTCCTGCTTGGGCGCCTCCTGCTTCGGGGCTTCCTGCTTTGGGGCTTCCTGCTTTGGGGCTTCCTGCTTCGAGGCTTCTTGTTTGGGTGTCTCCTGTTGCGACACTTGCGGCGTCGACTCAACCGGCTTTTCCGGGCGAGCCTGATCAAACAGTGCCTTCACTTGATCAAAGCGTGCCGCTGCGTGCTCCGATAAATCCCCGCTAGCCGCAAACACATGCTCCAAGTGTGCGATATGTCCATCAATTTGCTCGTTGGTTTGACCTTTTAGCAGTTGTGGCAAGCTCTCCAGCGCTTTCGCTCGGTCAAGCTTAAGAATGAAGAACTGATCACGCACCAGCTTTTTAAAGTCACAAAGACTTCTGCCTGGCTCTAGCTCGGCACGCGTCGCCCGTAAGCGCTTGAAGTTACGCTCATCGGTGGCGGGCGCCCCGCCCAGCACGTAAATCACGGCACGCATTACCGCTTCATGCTCACCACCATCAGCTATACGCTCACGAATTTCTTCTTGGCGCTGCTCGATAAAGCGGCGGTGCTCTGGCTCTGCACCCGGGCGACGGCGATGGATATTGGCATCACCGAACAGGCCTACTGCAGCTTGCAGCAGGGGCTGGCCGTAAATATCCAAGAACATCCGCTCGATGCTGCTATCACGCCAATCGCGCACAGCGTTTAGGCTCGAAACAATCTGATCGGAGACAATCCCTTCAAATGCTTTAAAGAGGTTATCTTCCGCCACGGGATGACGATTTTCACGAACCATTTCCGCCATCAACGGCAGCGGTACGGTGAAAGGATTACGATCAGACATCAGGCGATAGCGCAGACGAATGGGGTGCATACGACGCGCCCAACGCGCAGCCTCAGGCGTTGTAACAGCTTGCAACCAAGGTTGTACCGCCAAACGGTAGAAACCTAAATTGATCTCAGAAAGCCGCGCCACGGTAGCAAAACGGCGGTCATCTTCTGGGATGTGCTTAACGTCTTGGTCCAGCTCGTCGAAGTTACGCGTTTCAAATTCCAGCAGATAGTCACGCTCGATCAACTCAGCGTCCGAGCGATCATCAGCCTTGGTAATGTTGGCTTCATATAACCCTGGCGGCATCACATCGATGTAATCCATGTTAGCCGTGAATTCCGAGTGCTCTTTGCGCGAAACGCTGCCCGAAACGAAGATACCCAAGTGGCCAGTCGTGTCGTGTTGACAGTAAACAATGGTTTGTTCGTTGGCGATGATATCTTCTTCGCCTTCGTACAAATCACGAATCCAGCCTAATGCCTGCGGCGGTGGCGTAATGTCATCACCACGCGAGCAAAACACAACCACTGGTGAGCGCACGTTACGCAGGTCGATGCGACGCCCATCACTCGTTAGCAGTTGCGCGGTCGAGAGGCGATTGCCAATGAAAAGATTATTGACGATATACTGAATCTCTTCACCGCCAAGCAGTACATGGCCACCCCACCAGCGCTCAAACTCAAGATAGCGCTGCGCTTCGGTATCGATGTTATCAAACAGATTATACTGTTTTTTCCAGTACGTGTTTGAGGGGTTTAGGCGCTCGAAATTCTGCACCAGCCAGGCACCGTCGAAAAGACCGTTACCCATGTCATTAGTGAGTTCCGTGATCCAGCTACCGCCAGTCATACCGCCAGTGTAGCGCATTGGCGCTTTACCGCGTTCGCCCGCCCAATAGGAGAGCGGCGCACCGGCAATCAGAATCGGCCCGAAAAGATCAGGCTCCAGCGCTGCCGCCATCATGACTTGCCAGCCGGCTTGACAGTTCCCCACTACCATCGGCTTTTCTGTGGTATCAGCGTGTAACTCGCCTATATAGCGCAAAAAGGCAATTTCTGACTCAACGACATCCTCTACCGTCTGTCCCGGTTCGGGATAGGGCAAAAAGCCGACAAAATAGCAGGGGTGTCCTGCACGCAAGGCCACTCCAAGCTCACTATCGGTCTTGAACCCCCCAATGCCAGGGCCATGACCGGCGCGAGGGTCAACCACCACAAAAGGGCGTTTTTGCACGTCAATCTCTATGCCCTCAGGGGGCAGTACGCGCAACAGCTCATAATTGGTGGGGCGAGGCAATTGCCGACCATCCATCAACACTTCGGTTTCAAACCCTAATACGCTGGGTTTGGTGCACTCCATGTGCTCAAGGTACTGATTGCCACGCTGACGCATGACATCCCAATAGAGCACGCTGCGCTCGAACCCATCGCGCCAGTAATCTATAGCAGCACGGCCAAAACCAAAGGGGTCAAATACCGTAGAAAGCAAAGATGCGCCGGGGTAGTTCTCGGCGAGTTCGGAGGGGTTAGCGAGAAAGTTCATAGATTCTCCCTTGGGTCATGAAAAACAATGGACCCGATAATTATTATGCTGCAACGCAATATAGTGTAAGCCACGCAACCAACAACGTCGATAAAGAATCGCATTTTATCGCTGGCCTTGTTTTCATGACGGCCTTCTTAAGCGCTGTGTCCCGTTTTTGCCCAAATATGTTACATTGCGTTCTATAGACCTCTGTCGTAACCGACCCGTATCCACAGTAGAGGCTCTCACTTATGAGCGACAACACCTCGCAGCGCGTGTCTAGCGGCACAAAATTCCGCAATGAACACGGCATGGCCGTCATCAAGGATGGCATCAAGCAGGGCAAAACCCAAGACGATTCGCCATCACTTGAACGCAAACCCAAATGGCTGCGAGCCCAAATCCCCGGGGGCGAGCGCTTTGAGGCGGTGAAAAAAAACGTGGCCACCCACCGTTTGAGCACCGTTTGCGCTGAGTCCCATTGCCCTAATATGGGCGAGTGTTGGAGCAACGGCACCGCCACGATCATGCTGATGGGCTCGGTATGTACCCGAGCATGCCGCTTCTGTGCTGTCGACACGGGTAACCCCAAGGGTTGGCTTGACGCGGAAGAGCCGGAAAACACCGCCAAATCGGTCAAGCTGATGGGGCTGCGGTATATTGTGTTGACCTCGGTAGATCGCGACGACCTCGATGATGGTGGCGCCAATCACTACGCTGACTGCATTCGGGCTATTAAAACGCACACGCCCGAAGTCGTCGTTGAAGCATTGACGCCCGATTTCGATGCTGATCCCACCGCGATAGAGCGCGTGGTGGATTCAGGGCTTGAGGTGTTTGCGCAAAACGTTGAAACCGTTGAGCGCTTAACCAGCCGCGTGCGCGACCCGCGTGCAGGCTATCGTAAAACGCTAGATGTACTGGCCCACGCGAAAAAGCACCGCCCCAATGTGCTCACCAAAACGAGCTTAATGCTGGGACTTGGCGAGACCGAAGACGAAGTGCTGCAAACCTTTGATGAGTTGCGAGAGATAGGCGTCGACATCGTCACTTTAGGCCAGTACCTGCGCCCAACGAAAAACCATCTGCCCGTTGAGCGCTACGTGACACCCGAAGAGTTCGAACGCTATCGCGAACTGGGGCTAGCAAAAGGCTTCATGGAAGTCGCTTCAGGGCCGCTGGTACGTTCTAGCTATCGTGCTGACCGTGTCTTCGAGAAAAACAACCTAGGCCTTGCCTCTCCGGCAGCGGTCCCTGGCCAACAAAACAAGGACGAAAACCTTATCCCTGTCCAAAACGTGGGCTAAGGCAGGTTGTATTAGCAAGCACTCAAGCGGCGCTCAATACGCGCCGCAAGCGCTTGCGCGAGCTGCTCGCCTACCGTTTCACAATTGACAGGCTGGTCGGTTAAATCCGCCAGCCGTGTCATTTCCATACCGGCGTAGCCACAGGGGTTGATACGTGCGAAAGGCGACAAATCGCCGTCCACGTTGAGCGCCACACCGTGGAAACTTCCGCCTCGGCGTATACGAAGCCCCAAAGACGCCACTTTCGCCTCGCTTGCCGCCGCCTCAACATATACCCCGGGGGCATCCGGACGCGCTTTCGCCACGACATGATAGCTTGCCAGCACATCAATCACGGCATTTTCAATCGCCGTGACAAGTTCACGCACGCCCATCTTGGCGCGCCTGACATCTAGTAGCGGATATAGCACCACCTGGCCTGGGCCATGATAGGTGACTTGGCCACCTCGGTCGGTCTGTACCACGGGAATATCGCCCGGCATCAGCAAATGCTCAGGCTTTCCCGCCTGCCCCTGAGTAAAGACCGGCTCGTGCTCCACCAGCCAAAACTGATCCGGTGTTTCGGCACCACGGATATCGGTCAGCTCGCGCATGGCTTCCCACACCGGCTGGTAGGGGCGTCGCCCTAAACGGTGAAGTTCAATGGGCGGCAAATCATCGGCCATTTTTTACACAACCATGTGGACGCGACCGGTCGCTTTTAAGTCGAGAAACAGCTGATTAAGTTGTTTCTCGCCAGTGGCGCGAATGGTTACTCTCACCGACTGAAAGCGACCGTTGCGGCTATCGACAACCTGCATCGAGGTTTCGTCAAAGTCTGGCGCGTGGCGTACTAACACTTGGCACACCGTGGCGGGGAAATCCGCCGCCGCATCGCCAACCACTTTGATCGGGTAGTCGCAAGGAAAGGTAATTTTCGGCGGCTTGTTCTGTGTCGTCGGCGAAGGGCGCATATCTCGGAAACCTTGCTTGCCTTTCGGAGTCATTCATTCACCTGCTATTCAGTTGATAGGCGCTACCGCGATGCATGACCTCTCATCAATAGCGCTACGCATCAAGACGATGTTCAATCCAGAAAGTTGCTCAAAAGACCACTGAAAAAGCGGCGCACTTGGTCGATTAAGCGCTTAAAAAGTCCCCCTTCTTCGACGCTTTCCAGTGCGACGAGATCTCGCTCACCGACCACCTCTTCTCCCATCACCACTTCTAGCGTGCCGACGTCATCGCCCATGGATATCGGTGCATTGAGATCGTTATTCATATTCAGCCGGGCGCGTAGGTCGTCGTTACGGTTACGCGGCAGCGTCATATACACTTCTTCGTCGACGCCAATGCGCACTTCATTTTGCTCTCCGCCCCAAATACGCGGCGTGGCTAACACGGCCCCACGCTCATAAAGGTTCATGGTTTCGTAAAAACGAAAGCCATAACTCAAAAGCTTCTGCGTTTCTTGGGCACGCGCCTCTTCTGAATTGGTTCCCATGACCACCGATACCAACCGCATTCCATCTCGCTCAGCCGAGGCCACAAGCCCATAGCCCGCCTCAGAGGTCCAGCCTGTTTTCAGACCATCGACACTCGG
>JBNJFC010000123.1:0-3000 GCA_051746485.1 Pseudomonadota bacterium
CCCTATTAATGCGCGATACCGCCAAGCGAGCGACCACCAAAGCGCGCTGGTTAAGCGCTTTTGGCATTGCACGCTCGCTTCTGATCTACTGGCGCCCAGGCCGTCAACGCGGACTTAAAAACCTGTATCGGCCTTTTTTATCACCCGGCGCGCTGGCCTTTGATGTCGGCGCCCACTTAGGTGATCGTAGCGCAGCGTTTCGTGCCCTTGGCGCCCGCGTGGTGGCGCTGGAGCCGCAACCGCTGTTAGCGCGCTGGTGCCGCCGCATGGCTGGCGACGACATTACGCTGCTACCTTTGGCAGCGGGAGCCACCCCCGGCTACGCTGAGCTCGCCATCAGCCCGGCCAACTTAACCGTTTCGACGCTAGCGGATCAGTGGCGCGAACAGATCGGCCAGCACAATCCGGGGTTTGCCCACCTCCATTGGGCCGAGCGTGAGCGCGTGGAAGTCACCACACTTGATGCGCTAATTGGCGAATACGGCGAACCTGCGTTTATCAAAATCGACGTAGAAGGGTTTGAGGCCGACGTTTTAGCCGGGCTTAGCCGACCGGTCGCGGCCATATCCGTTGAGTTTGTGAGCGGCGCTTTGGCGGTCAGCCACGCCTGCGTCGAGCGTTTAAGCGCCCTGGGCGACTACCGTTACAATATCGTCGCCGGCGAACAGCGCACGTTTCGCTGGGCAGGCTGGAAAAGCGACGCTGAGGTGCACGCATGGCTTGCGGCGGGCGCAGATGGGCTGGCGTCCGGCGATATTTACGCCTGCCGTGCCGATCACACGTTACTCATTTAACCCGTCTCACCGTTAAGGCCCTGTATGCACCTTGATTGGCAGCACCTAACCGCCCCTGAACTTAACGCCATGGCCAACCGCGATCCGGTGGCAGTGCTAGTATTGGGCGCCACCGAGCAGCACGGCGCGCATCTGCCGCTAAACACCGATACCACCATCGGCCTCGGCCTACAGCAGGCCATGTGCGATGCGCTATCTGATGACGTGATAGCGCTATGCCTGCCCCCCATGACGATTGGCGCAAGTGACGAACATGCAAGTTTTCCCGGCACCTTGAGCCTGCCAGCCCGACTTGCCATCGAAACGCTTGAGGCCTATGGCGACAGCATCGCCCGAGCGGGCATCAAGCGGCTGGTGCTGATCAATAGCCACGGCGGCAACAAAGCGGTGATGGACCTTGCTGCGCTAACGCTGCGCCGTCGCCATGGCATGCGCGTGGTTAAAGCCACCTATACGCGCTTGCCGCCGTTGGAAGCCGCGCTTGATGCCGATGAACTTCGCCGCGGTTTGCACGGCGGCGCGCTAGAAACCTCGATGATGCTGTACTTGGCACCAAAGCGGGTCAACATGCAGCGTGCAATGAACGCCTTAACGCCGGCGCCTTCTCCTAGCACGCTGGTAGGCCCTGAAGGCGCAGCGCCATTTGCCTGGCTGGCGGAAGATTTATCGCCCGATGGCATTGCAGGTAACGCCACTCAGGCTACGGCAGAGCTCGGCGAGCGCTTAGTCCATCATTATGGGCGCCTGCTCGCTCAGGTGGTGGAAGAGACAGCGCAGCTACCGTCGCTGCACCAATGACCAGCTCGGCCTAACCATTTGGCTGTGCATCATTGAGCACGTCGCGCAGGGCATCGTGGAGGTAGTGGCCCGAGCGATTCGCCTTGGCGGTGAGATAGCGCTGGTTATGGTCGGTCACGCTGCCGTAAAGCGCTTGCCGAGAAACCACCTCAATGCCGCCGTCGCGTAGTGCCGCCATTTTCAACGGGTTATTGGTCAAAAGCTGCACCTGGGTAATCCCCAGCGCATTGAGCATATCCACCGCGACGCTGTAGCGACGCTCATCGTCGCCAAATCCGAGCACCTGATCGGCATCGACGGTATCCAGCCCAGCGTCTTGCAGCGTATACGCCCGAAGCTTGTTAGCAAGCCCGATGCCGCGGCCTTCTTGCGCCAGATAGAGCAGCACGCCACCGCCCATGGCGCTGATTTCCGCTACAGCGTTACGTAGCTGATCGCCGCAGTCGCAGCGCAGGCTACCGAACAGATCCCCGGTCAAGCAGGCGGAATGCAGGCGAATCGGGACCGGCTCTTCCGCGTTCTCCACTGCCCCAATCACCACTGCCACGTGCTCGCGCAGGCCATCGGGTTCACGGAACAGCACAAACCGCGACGCTTGGGCACTCTCCAGCGGAATATCCGCTTCGCTAACGCGCTTGAGCATTCCCGGCACTCCGTGAAGGGCCTTCAAGGCGTCGCCGGCATCCAAACGTAAAAGCTCACCATGCGAAATCTTCGCCTCGATAGCGGCTAGCTGCGACGCATCCACATCGGCACACAGAGCCGCCGGCAGCAGCAGCGCGCGACGCATTAACGCCAGAGCACCACGCTCGCCCGTACCCGCCGGGGAAAGGCCGCTCAAGCGTTGTTTCTCCCCGTGCGGTTTTGCCACTGCCAAGTCATACAGAGTGGCCGTGTCCATCTCCGCCGCTAGCGGAAGCCTCGCCGCCTCGGCGCTGATCGAGTGCCCCATCGCTGCTAAACGATGACGCGTTAAGACCAGTGCCGGGCGCGAGCCTGACAGTGCCGCCAAGGCTGATACCGAATCACTGCCTTCAAGGGCTTGTACCAACAGCGGGCGCGAACCAGTGTGGATCACCACCGGTAGCCCACGGCGAATATCGAAAATGGCGCGTTCAACGTGGTACATAGAAGCTTCCTCGCTTTTTATTCGGGCTCGCCTTTATTCAAAATAACTGCTTGCTTGCACGGCCGCTGACACCCGAGCATGATAAATTCAACTTGCACCGCACGGAGGCGCTATGCCCCACAACACTACGCCCGACGCCACCGATTTTCTCGACTGCTTGGCCCCGTTGGTGTCGCATCGGGAGTGGGTGATCGCTCAGCTGGGGCAGAGCCTTGACGGGCGCATCGCCACCGAAAGCGGCCACTCGCACTACATCAACGGCCACGAGAGTTTGGTGCA
>JBNJFC010000123.1:3100-5224 GCA_051746485.1 Pseudomonadota bacterium
CGAGGCGCTTCAGCTGTGGGGATGACACCCTGTTTGACCTCTGCCTGCGCAGCCGTGGGTTCGACGAAACCTGACCCGGCAGGCGTAGCGCGGCGGCGCCGCATCAGCGCCACCCAGAGCCCCGGCAATGTCGCGATCAGCACGATAACCCCGTAAGCCAGCGACACCGCCACACCTTGGCTGGGCGCTAACCCCACCCACGCCCAGACGCTGGCCGCGGTGCCTTCGCGAAGCCCCCAGCCGGCCACGGAAAGCGGAATCAACATCGAAAGTAACAACGGCGGCGCCAACGCCAAGAGCACGCTGGCCGGCAGCTCCACGCCGATTGCCCGTGCTGCACACAGCATCACCAGGGCGTAGCTGAACACGATCATTAACGACGACGCTAACTGCCAAGCCCATACCCCGCCATGCCAGAGTCCACGCTGAATATCTGCCCACAAAGCGCTCACCCAACCTGGCAGGTGAACCCGCTCCGGTATGACCGCCGCGATGAACGCAACGCAAAGCACCACGCTAACCATGCCTGCCGCCAGCCAGAGATAGCCGTTTTTCCCCAACGCCGCTTGCCACAGGGGCGAACTTACCAGCGCCAGCGCCGTTAATAGCGCCACGGCCAACTGCCCTGAGGCGCGCTCAATAATCACCGCCCGCCAAGCGCTACCGCGCTTTGAGGTCTGCTGCGCGTGGCGCAACGCGCGCCCAGCATCCCCCAGCACGCCGCCAGGCAACACCTGATTGATGAAAAGTGACAGGTAATACTCCGCCACCGCGTAGCGGTAGCGTAGCGGCGTGCCGACTAGTCCCGCCGTTAGACGCCAGCGCCAAGCACACAGCAGCACCTGCAAAATGCTAATCGCCAAG
Source organism: Pseudomonadota bacterium (assembly GCA_051746485.1). GTDB lineage: Bacteria > Pseudomonadota > Gammaproteobacteria > Pseudomonadales > Halomonadaceae > Vreelandella. The sequence goes on from JBNJFC010000123.1 coordinate 3,965, forward strand.
CCCAGCACAAGCCAGGCCAGCGAAAACCCCTGTACCTCACGAATAATCGCACGCGGGTCGAGCAAAAGCGCCACGGCCAACAAAACGGCGGCGCTGAGCCCTAGCCGCTTCACGACTGCGGTTTGGGCCACGCGGCTACCCATAGGCAGGCCTCGCCCACATATCCCGATGACCGACAACAGCACCGAGTTCGCCAGCGTCTACCTGCGCCAAACGCTGGGTGCGCCAAGCGTCAATCCGATCATGCGCCTCTGGTGCCTGTTCTATTGCCGCTTGCGCCCAGCCGTCGATTAGCGGGTGAAGCAGGGCGGTGTGTTCGGCTTGGCCCGCTTTAAGCCGCCAGGGCGATGCAGCTTCTTCTACGTCAAAACCAGCGGCGTTGAGACGCGTTACCAGCTCAAAATGGGCACGCCCACCGAGTGCGGCACCGAAGCCTTTATCGCGCTGCTGATGGGCATTAAAAAGCGCATGAACATATGCGTCGTCGGGGTTATGAAGTGGCGCGTCGCAGGTATCGGTGAGGTGCCATTCGCCGGTGACGCTAAGCGCGATCAAAAGCGCCTGGCGATGCTCAGCGCAGCACTCAACCAAAACGTCGAGCCACTCGGCGGAGACAAGATCCAAAAGCGCCGAGGCGCTGATCAAATCCGCCTGCGCCGGCCAGCGTGAAGGGAGTTCGGTGAGCGAACATGGGCGTAATGCCACCGTCACCGCCTGTCCGTCTCTATCGCGTAACGTATTGCATCGCTGGCGAGCTTGTTGCAGCAGCACCCGGTCATGGTCCATCAATTGCCAGGACTGAGGGCCATGCCAGCGCGGGGCGAGAAAACACACATTGCTGCCTCGGCCGCAGCCGAGATCAACGAGCTTCATGGGATAACGCCGCGCCGCCGGCCGCTCTGTCGTCAACCACGCAGCCGCCAGGTCGACCAAATGCTGGCTGCGAGCCTCGGCGTCCACTGGCTCACGCCGGGCGAGCCAATCGGCGGCGAAATGGCTCCCCGGCGTCGAAGGTTGCAAAATTCGGGCAAACTGCTCACCTGCCGCCTGCCAGTCATTGAGATTTTCGCGCACCGTCTTTGCACCTTGGCGAAGATTTGCGCGCAGCGCAGGGTCGGTCATAAAGCGCGACAGCGTAGCGGTTAACGCTTCGCTATCGCCAGGAGGCACTTTCAGCCCGGCCGCATCAGGCAAAGTGTCATTTAGCGCACCCCCCGTTGTCGTGATGACCGGCAAGCCACGCGCCAGCGCTTCTGTCAC
>JBNJFC010000124.1:0-5173 GCA_051746485.1 Pseudomonadota bacterium
CTTAGTCATCGCTTTGTTTTAATCGTAGCGATATTGACGGTGACAGCCTTTACAGCTATTCCCAACGTCTGACAGGGCTTTCGCCGCTGCGCGGTACTCTTCCGCATTGGCGGCGTCTATTAGCGTATCAATGTGCTGCTCCATGTCGTAAAACCCGTTCTCAAAGCGGTCCCACTCTTCCCAAATCTTGGGGCGTGCATCGGAGCCATACCCGTGCGTGCCGACAATATACGCAGGTATCAGATTGTCGGCGCTAGCGCGCTCTTTCAGCTCTTTTAATCGCGGCGCTGCCGCTTTTGCATCGCGGTTGTTGACTAGGTCAAAGCGCAGTTGACGCACTAAACTCTCAATATCTTTCAATTCTTGCTGGCGCCACATAACCGCTTCACGCTCGCTTTCAAAGCGCGTTTCGTCTACGTCTTTGGGTGCTGAGATTCCGTGTGAATCAGCATAAGCGCCTGTCGTGGCGAGTGTTATTGTGACAATAACGACAAATCCTAATAAAGAGGATCTCACCACGCAGGTAGAGCGTCCGGGTGCGAGCCCCCCAGCTTTGTATAGATCGTATACATCAAGCATCGTAGCAACATACCTCTAGTGGCGGTGTATCTTTAATGCTCAGTTGATCGGGCAGCGAATGCCGGTCCCTTTTAGGCCGCAATAGCCACCAGGATTTTTTTCGAGATACTGCTGGTGGTAGGCCTCAGCGTAATAAAAAGTATCAAGGTGTTTAATTTCTGTCGTGATGTCGCCTCGCCCGGCGCGAGTCAGTTGCTGCTGATAGACATCGGCGCTGCGCTTAGCGCGCTCAAGCTGCCCCTCGTTGGTGGCGAAGATGGTGGATCGGTACTGAGGGCCAATATCGTTACCCTGGCGGTCCCCTTGTGTTGGATCGTGGTTCTCCCAAAAAACCTGGAGCAGGGTTTCCACGTCAGTTTGCACAGGATCAAATACCACCAGCACGACTTCAGCGTGGCCCGTTCGCCCGGTACAAACTTCTTCATACGTAGGGTTGGGCGTTTCGCCGCCGGCATAACCGACAGCCGTGACGTGTACGCCGGGTAGCTGCCAAAAAAGGCGCTCAGCGCCCCAAAAACAGCCCATACCAACCACTAGCGTTTCGTATCCTTCGGGGAACGGCGGGTGAAGTGATTCGCCATTGACCGCGTGTCGTTCACTGGTGGGAATCGGTGTGTCACGCCCGGGAAGTGCGCCTGCAAAGAGTGTCATAACGTCGCTACCTGTTTAAAAGAGGTGTTTAAGTGACAAAAAATACTTAATCGAAAATGCGCGGATTGCCTGAGATATTAAACTCATAAATGAGATCAACAGCCTGAGAAGTCCCTGACACCGCTTGCAAATAAAGGTTGCGCCAGAGTGTGTAGCGCAACGTAAGCTCGGCAATCGGGGAGAAAATCCCCACCCCGTAGCTAATACGAATATCATCGGTGAGCTGGCCAGTAAGTGCGACTTGGCTGTCATCTCCGGCGCCGGTGGTATCTAAAGTGAGGTCATCAATGCCAAAGGCTTCACCGATGGAGCCGACGGCACCGCCGGTGCGACCCAGCGACATGCCGATGAGCGCTGTCGTCACGGCGTTATCCACTCCGCCACCACTAGCATCCGGCGCACGGCCGCGCAATAGATAAGACAGCGCACGCGTCTCGTTCATCGCCGGCTCAGAGAAGATAGCAACGTCGGGTGCTTCGGCAAGTCCTGTTACACTGAGCCCGGCAATCACATTATCTTCGGTGACCTCAGGATTGCGAATCGCTTCAAAATCAAGGGTAGGCAACCCTGGCGGGCCACTGAAGAGAATGCCTCCACGCCGAATCAATAGGTCTTGCCCAAACGCTTTAAAGCGACCATCGACTAAGTTAACGTCGCCGAAAAGCTGTAGACCTCCACTATCTTGGCGAACCTCCAATGTGCCACCTAAATTGGACTCTAAGCCGTACGCCGACAGCTGCATATCGCTGCCTAATGTCACCGTGAGCAGCACATCTATCGTCATGCCCTCTTGCGACAACTCATCGGCCGCACTGGGTTCTCCATTCGCTGCGCGAGACTGCTCACGCTCTTGCGCTTCACGGTCATCACGCTCGGTAATGATGATTTCATCGCTACTAGGCCCGGTTGCCGAGCTGGGCGTATCTCCTACCTCGAGCCGGGCCCAAGGCACGTGCACGTTACCGCGCACCTGTAACCGCGCAGGTGTTACGCGAACGCGAATATCGGGTGCCACTTCTAAACGGCCAAACTGTGGCAGCGAGATGAGTAACGGCTCTTGTGTTGCGTTAAGATCCACCCCCATGCGCCAAGGCTCGTTGCTTGGCCAAATGGCATCGCCAGTAATGTTCAGGCGGCCGCGTTCAGCGTCAATAAATCCGTCAATCGTGCCAGACGGGCCATCGAGTGCCACGTTGATCTCTCCTTCCGAGATAACCAACGGTAAGTCTGGGCCGGCGGCATTAATGCCGGAAAGCTCAAGCTGACCTTGTAAGTCAGGCTTCTCGGTGACACCGCTAATTTGTACGTTGCCATTAAGCCTACCGGCCAAAGTATCCATGCCGACTATCATTGGGCGATATGGGGCGAGTAACACATCCTCAACCGTTAACTCGCCATCTAGCCGGCCTTCCCCTAGCGGATCCGCTAGGGTCAGCGAAAGCCCGACATTGCCTGCTTCAGAAAAAGACAGTGTGCTATCGGCCTGGGCGCGCTCAGGGGTTGCGTTAACGCGGGTGTCGAGGGTTACGCGCGGAAGCTCGACGGGTTGGCCGAAGTCGTTTATGGCGGTAATCGCCATTTCGCTCAAAAGCTGCATATCCGCCTGCCAATGCTGCCCCCCGTCCTGCCATGAAGCGGCCACATCGGCGGTGGTGTCACCGTCTAAATCCCAGCCCTCGGGTAAAAACGGCGTGACCATTTGCATCGGGACCTCGCGTAGCGTGAGCACGGCCTCTCCCGCAGTGGGGGAAGCGCTTAGGGGCTCTTCTGAGCAAACGACGCCGCCCTCCTCGCGGCGCAGACAAAACGGTGATACGTTGGCTTCGCTGCTTGCTATGCGGTAATCGATATCCAGCGCGTCTTCCAAGCGGATCGTACCGGCGTCTGAAACCACTTTTAGCGGTGTGATACGGGCACGGTAGTATTGTTCTGCTTGGTTAAAGCTCCCTTCCAACGCCATTGAGGCTTGCTCAAGCACTGAGTTCTGGGGTGCGCCTTGTGTGTCCAGGGTCAAGCGGTGCTGAGAAAGACGGCCATCGAGAGTTACATCAGCGCGCTCAATCGCTTGGCCACCGGCGTTTATATTGGCTAGGCTAAGCGCCACATCAAAGCTTGGGTCGTCCAACCCACTGACATCGGCATTCAGGCGCAGCGTTTCAAGTCGGTTTTCGCCAAACTGCAGCGCCTCGCCATTGAGAGACGCATTTACGTTGGGTTGCGAAAAGCTGCCGCGGGCTTGAATATCGCCGGTTAACGCCCCCGATAGTTGCGGCGCGAGGGTCGCTAACTCGCGCAGATCGATCTCGGCATCGAGCGACATATTGTCTTCACTAAGCTTGCCGCTGGCGTTTAAGCGATTATTACCTTGAGCGAAGCGAAGCTCATGAATATTCGCATTCAGTTCGCTATCGGCGTCTAACACGGCGCTGAGCGATAACGGATAATCCATCAACTCCCCATCAATGTTCAGCGCCGGAATTGACACGGCCCATCGCGCTTGCTCTTGTCGTGCATTGATCTGAAGATTGCCGTTTAGATCGCCATTGAGCGATTCAACAAAGTCACCAGGGTTGATGTCAGAGAGTGTGAGCGACGCTGATAGATCAAGCGGATTTAGCCAATTAATTTGCCCTTGGCTGCGAATTTCACTGTCGTTTACGCGTAGGGAAAGTGGCGACCAAGCAAATTGACCGATGTCACCTTCACCTGTAAGCGAGAGCTGCGTCACTGGAATAGCGGGACCTGACGCTTGTGTATCCAGCGTCAATCGGTAGTCGTTTACATTACCCTCGATGGCGAGATTTAACGCTTGCAAACGGTATGGGTCCCTTGATTCGTCTTCGTCGCTAGTGGCGGCAAGCGGCCAACTGACCGCGTCGCTTTGAAGACGCAGCCTAAACGGAAACGTTGGCGCGAGCGCATCAACGTGGGCATCAAAGCTTGCCTGTAGGACTCCCTTCGCGCGAAGTTCTGCGCTTAAATCGCTAAGGGGGCCGTTGAGATTGAGGCGCAGGCTTTGGCCGCTCAGCGCTTCTAGCCCAAGCGTGTTTAACCGCTCGGATTCCAATACGTCGACGTTAAGCTCGGCCGTCAACGGGTAGTCCTGGTGAAGGGTGACTTCCGATGTAAGCGCAACATGCGCATCGGGGGTGGTGGCATTTAAGTGCGTTAGCGTTACGCGGTTGCCTTCTGTGACAATGCCAACATCAAGCGTCTCGACTTGGTACTCAGTCGCGCCGGACACGGTAAACTGATTGACGTTAAATGACGGCATGCGGATGTCGAGCGGCAATGTAATAGCCGGTAGCGTGATCGGTTCTCGCTCGGCCAGCGCTTCATCGATAGGCAATGGAATTTCATTATTCGCTTCGCCATCGCCATCGCCATCGCCATCGCCATCTGCTTCAGCGCGAGGTGCATGAATCGCAATGGCGGCATCGATTCCATCGGCGTTAAGCGGCGTGTCGGTCTCTTGTGTTAGACGAACCCCCTCGCTTGGCGGTAGATAAAGCTCGGGCTTGTCCCAGTGGGTCGGAGAAATATCGATGCCGCCTTCGGCCGCGTGGATGGCACTTTCAAAGTTCTCCCAGCTAAACTTTGTACCGTTGCCTAAGTGGATCGTTACGTCGTCTAGAGCTAGCTCTCTTACCGAGAAAGGGAAAGGAAAGCGGATAGCACCACTTGGTGAACTTTCTGTGGGTGTCTCTTCGGGGTCTTGTGCTGAGTCAGTAGCCGGTAGACGGATATCGGCTTGTGCGATGCGCAGGGTGTCGATGCATAGTTTTCCCGAGAGTACGCAGTCATCTGCCCAAGCAAGCTCAAACTCACCGATAGTCACCTCGATGCCCGCCGCGTCTAAGGCAAAGCCTTCAAGACGAAACGCATCTAGCAAACTGCCTTCACGATGTTCGAATTCGATCCAGTCGCGCTGCTCGGCTTGATC
>JBNJFC010000125.1:0-5163 GCA_051746485.1 Pseudomonadota bacterium
AAGGCGTCGTGACGCTTTGCCAGCGCCGCGAGTGCCGTGATATCGGCAACTTCCGCCAAGGGGTTTGACGGTGTTTCCGCAAATAGTAACTTAGTCGCCGGCGTAATCGCCGCTTCCCATGCGCTGAGATCGGAAAGTTCCACATAGCGGGTGGTAATGCCTAACTTTGCCAAATATTTATCGAACAAGCTTACTGTGGAACCAAACAGCGAGCGCGACGCGACGATTTCATCGCCAGCCTGCAAAAGCGCGAGCGCTGTCGACAGAATCGCGGACATACCGGAGCTTGTCGCCACACAGCGCTCTCCCCCTTCCAGTGCAGCAAGGCGCTGTTCAAACGTGCGTACCGTCGGGTTGGTAAAGCGTGAATAGACATTGCCCGGCTCTTCGCCACCAAACTTCCGCGCCGCTTCCGCCGCACTGCCGTAGACAAAACTGGAAGTCGGAAAAATCGGCTCAGAATGCTCTTGTTCAGCAGTACGCTCATGACCGGCACGAATGGCCAGTGTTTCCAGTGACCACGACGGTTCTACCGTATCGTCTTGCATCTCTATTTCTCCTCACCGCGACGCATAACGTAAAACGCATTTCTAAAACTAATCGTCGAGGTCGTCGTCCTGGTTGTGCATATCCACTAACGCATGGTCTCCCGCGCTATGGTCCTTGGCCGCATCGCTGCGGCTTGCTTCAAGCGCTTGAAGATACGCGTCATCAATATCATCGGTGACATAATTGCCATCAAAGACCGAACAGTCAAAACCGTCAAACGCTGGATTCACTTCGCGACACGCGGCTTTCAAGTCGTCTAAATCTTGATAGAAAATACGGTCAGCGCCAATCAACTCGCCCACTTCAGCTTCGCTGCGCCCATGGGCGATGAGCTCGGAGGCGACGGGCATATCGATGCCATACACATTCGGGTAGCGTACCGGCGGCGCAGCAGAGGCAAAATAAACATTGCGCGCCCCCGCATCACGGGCCATTAAAATAATCTGTTTGCAGGTTGTCCCCCGAACAATCGAGTCATCCACTAAAAGCACGTTTTTGTCTTTAAACTCGACATCAATAGCATTGAGCTTTTGGCGCACGGATTTCTTACGCTGGGTCTGCCCCGGCATGATGAACGTGCGACCGATATAGCGGTTTTTCATGAAGCCTTCGCGATAGGTCACGCCCAGGTGCTGAGCCATCTCCAGCGCCGAGGTGCGCGATGTATCAGGAATCGGGATCACCACGTCAATATCGTGCTCAGGCCACTCGTTGAGAATGCGGTCCCCAAGCTTACGACCCATCTGCATCCGTGTGCCATAGACGTAGGCGCCATCGAGAATTGAGTCCGGCCGCGCCAGGTAGACATGCTCGAAAATGCACGAGCGCAACAGCGGGCGGTCTGCGCAAACCTGCGTATGGATAGTGCCCTCCATATCGACAAATATCGCTTCACCGGGCGATAGATCCCGCACTAACTCAAAGCCACCCACGTCCAGAGCAACAGACTCAGACGCAATCATCACCTCTTGCTGGCCTTCATGCTCGCGGGTACCAAACACGACCGGGCGAATACCGTGAGGGTCGCGAAATGCCACCATGCCAAAGCCGTTGATGATTGCCACAGCGGCGTAGCCGCCTTTACAACGACGGTGCACCCGGCGGACAGCATCGAAGATATCTTCGGCTTCTAAATGCAGCCCTTGTTTGCCTAACTCATGGGCAAACACATTGAGCAGCACTTCGGAATCGGAGCTGGTATTGATGTGGCGAAGATCCGTAGAGAAAAGCTCTTGTTTGAGCTGCTCGGAATTGGTCAGGTTGCCGTTGTGGGCCAACGCAATACCGTAGGGCGAGTTGACATAAAACGGCTGCGATTCTGCTTCGCTGGACGAACCGGCCGTTGGGTAGCGTATGTGGCCGATACCTAAGTTACCCTTCAAACGCGCCATATGGCGGGTATGGAAGACATCGCGCACAAGGCCGTTGCTCTTGCGCAGTAAAAAGCGTCCTTCGCTCCAGGTCATCATCCCGGCAGCGTCCTGGCCCCGATGCTGTAGTACGGTCAAGGCATCATAAATTGCCTGATTCACCGCCTGCTTGGCCAGAAGGCCCACTATACCGCACATAACTGTCTTACCTCGCTTGATACCCAGGCTTAATATTAAGCCAACGATTAAGAAACTTTGCCTCGCCGAAACGCTCGAATCGCCCTACTTACTCTTCGTCGCGTGAACGAAAATCGGGTAGCGGAATCTCGCTTAACGAATCTGGCGCTTGGGGCAAATCGCCCTCCCACTGATCGAGCCGGCTGACGGCCCAATCACGCAACTGCTCAAAGCTTGGGCGCAGTGACGCCTGCTGCCACGCTTGCAGCTCCATCAGCGGTGTTAGCGTGATCAAGATGGTGGCAACGAGCAAAATGGCCACGCCTCGGGCAGCGCCGAACGCAGCACCCGCCAGGCGGTTTAAAAATCCCATGCCCACCCATACCACGGCTGCGTGCACGCCACGAATGACAATGCCGCACAGCAGAATCACGGCAAATATCACCAATACAAAAGCGAGAACTAAGCGCGCATCAAAGCTCTCGATAAAGCTGGTCATAAGCTCGGCCACCGGTTCAGCGAGCACGCGTGCGACCAAAAGCGCCACGACCCACGCCGCAAGCCCAAGCGCTTCACGCACCAATCCGCGTACAAAGCCTGCGAGCAACGACAACGCTAAAACGGCTAAAAACAGCGCGTCGATCCACGTTAACGCCATGACTTAGTCCCTCACTCTAACCAGCAAACCTTGCTGATTAACGCGCTCTTTAATCAGAGTAGAAGCGCGCTCGCCATCGGCTGAGCTGGCAAAGGGGCCGACGATCACCGTGGTCAAATCATCGCTACGCTGGCGGGTATATACAGGAAATCCGTTCTCTTCCAACTCGCGCTTAAGGCGTGAAACGTTATCGGGATTACCAAACGTCCCCACCTGAACGCCCCACTCTCCTTGCTCGTTGGTAGCAGGAATCGCCTCTTCTGAGGCCCGACGCTGGCTATCGGCCTGCGCCATAAGCGCGGCAATGGGGTCGTCCTCCACCTGTGGTGCGCCGTCTTGTGCTTCTGTGTGTTGCGTGTCTGTCTCTTGCGTCTCTGCGTTTTGTGATGACATTTGATCTTGAACCGATGATGCATCATCACGCTCGGTGACAGCATCACCATCAACAATCGCATCGTCATTTGACGTTGTTGGCGCCTGAGGTGCGTCGCTAGAGGTAGAAAGATCGATTGACTCGGGGGGCGCAGGTTCGGCAACGTCGCGCTTTGGCGCATCTATCGGCTGTTCAATGGTAAACGACGGCTGCGGGCGCTCCTCACGGGGAGCGGGGTCACTCATTAACCAGGGAATCAAGATAGCGGCCAACGCTAACAGAATCACGATGCCACTGATGCGCTCCGTTTTGCCGTATTTCATGCTTCTCTCCCTTGGGAGCGCCTATAAAAGCGCGCCAATCAAGCGGTTGCCTCGCGTGATGCCTGAGGTAACGTGATTTCAAGCAATGCCCCAACGGTAAAAAAAGACCCCGTCGCCAGCACGATATCGCACGCCACCAGCTGTCCTCCCAGCCAATCAGCGCCTTCTTTAGGTGTATCGGCGCAGTGGTGAACCCGGCCACCTTGACGCTCGATCACAGCTTTAAGCGATGTCGCAGAACGCCCGCGGGAACCAGAGAGCGATACACACACCCAATCGGTAACTTGCGGTGCCAAGTTCGCTATTACAGCGTCAGCGTCTTTATCGTCGAGCATGCCAATCAAACACCAAAGTCGCCCTTGAGCTGGCTTATGTAAACGGCTCGCAACAAATGCAGCTGCATGAGGATTATGGCCAACGTCTAAACACCATTGCCCAAGCCACTGCATACGTCCCGGCAGCGTGACGTTGGCGAGCGCGCCTTGCGTCGTCGCAGAATCAAGCAGTAAGCCTGCCAGCGAGAGCGCTTGCAGTGCAGTTGCAGCATTATCGAGCGGCAAACCGGGGTCAGGCAGCTGTGTCAATGTCACGGTTTGCCCGTCCGCGCGATGGCCATGCCACTGCCAGCATTCCTCGCCTTGCGGCGCATGACGAAACGCCTGGCCGAGGGTAAAAAGCGGTGCGTTAAGAGCTTTTGCGGTTTCTTCTACGCTACCGGGGAGCGTTTCGCTCCCCAACACGGCAGGGTGGCGCGGGCGCAAAATACCCGCCTTTTCGCGACCGATTTGCTCAAGGTCGGTGCCTAAAAAATTGGCGTGATCTTGGGCAATCGTGGTCACAATGCCGATATCGGCATCGATGATATTCACCGCATCCAAGCGCCCCCCCAGGCCGACTTCCAACAACACAAGGTCGAGCTCAGCGTTAGCAAAACACCAGAGCGCGCATAATGTGCCAGCCTCAAAGTAAGTCAGGCTAATTTCAGGCGTTTCCAAGCGAGCGTGCTCTATTGCTTGAAAGCCCTTCACCAGCAGGTCATCGCTCGCCGGTTCACCATTGAGCGTGACGCGCTCGTTGTAGCGCACCAAGTGGGGTGAGGTATATGTCCCCACCTGCTGGCCATGCGCGCCTGCTACCGCCGCCATCATCGCAAGCGTTGACCCTTTGCCATTGGTACCCGCTACCGTGATCACCTTCGGTGCCAAAGGCGAGTCTAAAAGCCCCATGCGCGTAGCCACGTCACGAACGCGCTCAAGGCCCATGTCGATACCCACCGGATGTAGCCGCTCTAAATACGCAAGCCATGAAGCTAAATCGTTAGGCATTACGCGACTTTTCTTCGCTAGATGGCGCTGGCGTTTCTTCGTCGTCGACCCAATGCTTCGCCGGCTCTTCGCTATGGTCAGCCGCATTGGCGACGGTGGGCTCATCGGCCACCGGCTCGATAACCTCGACCTTTTCAGGCGCCCCGGCATCTTCAGCCTGTAAGAAAGGATCGTGATGGGTCAATTTACGCAACACACCGCCTATGCGCTTACGCATCTCACTGCGATGAACAATCATATCGACAGTGCCATGTTCCAGCAGAAACTCGCTGCGTTGGAAGCCGTCGGGTAGTGTTTCCCGCACCGTTTGTTCGATGACACGTGGACCCGCAAAACCAATCAGCGCGTTGGGCTCGGCGACGTTTAGATCCCCAAGCATCGCCAACGA
>JBNJFC010000126.1:0-5061 GCA_051746485.1 Pseudomonadota bacterium
CACCATGAAAACCGCCTTCAGCGGGCGATGCAGGCGAGGCTAGAGCGCGACAGCCAGCGGCTGGATACGCTGCGCGCCAAGCTGCGCCACCCCGGCGAGCAGCTCAACCGCCAGCGCCAGTATTTAACCGCGCTCCAAAAACGCTTGAGCCGCGCCATGCAGCAAACACTTTCAAAGCAGAAAGCGCACGCGGATCAGTTGACCAAGCGGCTGGCGAGCCAGGACATGGCGCGGCTGCACCGCGCCGAACAGGAACGCGTTAGCCAGCTTCATCGACGCTTGGGGTCGGCCATGCAGCGCCAGCTCGAAAACCGCCAAGCGCGACTCACCAGCGCAGCACGCGAGCTAAATGCGATAAGCCCCTTGGCCGTATTGGGGCGCGGCTACGCCATCGCGCAGGACGAGAGCGGTCAAGTGGTGCGTCGAGCGCAAGACACGCAACCTGGGCAAAAGCTCAAGCTGCGCCTGGGTGAAGGCAAGCTCAGTGTCGAGGTTAACCGGCGCTATCAGCGCTAAGCGCTTACCAAGCTCCTTGCTGGCAGGGCGATGTCTCACCGGGCAAATAGCAGGCCCAGGAAGGCGTATTTCCTAGCGTTATCACCACGCTGGCGAGGGTATTTTCGTTATCCGGGTCGTCAGGCTCACAGCGCAAAATAGGCAACACTTCTCGGGCTTGGTCATGAAGAATCGTGAGCGGGTTACGCACACCCTGAGCAAGCAGCGCCTCGCCACGGTGCTGGCGGTCGGCGGAGGAGCGCGTCAGGTGTTGCGCACTTGTGTGGTAAAACGCGTGATTGGCGTGAACGGCCGGCGCCGAAAGCGCGGTGGTCACGGTGTTGCCCGCACCAAACTCGACGCTCACCATGCGCCCGCCGCCCCGCTCGGCCAGCGTGATATGAAAACCGCCGCACTGATTGAAGCGCTCAAGCAGCTCAACAGCCGCGTCGATGTCTGAAGCGCCCAACAGTGCACGACACACCGCCATGCGGGGTATTGCCGGCGTTACCTGAGCCAGCCGCAGGTTATTGACCGCAAAGGCGAAGCCACCGTGGCGCACGCCGACCGTATGCCCCGGCAGTGAACCGGGGTAGCAGAAGGTGCTAAACGCCGCCTCCCCTGCCGGCTGCGCCGTGACCCACAGGCAATGCCCCTTCAAGCACGGCAGGCCGTCTTCGTTGTGAGCCAAAAGCACCCCGGGCAGCTGCACGCTGGTGCAGCCATCCGCCACGGTGGCCAGCAGATCCCCCCGGCAGTTCCAGGCAACGACATCCGCTAGCGGCACCTCCAGCCCCTCGGCAAGGCCACAAAGCTCCTGCCAAACGGCAGGGAAATCACGTTGCGTGTTGGCGGCCAAGCGCTTTACCCCGCCTGCGTTTTCTCGCGCTTGCGCTTGCACGGCTTGCCAGGCGGGATCTTGCACAAGCACACGGTGAACGGCGTCGCGCCCGCGCTCGCCAAGCTGGCAACCCAACTCAAACGGCGTGCCCCCGATATCGCAGCGCTCAAGGGGGGTCATAGTAACGCCTTAATCAACACTTTGGATTTTCGCGCGTGGTTGTACGTTTCGCGCTTCAGCGGCGGCAAATCGTCTAGGCTGGCTGGGGCGAAGCCGCGCTCGACAAACCAGTGAGCCGTGTGGGTGGTCAACACAAAGAGCCTCGCAATGCCGCGGCTTCGGGCGCGCTGCTCAATGGCTTCCACCAGCCGCTCGCCCCGCTCGCCACCGCGGTAGTTTGCGTGCACGGCCACGCAGGCAAGCTCACCGAGTTGTGCATCGGAAAAGGCATGCAGCGCCGCACAACCAATGACCATGCCATCACGCTCGATCACGACGTAGTCATCAATTTCATGCTCTAAGCGTTCGCGGGAGCGAGCCACCAACATGCCACGCTGCTCCAGCGGTTCGAGCAGATCCAACAGCCCCGCTACGTCGTTGAGTGTCGCCGGACGCAACTGCTCGTAGCGGTGCTGGGTGATCATGGTGCCCACGCCGTCGCGGGTAAAAAGCTCCCCCAGCAGCGCATCGTGGTTGCGCCAGCACAATAGGTGCGTGCGTGCGACTCCCTCGCGGGCCGCTTGGCAGGCAGCGTGCAGATGACGCGCCAATTCACTGCCCGGCGTGGCCTGCCTTAACCGTGGCTCGGCTTCAAAAGGCGAAAGCTGACGCAGTAGTGCGCCGGTTTCGTCTTCGAGCCCTTCCGATTCGCCGAGCAAAATCAATTTGTCGGCTTTTAGCGCCACGGCGGCGTGCTGCGCCACATCGGAAGCGTCTAGGTCGAACACTTCACCGGTGCTGGAAAAGCCAAGCGGCGGCAACAGCACCAACGCGCCTTTATCCAACAGCCCTTCAATGGCGCTGGCGCGCACCCGGCGCACCTCACCGCTATGATCGAAATCGACCCCTTCGCGCACGCCCAGCGGTTTAGCCGTCACTAGATTACCCGAGATAACATTGAGCTCTACGCCGTGCATTGGCGTGCTGGGGAGCCCCAGCGAAAGCCGTGCCTCTAGCCACAAGCGTTGATGCCCCGCGACTTGCTCGACGGTCGCCATGACCGCGCGGTCTGCCACCCAGCGGCCGTTCACACGCCTGGGCGTTATCTCGGCTGCCGCCAGCGCCGCCTGCACTTGGGGGCGAATACCAAACACCACCACCAAGCGCACGCCTAGCGAGTGCAGAAGCGCCAAGTCTTGAATCAGCTGTTCGCTACGCCCAGACGCCATTGCCTCGCCTTCGATCAAAATGACGAAGGTTCGTCCGCGGTGCGCATTGATATAGGGGGATGCGTTACGGAACCAGTCAACAAAAGGGAAGCGCGTATCCAAGGGCCGCTCTCCGGCAGCAGGTGAATGAAATCTCATAGGCCAGCTTTACCAGCCCGCTTACTTTAGCAGAGCACAAAAAAAGCGGCATCTTCTCGCTGCACAGTGCGCCAGAAGATACCGCTTGGGCCGGGTTAGCGCTGATGGCGTTAAAGGCTAACCGAAGATGCCTTTGAACATAAAGAAGAACAAAATGGCAAGACCGGCACCGGCGGGCAGCGTAATCAGCCACGACATGGCAATGGTGCCAATCACCCTTAGGTTAAGCGCCGCCATGCCGCGGGCGATGCCCACGCCAAGTATCGCGCCCACCAATGTATGCGTGGTCGAGATCGGTAAACCCGTGCCCGAGGCCAGCACCACCGTCGTCGCGGCGGCAAGGGTCGCGGCAAACCCACGGCTCGGCGTTAGCTCGGTAATGCCTGTACCCACAGTTGCGATCACTTTGTGGCCGTACGTCACCAAGCCCACGACGATACCGCCGCCGCCCAGCACCAGTACCCACCAAGGCACGAGCGCGGCACCTTCAACATTGCCGCCGCTTTGTACCACGCTAATCACCGCCGCCAGTGGGCCGACCGCGTTGGCCACGTCGTTGGAGCCGTGAGCAAAGGCCATCGCACAGGCGGTGAAGATCATGAGTACACCAAAGGCGCGTTCTACGTTGGCATAGCCAAAGTGGTCGTCGTTGGATTTGACGTACTTCACGCGGCGCTCCATCCAGGTACCAATGACTGAGAGCACCAACCCAAGGATGATCGATATCAGCAAACTTTGGGCAAAAGAGAGATCAAGGCCGACGTGCTTCAACCCTTTGGTCATGGTGACCATCGCCACCACAAACCCGACGAGGAAAACGTAAGCGGGCAGGTAACGTTTGGCGGCTGCCAGCGGGTCGCGGGCTTCAAACACTAGGTGATGCAGCGACTTAAACAGCACAAAGCCAACGGTGCCGGCCAGCAGCGGCGACACGATCCAGCTTGCGGCAATGGTCCCCACGCCGCCCCAGTCCACCGTGGACGCGCCCAACCCGGCAACGGCAAAACCGACGATAGCGCCGACGATGGAGTGCGTCGTGGAAACCGGCCAGCCTTTCATTGAGGCAATCAAAAGCCACGTGCCCGCCGCCAGTAGCGCGGAAAGCATACCGTAGACCAAAAGCTGCGGGTCATCCTGCAAAAGCTCCGGGTCAATAATGCCTTTGCGGATGGTATTGGTCACCTCACCGCCGGCCAGCCACGCGCCGAGAAACTCGAAAATAACGGCGATGATAATCGCCTGCTTGATGGTAATGGCCTTAGAGCCAACCGAGGTGCCCATGGCATTGGCGACATCGTTTGCCCCCACGCCCCAAGCCATGAAGAAGCCGAACAGGCAGGCAAGAATGATAAATATCTCGCCATGTTGCGCAATAATCTGCATCTTGCCCCCTTAACGCGCGGTCAGAATCTGCAAGCGGCTACCCACGCGTTCGGCGCGGTCGGAAAGCTCGCCAACCCCATCGATGATCTTATAAAGGAAGATCACATCGACCGGCGGCAACTCACTTTCCAACTCAAATAGCTGACGACGAATTTCCACTTGCTGACTATCCGCTTGGTGCTCAAGGGTGTGCAGCTCACGGATCATGTTTTGCATGACATCAGAGACATTGCGCCCAAAGCCGGATTCAAGCAGGTCTTTCAGCTCTTCAAGCGCCTGGCGCGCCTGGGCAACACAGGCCACGCTGGTATGCATGTACTGGCGCATCGGCTCGGCAAGGCTTTCCGGCACGCGCATTTTGCGCCCCAGCATAATGCCGGTAATGTCACGCACCTTATTGGCGATTTTGTCCTGCACGCTGATCAAATCGAGAATATCCGAGCGTGACACGGGCAAGAACATGGTGTTGGGTAGGTTAAGTCGCAGTTCCGTTTTGAGCACATCCGCCTCGTGCTCCAAACGTGTGATGCTTTCACGCAGCTGGGCGGCACTGTCCCAGTCGCCTTGAAGCGATGCTTCAAAGAACGGCAGTAACTGGTCGGCACAGTCATTCGCTTTGACGATGTGCGCCAGCAGCGGCTGGAATGGCGAACGGCCAAACATCGCAGAAAAAGGATTGGAGGTAACCATAAAGCCTTTTAGCCTGTTTTCGGGAAGCCTGGAATTGGCGGGCGCCAGTATAAAGACTGACCTCGCCTTCGTCACAAAAAATTCATACTGACATTAAAAATTAACCGTAGCGTCATATTAACGAGG
>JBNJFC010000127.1:0-5003 GCA_051746485.1 Pseudomonadota bacterium
TGGCTAACAGGTAAGCCCTAGCATTAACGGCCGTCGCTCAGCGTGCGCCCGCTTTCGGCTAGCAGCTCATCGACCGGTTCGCGGACGTAGGCGTGCTTATAGTAGCCATCGTCGATCACCTCGCCATCCCAGCCGACAATATCCAAATCCATCGTCCGGGGGCCAGATTTAATCGGCCCGCGCTCGCGGCCTAGCCGGTCTTCCACGCGTTTAAGGTACGCCTTGAAGTCCGCCCGGGTGAGCGATGTGACGACCAACACCGCGCTATTGAGAAAATCCGGCTGCGCCTGATACCCGACCGGCGTGGTGAGAATGGGCGTGGTGTGGGCGATCAGCTCGCACTCTTGGTCGAGAATCTCGATCACCTGCGCGTAGTGATGTTCGGGGTCGATGTTCGAGCCCACCGAAATCACGCACTCGTGCCGCGGCGGCGTGGCCATTGAGGTGGGAGACGTCGCTGAAGCATGAGGCATAAAAACATCCTTGGCATGGCCAGGTGACATGATTGGATTACTAGCCTAGCGTCTCCTTTTTTTTGTGCAAGCCCTGTTTGTGAAAGTGCTGTACAACTTATTGACAACGGCCATCCTGCCGCAGAGAGTAACGGTCTCTGCGATAAAACCATCGTGATAAGGACATTTGCCATGAGGACACTGACATGAGCGCAAACGCTGCACTGGTAACCGGGGGCGCTACACGCCTAGGCCGCCACTTTGCCGAAGCGCTGGCGGACGCCGGCTACGATATCGCCCTGCACGTAAACAGCTCGCGCCATGAGGCCGACGAGGTCGCTCAAGGCATTCGTGACAAAGGCCGCGCGTGCGAGGTCTTCGCCTGCAACTTTTTAAGCGATGCCCCCGAAGACGATCTTGGCATGTTGATAAGAAACGTCAAAACACGCTTTACCGGCTTGAGTGTGCTGGTTAACAGCGCCTCGGCGTACGAGCCCGCGAAGCTTGCCGACACGGATTTGGGCATGCTGGAAACGCAGTTTCGCGTCAATATGTTCACCCCGCTGTTGCTCACGCGCCACTTTGCCGAGGCCGTCGAAGAGGGCTGCGTGGTCAACATTATCGATAACAAGATCGCTTATCACCAGTACCCCTATGCGGCGTATCTATTGTCCAAAAAGAGCCTGGCCGAGATGACCCGCATGGCGGCACTGGAGTTTGCCCCACGCATCCGCATCAACGGCATCGCTCCCGGCGTGGTTCTGCCCGCTTCGCAGCGCACCAGCGACTATATTCAGTGGCGCATCGACGGTATTCCCGCCAAGCGCCAAGGCGACCCGGAGCACCTCGTGGCCGCGCTTCACTATTTGCTGGATAACCCCTTTGTGGCCGGGCAGATTTTGTTTGTCGATGGCGGCGAATCGATCAACGTGGAGGGGCGCCACTCGGAGAATTATTCACCTTAACTGCCGAGAACAAACCTCGCCAAACAAAACGGGCCACCCCATTGGGCGGCCCGTTTTGCGTACCGAACGTGACGGTTTAGGACACGTCATCGTCGGTGGGTTTGGTGTGATCCTCCTCAGCGGAGGTTTGCACACCGTGCTCCGGGTCATCGTGGCTGATCGCTTGAGATGTCGTGCGATCACCCTTGGCCTGAAGCACCCTCACATTCGCCGCCGGTGAGTTGCCTTCTTTGTCCTCGCCGAAGTAGAGCGTGGTATGCGGGAACGGAATCTCGATGCCGGCCTCGTCGAAACGCAACTTGACCAAGCGGTTGTAGGCGCGGCCCACGGCCCACTGGTCGCCTGGCGTGGACTTGATCACCACGCGGATATTAACCGAGCTATCCGCCAGCGCCGTGACACCGGCAACGGTTAGTTCATCCAGCAGCTTATGGCCGTGCTCTTCACTGGCTTTCAAGTCTTCAAAGGCCAGCTTGAGCTGATCCACCGCATCGTCGATGCTCTCGCGGTAAGCGATACCGTATTCGCCCACATGGTTGCCGTATTCGCGCATGTAGTTGGACACGGTATCCACGCTTGAAAACGGAATCAGGTGGAAGGTGCCGGAGAGATCGCGGATCCCCACCGAGCGAATGCTCAGCTTCTCGGCGGTGCCGGTAATGCCGCCCACCGTGACCACGTCGCCGGTATTCATAGCGTTTTCCACCTGAATAAAGATCCCGGTGATGACATCCTGCACCAACTTCTGGGCACCAAAACCAATCGCCAAACCGAGCACACCGGCACCGGCGATCAGCGGGCCGATGTTGATGCCGATTTCGGACAAAACGATCATGCCGGTAATGGTCACCATGGCAATCGCCAGTGCATTACGGAACAGGCTCAGCAAGGTTTTGGCCCGGGCAGACGGTTCGCCGTAGCCCGTTTCCGGGTTGAGCTTGTGTTCGATCAAGCTAGCCAGACCCAGCCACGCGGCCAGCGCGAAAATCAGAATCACCGCAACGCTGGTGAGATTCCCGACCAGGTTGGCGCCGCTTTCAGAGGCGTACCACGCCGCCAAATCAAAGGCGCCCCAAGCATCGAGCACCACCATGATCACCGCGATGCCGATCACCGTGCGCAGAATCCGCAGGGCGTTGGGGACATAGCTATTCAGGCGTTTTTCCAGCAGCGGCAGCTTGCGACGCAGATCCGCCGAGAGCTGAATTCGCCGTCCAATGGTCTGGGTGAGAAATGACGAGGCCAAAAGCCCAACCACAACCGCTACTAACGTTTTCAGTGTGGCAAACATCACAAAGGGCAGCGCATCACCCGGGCGCGTCAGTGTCAGGACAAACACCACCAAAAAGTAAAGCAGCGCGAACAGGTGCCAGCTGCGCGCAAAAAGCTGCAGCGACACGCGGCTAGCGGTAAAGCTGGCGTTGGCGGACATTGCGGTTAGATTGTCACGCAGGCGCACGCGGTTTTTCAAAATCACCGCGACGGCGTAAATAAACGCGGCCACCATGATCAAGGTGCCCAGCGCTTGACCGAGGGCGGGCGCCACGTAGAAGTTCACCAGCGGCACGACCACCATCAGCCCGTAGCCGACCATGCCGACAAGACGCGCCAACCAGCGGTTCCAGTAAGAGGCCTCGGTCGCGGAAATCGGCAATAAACGCAGCCCTTCGTAGCGCGAGGAGAACAGCATCCGCACCGCGGCTTTGATCAGCTCAATCACCAGGAAGGCATTGAGAAATAGCGATGCGCGCGTGGAGAGATCGCCGCTCTCGCCCACCGCAAAGGTGGCAATGAGGTTACCGCCGACATAAGCAAAGGCGACGATCAGGACATCGACCAACGCGGCCACGGCCACGCACACAATCAGCCGCAGTACCGGCGTTAAACCGGTGCCGTTTTGCGACCAGAGGCTAATCTTGCCGAATAGCGGTTTGCACAGCCGGCGAAACAGCATAAACAACACAAAGGTGGCCAGAATCACCAGCCCCAAGTTAATCGCCGCCGTCGTGAACGCTGACAGTTCGAACGTGCTAGCGCCAGCGCCGCCGCTGAACAGTTCGCTAATAATAGCCACCGATTGCTCTAACTGCCCACCGACGTCGTTCACTACACGGCTGGTGAGCTGGGCTAGCTGGCGCGGCAGCGAGACATCTTCGGCTACCATATCGCTGCCTTCCGCAGCGGTTTCAGCCTCGCTTGAGACATCGGCCGCTTGGCTGCGCAGCAAGTCGATCAACTCCTGACGCGACTGCTCGTTTTCCAGCAAGTCGGCTAGGTTCGTTAAAGAGACTTCACCACCATTGCCCGCTTCACTAGCGGTTTGTGCCATTGCCGGCGTCACCATCAGCGCTAAGAGCGCGAATAGCCAAACGCTAAGCCAAGGCAAGAGTCGTAATCGCGTCACACTTCTTCCTCCCTTATTGAGTCGTGTTTGTCGAGACACGGTTTGGCGATAGCCTAACATGCTGTTTTGCGATATTCGCGCCCTTAACGGGCGCTAGCAAAGAGGCAGCAGCCATGTTTGTGCCAAAAACAGCACCAGGGCGTAGCGCGTGCCCTTCGCCAGCACAATCCATAAAATGGCGCGCCACCAGGGCAGGCGAAACACGCCGGCCAGTACGGTGAGCGGGTCGCCAATCACCGGCACCCAAGAAAGCAGCAGGCTATATTCACCCAGGCGGTGGTACCAGCGCTCGGCGCGGGCGAGCCCTTGCGGTGAGGCGGGAAACCAACGACGATCTTGAAAGTGGCGGGCGTAACGGCCAAGCCCCACGTTGATGAAACTGCCCAATGTATTACCCAACGTAGCCACCACCCAAAGCGCCAGCGCGGGCTCGTTTAGGCACCACTGCCTCGCCAGCCACACTTCCGAGCCGCCGGGCAGTAGCGTGGCGCTGGCGAGGGCAATAAAAAAGAGGCTAATCAAGCAGTACTACGCCGGCACTTGGCCGCCCAGCTGCGCGGTAATTTCCGCCGCCGTGGCCTGTACCAAACCGCCGAGCTCCTGTAGCCGCGCCTCGGGAATCCGCGCCATGGGACCGGAGACGGAAATCGCCGCCAAGGGGCTGCCGTGCTCATCGTAAATGCAAGCAGCCACACAGTGCAGGCCAATGGCATGCTCCTCACGGTCGCAGGCAAAGCCATCGGCGCGAATGCGGGCCATCTCATCTTGCAGCGAGGCGGGGGTGGCGAGGGTGTTTTCGGTGACTCGAACCAGTTCGTGCCCTTCGAGCAGCTGCGCGCGCTCATCGGCGGGCATCCACGCCAGCAGCGCTTTACCCACGCCGGAGGCGTGCAGCGGCGCCCGCGAGCCTAAGCGGGTGATCATGCGCATCATCTGGGGGGATTCGTGCTGGGCGAGAAACACTGCGGTGGCACCGTCGCGAATGCCGAGGTTGGCGGTTTCACCGGTGGCCTGGGTTAAGCGGCGCAGAAACGGTCGGCTGGTGGCGACAAAATCCCGCGCTTCGAGAAAGCTATTGCCGATGCGGAAGGTTTTGACATCGATGCGCCACAGCCCCTGCTCGTTCTCCTGGGTGACAAACCCCTGGCTTTGCAGGGCCTGCAGCAGCCGGTGGGTGGTAGA
>JBNJFC010000128.1:0-4993 GCA_051746485.1 Pseudomonadota bacterium
TAAAATTTCCCACGGCGTGGGTGTTGAGCGTACCTTCCAAACCTACAGCCCGCTGGTTGACTCGATTGAAGTCAAGCGTCGCGGTGATGTACGTCAGGCCAAGCTCTACTACCTGCGTGAGCGCAGCGGTAAGTCGGCACGTATCAAGGAAAAGCTGGCGTAAGCCAGACTTTGCCACAGACGCTGCCGCTTTGCGGCGCGTCTGGATACCAAAACCCCGTCACCGCTTTGCGGGGCGGGGTTTTGTTTGTCATCGCGACATACGACTTGTGAGACCGCTTGCCTATGGACCTCATTGACGCCTTTTTGGATAGCCTTTGGCTTGAGCGTGGCGCCAGTGAGCATACGCTAGCGGCCTACCGGCGCGATTTGAGCGCTTGGTACGCGTATTTGTCAGAGCAGGGCGGCGAGTTGATCGCGCCGCCGGACGGTGTGCTCATCGCCTGGTTTGATGAGCGGCGGGCACAGGGGTATCAGCTGCGTAGCAACGCGCGGCTACTCTCCAGTTTGCGCAGTTTTTACCGTTGGGCGCGTTTGAATGGCGACGTTGAGCGTGACCCGCTGGCGACCATCAAGTTACCGCGTGTGCAGCCGGGGTTGCCCCATACGCTCGATGAAGACGAGGTAGAGCGGCTGCTTGCAGCGCCCGACACCGCCACCGCCATTGGCATACGCGACCGCGCCATGCTGGAGCTTTTATATGCCTGTGGCCTGCGTGTCTCTGAGCTTGTAGGCTTGACGCTTGATGCGCTCAACTTAAAGCAAGGGGTGGTACGCGTGCGCGGCAAGGGCGATAAAGACCGCTTAGTT
Source organism: Pseudomonadota bacterium (assembly GCA_051746485.1). Lineage (GTDB taxonomy): Bacteria > Pseudomonadota > Gammaproteobacteria > Pseudomonadales > Halomonadaceae > Vreelandella. The sequence continues at coordinate 811 of JBNJFC010000128.1, forward strand.
CCGCTTGGCGATGAAGCGTTGGATTGGCTTGAGCGCTACTTACGCACCGCGCGCAATGAGATGATGACAGACCCAATGCGCCCGGCGCTGTTTCCCGGGCGCAGTGATAAATCCATGACGCGGCAGACGTTTTGGCACCGTATCAAGGCGCATGCCATGGCGGCGGGGATTGCCAAGCCGCTTTCGCCTCACACGCTTCGCCATGCCTTTGCCACGCACTTATTGAATCATGGTGCCAATTTGCGAGTCGTACAACTGCTGTTAGGTCATAGCGATCTTTCCACTACCCAAATTTATACCCATGTGGCGCAGGCCCGATTAGAGAGCCTGCACGCACATCATCACCCACGAGGTTAAGCGGACGATGCGTCGATACTCAATGTTTACTCTGGCCCTGGCTGCCACGTTGTTGCCTGTTACCGCGATGTCGCAGAGCGTGCCTGAGCAGTTAACCGACGCCTTAAGCGTTAATGGCCAGGCCATGCCGGTGGAAGAAGTGACCGCAACACCGTTAGACGGTATTTATCAGGTGCGCCTGACCAGCGGTGAATCTTTCTACGCTAACGCCGACGGCAGCTACTTTGTGGTGGGGGATTTGTACGAAAACAGCGACAACGGGCTTGTGAACCTCACCGAACAGGGGCGCAATCAAGAGCGGGTTGCCGCTATTGATGCCGTGCCCCAAAGTGAGCGGATCATCTTTCGCGGGATAGACGAGCCCGAAGCGACGGTAACGGTCTTTACCGATACCAGCTGCCCTTACTGTTCGCGCTTGCATGAAACCGTGCCGGAGCTCAACGAGCGCGGTATTGCCGTTCACTACTTGGCATTCCCTCGTGGCGGCATGCAAAGCGAAGCAGCCCGGGTGATGCAGCAGGTCTGGTGTGCCGATAATCCCACCGAGGCAATGACGGCGGCTAAGCAAGGTGAAGCGCTTTCTGGCAGCGCTAGCTGTGATAATCCGGTAGCATCGCAGTACGATTTAGGGCTGGAAATGGGGGTGCAAGGCACGCCCGCCATCATTCTACCGGACGGGGAAATGGTGCCTGGCTTTGTACCGCCGGAGCGCTTGACCACCATGCTGGGCCTGGATGAAAAGGCCTAAAGCGAACGGATATATAAATTTTATTAACCATTTTTGACGCTGAGACAGGCACTTTCGAGTCAATACACATTCATTCGAGTGCAATACTGAGAGGGGATTTATTTTGAAACCGGTGAGAGTAGGCATCTGTGGGTTAGGTACAGTCGGTGGCGGTACCTTTAACGTGCTAACACGTAACGCGGACGATATCGCCCGCCGCGCGGGGCGCCCCATTGTGATTGAACAGGTCGCGCATCGCAGCATCCATCCTGATTGCGACATCACCGGTATTAAAGCCACCACCGATGTGTTTGAAGTGGCGCGCAACCCCGATATCGACGTCGTCGTTGAACTGATTGGCGGCTACGATACGGCCCGTGAGCTGGTGCTAACCGCCATCGATAACGGCAAGCACGTTGTTACCGCCAATAAAGCGTTGATCGCGGTGCACGGTAATGAAATCTTCCAGGCCGCCCACGAAAAAGGCGTGATTGTCGCGTTTGAAGCGGCCGTTGCCGGCGGTATTCCGGTGATCAAATCGCTGCGCGAGGGCCTAGGCGCCAACCGTATTGAATGGGTGGCGGGCATCATCAACGGCACGGGCAACTACATCCTGACGCACATGCGCGACGAAGGCCGAGCCTTTGAAGACGTGCTGGCCGAAGCCCAAGCCCTTGGCTATGCCGAATCCGACCCGACGTTTGACGTGGAAGGGATCGACGCCGCGCACAAGCTCACCATTCTCGCCTCCATTGCTTACGGTGTGCCGCTGCAGTTCGATAAAGCCTTCACCGAAGGCATTGCGCGGATTACCGCTCAAGACGTCGAGCAGGCGGATAACCTGGGCTACATCATCAAGCACCTGGGTATCTCCAAGCGCACCGAAGCAGGGCTTGAGCTGCGTGTTCACCCGACGCTGATTCCCAAAGAGCGCCTTCTCGCCAACGTGCACGGCGTCAAAAACGCGATTGAAGTGATGGGCGACGCCGTAGGTCCGACGCTTTACTACGGCGCCGGTGCCGGAGCGGAACCCACCGCTTCAGCCGTGGTCGCCGATTTGTTGGACGTGGCACGGGATATCGCCACCGATCACCACTACCGTGTGCCGTATCTCGCTTTCAGCGGCGTGGGCCAAAGTGCTAACGCGCTGCCGATTATGCCGATGGACGAGATCATCACGGCTTATTACTTGCGCTTGCTGGCGGTGGATCGCCCTGGTGTCCTGGCGCGCGTAGCCACAATTCTCTCCGAGCAGGGGATTTCGATTGAGGCGTTGATCCAGAAAGAAGCCACCGAAGGCGAGTTGGTACCGATCATTCTGATGACGCACCGCACCAAAGAGAAACAGATGAACGACGCGATTCGCGACATTGAGTCCATGGCTGACATTGCCGGCCCCGTGACTCGCATCCGTGTCGAAAGCCTCAACGAAGGCGAATAAAAAAGGAGCATAACGCCATGCGTTATATCAGCACGCGTGGGCAGGCGCCCGCGCTGTCGTTCGAAGAGGTGGTACTCACCGGAATGGCGAGCGACGGTGGTCTTTACGTGCCGGAAACCTTGCCTTCGTTCTCGCACGCTGAGCTTGCCGAGATGGCGGGACTATCTTATGCCGAGATCGCGTTTCGTGTGATGAAGCCGTTCGTGAACGGCGAGATTGACGACGCGACGTTCCGCCAGCTTGTGCATGACGCCTACGCCACGTTCAACCACGACGCCGTGGTGCCGCTTAAGCAGCTCGACGCCAATCACTTTTTGTTGGAGCAGTTCCACGGCCCAACACTGGCGTTCAAAGACGTCGCGCTGCAGCTGTTGGGGCGCATTCTTGATCACTTCCTGAAAAAGCGCGGCGAACGTGCGGTGATCATGGGCGCCACTTCCGGCGATACCGGCTCGGCGGCGATTGAAGGGTGTCGTCACTGCGATAATCTGGATATTTTTATCCTGCACCCGTATAACCGCGTCTCCGAAGTGCAGCGTCGCCAGATGACCACCGTGCTGGCCAATAACGTTTTCAACATCGCCATCGAAGGCAATTTCGATGACGCCCAGGCGATGGTGAAAGCGAGCTTCGCCAATCAAGGCTTTTTGAACGGCACGCGACTGGTAGCGGTAAACTCGATCAACTGGGCGCGGATCATGGCCCAGATCGTTTACTACGTGGCGGCAGGCGTCGCCTTGGGCGCGCCGCACCGCGAGGTGAGTTTCTGCGTGCCGTCGGCGAACTTTGGCAACGTCTTTGCTGGCTTTATGGCCTACAAAATGGGTCTGCCGGTGAAGCAGTTCATCATTGCCACCAATGCCAACGACATTCTTCACCGCACGCTGGCGGCCAACGACTTCTCCAAGCATGAGTTGGCTGCGACTTTGGCGCCATCGATGGATATCGTCGTTTCGTCCAACTTTGAACGTCTGCTGTTCGACGCCTATGAACGTGACGGGGCGGCGGTAGCGGCCTTGCTGGAGCGTTTCCAACAAGAGCCCACGGCCCTTGCCGAAGCGCCGTTGGCTAAGCTGCGCGAGAAATTTGCTAGCCACAGTGTGGATGATGCGACGATTCTGGAAGTGATTCGCGAAGCCCACCACCGCACCGGCGAAATCCTCGATCCGCACACCGCTACCGGTTACCGCGCTGCCGAGCGTGCTCGGGCCGATCAGTCCACGCCGGTTATCACGCTTGCGACCGCGCACCCGGCGAAATTTGCCGAGGCCGTGGTGAAAGCGGGCTTCCCCGGTGTGTCGCTGCCTCCGCACATGGATGACCTGCTCGAACGCGAAGAGCGCTACACGGTGTTGCCGTCTGATCTTAGCGCGGTGCAGCAGTACGTCGCCGAGCATCGGCGCTAAACGGGGCGATATGAACGCGCTGACGGATCTACCCCTTAGCCTCACCCAGCCGCGCCTGGAGCCTCGTCCCCGTGACGAGGCCGTTTATGCGCGTGCCCAAACGGAAGGTTTGAGCGAGTTGCAGGCGCGCCTGCTTGCCTCGCGGCTGCCGGGGTATCATGGCGAGCTTGCCCCGCTGGTGTCGCCGAGCCTGCGCTACCTTGCCCATCCTGAGAAACTCAAAGACGGTCGCCCAGCCGCTGAAAGAATTGC
>JBNJFC010000129.1:0-1956 GCA_051746485.1 Pseudomonadota bacterium
CGAAGCCTCCGCTAACGATCCTGAATGCTTACCATGTTGACACAGCGGCGCGTTTCTACAACGCTGAAACCTTTGATGTAGAAAGTTAAACGACCAAGGAGGTTCCTATGGCATTTGCTCTTTCCAATATGCAAGTCACCAGTGACGCATTTGGTCATCATCGGGATATTCCCACCCAGTATACCGGTGAGGGGGAGGATATTTCTCCAGCGCTTGCGTGGCAGGGCGCGCCCGAAGGCACACAAGGGTTTGCCGTGGTGTGTCACGACCCCGATGCCCCTCTGGTTCAGGACGGTACCTACGGTTTTGTGCATTGGGTACTCTACAACCTGCCGGGGACGCTGAACGGGCTTCAGGAGAATACCCAGGAAGGCGTTGCGGGCAAAAATGATTTTGGCAACGTGGGCTATGGCGGGCCTATGCCGCCGGATGGACACGGTAAGCACCATTATTACTTTTGGGTGATGGCGCTTGACCGGCAAACCTCGCTACCTGAAGGGCTGAGCCTTCCTGAGCTGTTAAAAGAGATTGAGCCGAATCTGCTCGGCATGAACCGCCTAATCGGCACTTTTAAACGCGACTAACGTACGCGAGAGGTGCTCAAGGCCTGTGTGTCTGGAGCCTTAATCCCAATCCGTGTAGGCTCTGCGCTTTATTCCAGCTTGGCGCGGAGCCTATTTATGTCTGCTTTACCCCATTGTCCTGCCTGTTCTTCCGAGTTCACCTACGACGACGGCCTGCAATTTGTCTGCCCAGAGTGCGGCCACGAGTGGTCCAAAGAGGCGGCGCTTAACGGCGCGGAAGAGAGCGTGAGTGTACGCGATGCCAACGGCAATCCGCTTGCCGATGGCGATAGCGTGACGGTGATTAAAGACCTTAAGGTCAAAGGCAGCTCACTGGTGGTGAAAGTGGGGACTAAAGTAAAAAGTATTCGCTTGGTCGACGGCGATCACGACATCGATTGCAAAATCGATGGGGTCGGCGCGATGAAATTGAAATCTGAATTCGTCAAAAAAGCGTGATATGGCGCCCATCACTTGCTAGCTAATCCCGCGGTTGGGATGTCTTGCGGTACAACTGCCCGCCTTATCTTCGAATAAGGCGGGTTTTTAATATCAGTTAACTCCCTGGGTAGGATAGTGAGTCATAGCTATTGCAAATGATAATGATTGCTTTTATTGATGGTAAAAGCGTCGATCGTGCTGTGAAAATGCGGGATAATTGTTGAGTATTTTACTCAGGGTCTTCACATCAAATTTATACAGGACTAAAATGGTACTCAATTAAACGCCCAGTGATTAAGTGGCTGAAACTGGCGGAACTGAAAGAGGGAGATGACATGCTCAAGCTTTCGCGGCTAACCGACTACGCGGCGGTGGTGATGGCACAAATTGCTCGGCACTCAGAAACGCCGCATGCGGCCGCGGAGCTTGCCGAAGCGGTGCAGCTTCCTCACCCCACGGTGAGTAAAACACTCAAAATGTTAGTGAAGGCAGGGCTTTTAGTTTCACACCGAGGCGCTCAGGGCGGATATCGTTTATCTCGTCCGGCGTATCAAATTACGGCCGCCGACATTATCGCCGCCATTGAAGGCCCCGTGGCGATGACGGAATGTAGCCAAGCCGAGGGTGACTGCGAGCTAGTCGATACCTGTGGTGTGGCCGATAACTGGCAGCGTGTATCGCTTGCGATTCGCACCCTACTTGAGAGCGTGACGCTTTCGCATCTGGCGGATACCACGCCAATCAAACTCCCCGTACAGCTACCGATTCAAAGCGTGAGTGTGCCGGCGGTTTCCGCCTAGGGTGAATGCCTCCTTTATCGGTTTTGTACGGATTGATTTTTTATTGATTACGGCGAGCTGACCTCGCCACCCAACTGCCCGGAGGGTATGACCATGGCAACTGAAGAAATGGAACAGTTGGTTCGTCGCGAATATAAAGAAGGGTTTGTCAC
>JBNJFC010000129.1:2056-4976 GCA_051746485.1 Pseudomonadota bacterium
CTGGGCACCGTTGTGCCCAAAAACGATAACTACTTCGCCGCGTTAAACTCCGCCGTGTTTACCGATGGCTCGTTTGTCTTCGTGCCCAAAGGCGTGAAGTGTCCGATGGAGCTTTCCACCTATTTCCGTATCAATGCGGCTAATACCGGGCAGTTTGAGCGCACGCTGATTGTGTGCGAAAGCGGCGCTGAGGTTTCCTACCTGGAAGGCTGTACCGCGCCAATGCGCGATGAGAACCAGCTCCACGCGGCAGTCGTTGAGATAGTGGCGCTAGACGATGCCTACATCAAATACTCCACCGTGCAGAACTGGTACCCAGGTGATGAAGACGGTAAAGGCGGCATCTACAACTTCGTGACCAAACGCGGCGACTGCCGTGGCGACCGTTCGCGTATCAGCTGGACGCAGGTCGAAACCGGCTCGGCGATTACCTGGAAATACCCCTCCTGCATGTTGCGCGGCAAAGATAGTATTGGTGAGTTTTACTCCGTGGCGGTGACCAACGGTCGTCAACAAGCGGATACCGGCACCAAGATGATCCATATTGGTGAGGGCACACGCTCTTACATCGTCGCCAAAGGCATTTCCGCCGGCAAGAGTGACCAATCCTACCGCGGCCTCGTTAAAATTGGCCCGCGGGCGAAAGGGGCGCGCAACTTTACCCAGTGCGACTCACTGTTGATTGGTGATACGTGCGGCGCGCATACCTTCCCGTATCAAGAGATTAATAACAGCACCGCCACCGTGGAGCACGAAGCTACCACCTCAAAAATTGGCGAAGATCAGCTGTTTTATTGCCAGAGCCGCGGTATTACCGAGGAAGACGCGGTTAGCATGATCGTTAACGGCTTCTGTAAAGATGTTTTCCAAGAGTTGCCGATGGAGTTTGCCGTCGAGGCAGAAGCGCTCTTAAACGTTACGCTCGAAGGTGCTGTGGGTTAAGCCGGCCGTTACCAGATAAACGCGCGCCGCGTTACGCGACGCGCCACTAATATGTATTTTTGAAAGGGTTTTACCATGCTTGAAGTTAAAGATTTGCACGTCACTGTTGAAGGGAATGAGATTCTCAAAGGCCTGTCTCTAAGCATCAAAGCAGGGGAAGTGCATGCCCTCATGGGGCCCAATGGCGCGGGCAAGTCGACTCTTTCCGCGGTGATTGCGGGTAAAGACGGCTACGAAGTGACGCAAGGCTCGATTACGTTTGAAGGCCAAGACGTTCTCGAAATGGAAATCGAAGAGCGTGCCCAAGCCGGGCTGCTACTTGGGTTCCAGTACCCGGTAGAAATCCCTGGGGTGAAAAATATCTACTTGTTGAAAGCCGCACTTAATGCGCAGCGCGTGGCGCGCGGTGAAAGTGAAATTCCGGCACCGGAATTTATGAAGTTAATCAAAGAGCAGCTTAACTTCATGAAAATGGATCCCAGCTTCCTGCAGCGTGCGGTGAACGAAGGCTTCTCCGGTGGTGAGAAAAAGCGTAACGAAATCCTACAAATGCTGGTGCTGCAGCCGAAGCTGGCCATGCTTGACGAGATTGACTCCGGTCTCGACATCGACGCGATGAAAATCGTTGCCGATGGCGTTAACAGCCTGCGCGATCAAGAGCGTGCCATTTTGCTGGTAACGCACTATCAGCGCCTGCTCGATTATATCGTGCCGGATAAAGTGCACGTGTTGGTCGATGGCCGCATCGTCAAAAGCGGCGACGCGGAATTGGCTAAAGAACTGGAAGCGAACGGGTACGAAGGTATCGAGGAGTCCGCAGCATGAGCGAGGTATTAACCTTTTTGGAAACGCTGAAAGCGCGCAGCCAACAGCGGGTAGAGGAACCGACCTGGATCGCTGCACGTCGTCAGGCAGGTGCTGCGCGTTTTGAGGCAATGGGCTTCCCCACGCGCCGCGACGAAGAATGGAAATACACCGATGTGCGTGCCATTTCTCAGACCAACTTCGCCCTCGCCGAGAACGCCGAGTTTTCTCAGGCAGGGGCTGCGGCGCTTACCCTTCCCGTTGATGCCTATCGGCTGACGTTCGTGGATGGCGTTTTCTCCGCAGCGCTGTCGGATCTCGACGGCCTGCCGCAAGGGCTGCAAATTCTACCGCTGTCGCAAGCGCTAACCGAAAACCATGAAGCCGTGGGTGGTCCGTTAGGTCGCTTGACCGGCGTTGAGTTTTCGCCGTTTGCTGCGCTTAACACCGCCTTTATGGAAGAGGGTGCGGTGGTGCGCCTTGCGCCGGGCACTGTAGTGAAAAAACCTATTGTGCTGCAGTTTTTGTCGCGGGCTAACGCCGAGCCGATTATGTGCCACCCGAGGGTATTGGTCGAAGCAGCGGGTCGCAGCGAAGCAACCCTGATCGAGCATTACACCGGTGAGACTGACGCGCAAAATTTCACCAACGTGGTGGGCGAGTACATGCTCGACCGCGGCGCGATTCTCAACCACTACAAGCTGCAAGAATCTCCGCTGGGCGACTACCATGTGGCGAGTATGCACGTGGAGCAAAGCCGCGATAGCCGCTATAGCTCTTACAACCTGAACCTGGGTGGGGCGCTGGTTCGCAACGACTTGATCAGCGATCTAAATGGAAAGGGAGCTGAAGCGAACTTCCTTGGCCTATTCTTTGGGCAAGGACGTCAGCACGTGGATAACCATACTAAGGTGAACCACAATGCGCCGCTGACCTTTTCCAACGAGAACTACAAGGGCATTTTGGGGGACCGCGCCCACGGCGTCTTCAACGGAAAGGTATTTGTTAAACGTGACAGCCAGAAGATTGAAGGCTTTCAAAGCAATCAAAACCTGCTGCTTTCAGATCGCGCGCGCATCGATGCCAAGCCCGAGCTTGAGATTTACGCTGACGACGTGAAGTGCTCCCACGGGACAACGACCGGTCAGCTTGACGAAGAGGCCGTGTATGCCAT
>JBNJFC010000130.1:0-4935 GCA_051746485.1 Pseudomonadota bacterium
GAAAGTAATGCTCGACGGCGATCCTTGCTCGATCATAGAGAATGAGCTGGTGAAGCCGGGCAAAGGCCAAGCCTTTAACCGCGTCAAGCTGCGTAATCTGATGACCGGCCGCGTAGGGGAGCGTACCTTTAAATCGGGTGATTCGTTAGAGGGTGCCGACGTCATGGAGTTGGAGATGGAGTATCTCTACAACGATAGCGAAATGTGGTACTTCATGAAAACCGACGGTTCTTTCGAGCAATATGCGGTCGAAAAGAAGGCGCTGGGCGATACGGAAAAGTGGCTGAAAGAACAGGTGCCCTATACCGTTACCCTGTGGAACGACAACGCCATTCACGTAGCACCGCCGAATTTCATTGAGCTTGAGGTGGTGGAAACCGATCCCGGCTTGAAGGGCGATACGGCGCAGGGCGGGTCCAAACCAGCGACGTTGTCTTCCGGAGCGGTAGTGCGTGTGCCACTGTTTATCAATGAGGGGGAAGTCCTCAAGATTGATACGCGCAGTGGTGAATACGTCTCGCGTGCCTAAGAGGCCCAAGGACGCTTTATATTGACAGCCACGCCACTGCGCGTGGCTTTATTTTTTGGAGAGTAGCCAATGCATGAAAGTTGGCGGCCGACGGCGGATATCGAGACGTTGCGTGAGCGAGCGCGACTGCTGGCCAAAGTGCGCGCGTTTTTTGCCGAGCGCGATGTGCTCGAAGTGGAAACGCCCGTTCTGGGCCAGGGGGGCAGCACCGACGTCCATCTTGTCTCGCTTTCCACCCTGGCGCGTACCGACCGTGGCCAGCGCCGGCTTTGGCTGCAGACCTCGCCGGAATTTCATATGAAGCGCCTGCTGGCCGCAGGCAGCGGCCCGATTTTCCAACTAGCCAGAAGCTTTCGCGATGGTGAGGTAGGGGGGCGGCATAACATCGAATTCACCATGCTGGAATGGTATCGACCTGGGTATTCCCTTGCAGCATTGATCGATGAAACCGCCACGCTGGTGGCCAGCATTCTGCCGCGTTTCCATGGCCCGGTGGTGCATTACGCTTACCGCCGTCTGTACCATACCCATTTGGCGGTTGACCCCTTCACCGCCTCCCTCGAGACGCTTCGGCGACTGGCCGCCGAGCACGGCCAAATGCCCGCAACGGCATTGGCCAACGACGGGCGTGACACCTGCCTGGATTTGTTGATGAGCATGGTGATTGAGCCTCATCTTGGGCGCAATGAATTAAGTGTGGTCGTCGACTACCCGGCGAGCCAGGCGGCGCTGGCGCGTCGCCATCAGGACGCTGACGGCGAGTGGGTCGCGTCGCGCTTTGAGCTGTATCTTGAGGGCATTGAGCTGGCGAACGGCTACGATGAATTGACCGACGCCGCCGAGCAGCGTGCCCGTTTCGCCGATGACAACGCCGAGCGGCGGAAACTGGGGTTTGGCGAAGTGGATATGGATGAGCGGTTGCTTAGTGCCCTGGAGCACGGAATGCCGAAAAGCGCTGGCGTGGCCCTGGGCATTGACCGCCTGATTCAGCTGGCGCTGGGCAAAGCACGCCTGGAAGACGTGCTGACCTTTTCGACGCCGAACTGCTAGCGATTAAACATCACCCAGCGTCTGGCCCATCTGCACCATGCTGCCGGTCGGGATGGCTTCAAACGCCACCGGGTTGGCGAAGCACATTACCACGGTGGAGCCGAGCTTGAAGCGGCCCATCTCGGCGCCTTTTTCCAGCGTAATCGGTTGGCCGAAATGCATGCGCTGGGGGTGACCGGACAGCGGCGTGACCTGGCCAGACCAGACGGTTTCGATGGCCGCGACGATCATGGCACCGACCAGCACCATGGCCATGGGGCCGTGCTCGGTATCAAAAACGCATACCAGGCGCTCGTTGCGGGCGAACAGGCCCGGCACATGCTTGGCCGTCGCTTCATTGACGGAAAAAAGCCGCCCCGGCACGTAAATCATCTCGCGCAACGTGCCGGTTATCGGCATGTGTACGCGGTGATAATCCTTAGGTGACAGATACACCGTGGCAAAGCTTCCGCCCAGGAATTCTTCTGCCAGAGCCGTATCCCCGCCGAGTAACGTCTGCGCGGAGTAGGTGTGGCCCTTGGCTTGCACCAGTTGGCCCGCCTGTAGGCGCCCGTATTGCGACAAGGTGCCATCAGCCGGGCTGAGAAGCCCGTCGCTCAGCGGGCGCGCGTCGGCTTTCAGGGCGCGGGTAAAGAAGTCGTTGAACGTCGCGTAGGCGCTGGGGTCGGGCTCCAGCGCCTGGCTCATGTCCACCTCAAAGCGCTTGATAAAAGCGTTGATCAAGGTATTTTTGACCCAGGGATTGTCGCACTGGGCAAATTTCCCTGTCAGCCGCGACAGGGCATGATGCGGTAGTGGGTACTGAAGCAGGGAAAAAGCGTGTTGGGAAACAGTCACAGTGGTGTTTTCACTTCTCAATCGGTGTGTCGTCGCGGTTGCCCCATTCACCCCAGGAGCCTGGATAGCCGCGCATGTTGAAGCCCAGCGCCTTGCCTACCAGCCAGGTAAAGCTGCTGCGGTGGTGGCTCTGACAGTGGGTGGCAATTTCCATCTCCGCGGTTAAGCCCATCGCCTCAAGCTCGGTGACAAGCTCGGCGTAGTCGCGGATGCGTAGATTGCGTTCACGGTCCATCGCGTTGAGCCAATCCATATTGACCGCGCCGGGGATGTGACCTAAGTGCTTGTTGTTGCCCAATTCGCCGTTGTACTCGCCGCTCGAGCGCGCATCCCAGATGGCGAACTGCCTGTCATCAAGCCGTTCTTTGATTTCATCGCAGGTAATGCGTGTCTGCGGGTTGAGTATCTCAGCGTGATACTCGCTCTGCGTCGGGGCGCTGGGCGTGGTGCTCTCAGGGAGGCCCTCACCGCGCCATGCGTGAATGCCGCCGTTCAAGTAGGAGTAGCGGGTATGACCAATCAACTCCAGGGTCCACAAAAGGCGCGCCGCCCAGCCGCCGCCTTCGTCATCGTAGGCCACCACATGGGTATCGCGGGTAAGACCAAGGGCGCTAAATAGCCTTGAGAGCGTCTCCACCTCGGGCGCGTCGCTTGGCACCGGGCCGGTACCGCGCATCAAATGGCGAAAATCCAGAAAAATCGCCCCCGGTACGTGGCCTTCGTCGTAACTGTCGGCGTTAACTGGCACGTCGATAATTAACAGCTCGGGTTGGTCGAGGTGCGCGTAAAGCTGCTCGGGCTCGATAATCAGCGGCAATAGGTTGGCTTCTGAGCCGTGCTGGGAAGAGGGGGAAGAGGGTGGCATGGCAGAGCTCCTTTAGCGATCAGTGTCCAAGCTGGCGAGAATGCGCCGGTAGCTGGCAAAACGTTGTGGATGAATCTTGCCTGCCTCCACGGCATTTAGTAAAGCACAGCCCGGCTCGTTGATATGGCGACAATCGCGAAAGCGGCAGTGGCCTAGGAAAGGGCGAAACTCGATAAATCCGTCGGTCACCGTTTCCTCGTCAAGGTGCGTTAGCCCAAATTCGCGAATACCCGGGGAATCGATCAACTCGCCCTTGACCTTGTGTTCGTTGACGCTGTTCTCGTTGTCCATGTTGGATTCATATAGGGCGTAAAGTCGGGCGGTGGTCGTGGTGTGCGTGCCTTTGCGCGACTCTTCCGAGAGCGCCCCAATGCGAAGCGTCTCTTCCGGCAGAAGGCGGTCTATTAGCGAGGATTTGCCTACGCCACTTTGCCCCACGAACACCGACGTTCGCCCGGTGAGTTGTTCACGAAGAGCTGCCAGACCCGCCTCCGTAGCGGTTGTGGTGCGTACCACAGGGTAGCCCAGAGCTTGGTAGCGTGCGAGCAGCTCGCCTAGCTCGCCGTCGCCTTCCGGTAGCAGGTCAACCTTGTTGAGTACGAGCACCGGGGCAATGCCCGTGGCTTCGGCGGCGACAAGGTAGCGATCAATCAGGTTGGCGTGTGGGGTTGGCTCCGTCGCGAAGACCACCAAAATTTGATCGATATTCGCGGCGACCGGTTTGAGCTGACCGCGCGCATCGGGGCGTGTCAACACACTTTCACGCTCGGTGCGGGCGACCACAACCCCCGAGCCATCTTGGCCGGCACGCCAAATCACCCAATCGCCGGTTACCATCCCTTCAAGGTTAGCGCGTAGGTGGCAACGTACGGGCGTGCGCTCGGCATCTTGCACTTCTAAGGTGCGCCCAAAGTGGGCGATTACGCGTCCAGGCTGCTCGGCACCATACTCCCCAGCGGCGAGTTTCTCCGACTCTTCTACCCCGCGCTTTTCAGCCCGTTTTTCGCGTTCGGCTTGAATCTTTTCGACCCGCCAGCGCTGCTGTCGGCTTAATTTACGTTTACTCATGGCCACCTAGTCGTTGGTACCGCTTATCAGTACACGTGTCGATGAACACGTATTCAAACGGGTATTCATAGGTACAATAGCGCGTATTGTACGGATTTTTATTTTGTCGGTGGGGCTATTTGGCCGCTATCGAGTGAAAGGGGGAGTTGAGCATGAGCGAAACGCGCGCGCCACGCAAAGATTTGCTGGTCTGGATCGACCTGGAAATGACCGGTCTCGACCCACAGAAAGAGCGCATCATCGAGGTGGCCACGCTGATCACCGATGCTGATTTAAACGTCGTGGCAGAAGGCCCGGTCATCGCGGTAAAACAGCCCGACAATCTGCTGGACAGCATGGATGAGTGGTGCACCAAAACTCACGGAGAGTCGGGGCTTACGGCGCGCGTTAAGGCGAGTCAAACCGATACCGCAAGTGCTGAGCGGGAAACGCTGGCGTTTTTGCAGCAGTACGCGGTGTCAGGCTCATCGCCCATGTGCGGCAACAGCATTCATCAGGATCGGCGTTTTTTAGAGCGCGAAATGCCCGAGCTGTTGGCCTTCTTTCACTACCGCAATTTGGATGTATCGACGCTCAAGGAGCTTGC
>JBNJFC010000131.1:0-4913 GCA_051746485.1 Pseudomonadota bacterium
TCGATGAAATCAAACTGCGCGCTGGTCCACAGCACCAGCTCTTCGCTCATACGCGACATGTGCATGAGCAAAATGCTGGCGAAGCTGACGAATTCGATGGCGAAATCGCGATCCGAGACCGCGTCCAGCGAGTTTTCCGCCGGGCGATTAAAGCCCAAAAGCTCAGCCGTCACGTGGCGATCAATTGGGTAGGTCGTCCCCGCCAGCGCCGCGGCGCCCAGCGGCATGACGTTGACGCGCTTACGGCAATCGAGCAGTCGCTCATGATCGCGGGCGAGCATTTCCTGCCAGGCCAATAAGTGGTGACCAAATGTCACCGGCTGCGCCGTTTGCAGGTGGGTAAAACCCGGCATGATGGTGTCGGCTTCGCGGTCGGCAAGCTCGACCATGCCTTCGCGCAGGCGAATCAGCTCAGCCTCGATGGCGTCGATGGCATCGCGCATAAACAGGCGAATGTCGGTCGCCACTTGGTCGTTGCGCGAGCGGCCGGTGTGGAGCTTTTTGCCGGTAATGCCGATTTTATCGGTCAGCCGCGCTTCGATGTTCATGTGTACGTCTTCCAGCGGCACCGACCACTGAAATTCACCGCGCTCAATTTCATCGCGAATCTCGTTGAGGCCGGTGACGATTGCCTCGCGCTCGTCATCGGTCAATACGCCCACCCGCGCCAGCATGGTGGCATGTGCCATGGAACCCTGAATATCTTGCGCCGCCAAACGCTGGTCAAAACTGACCGAGGCGGTGAAACGCTCGACAAAGGCATCGGTGGGTTCGCTGAAGCGGCCGCCCCAGGACTGGTTGGTAGCTTGACTCATGACAACGGTATCCTGCGTAAACATTAAAAAAATCGTTGGTCAAAGTGTACCAGAGTCGCCCTGCCAAGCGGCACGGCGATTTGTGATTTGGCCCTTTTCAACCGGACGACGCCTTTTTTTGTTGCCCCCGACGTAGTCGTTCCCGCTCGGCATGGCGGAACGCCTCTTGTACCAGCGCGCGCAGCTCGTCGTCGTCCCACGGTTTGGTGATAAATTTATACACACCGCCCTGGTTCACCGCATCGGTCACGGTTTTCAGGTTGGTATAGCCAGATAAAATCAGCTGTACCGTATCGGGATAAAGCTCATTCACCCGGTGTAAAAACGTCGTGCCGCTCATTTCGGGCATACGCTGATCGCTGAGAATCACGTCGACGTCGTTCATCGCCATGTGTTCAAAGGCGTCGCTAGGTTTCTCGACGGCGATAATCCGGTAGCCGTCGCGGCGCAGCACGCGGGTGAGTGCGCGCAGAATATTGGGCTCGTCATCGAGCAACAGCAGCGTACGCCCTCCTTCGCCCTCGACGTCCGTCACGCTTGGCACCACCGGACCCTGCTCGCGCATAAAGCGAATCAAATCGTCAAACGGCATGGGCCGCGCGAAGTAAAAGCCCTGAAAGGTGTCGCATAACTGCTTGCGTAAAAAAGCGTGCTGAGCGGCGGTTTCTACGCCTTCTACCAACACCTCCAGCTCCATTTTGGCCGCCATGGTGACCACGCCTTCAATGATCGCGGCGTCGCGGTGGTCGCTGATCACTTCACGCACAAAGGAACGGTCGATCTTGATCTTGTTGATCGGCAGCCGCTTGAGGTAGCTCAGGCTGGAGAAGCCGGTGCCGAAGTCATCTAGGGCGATATGCACACCGAGTTCACGCAACGCATCCAGCGCATGAATCGCTCGCTCGGCGCTCTCCATCAGCACGCCTTCGGTGAGTTCCAGCTCTAAAAGTGTCGGATCGAAGGCACTGGCTTCCAAGGTCCGCTCAACCGATTCAAGAAAACCGGGGCGCTGAAACTGCATGGGGGAAATATTCACTGCCATGCTGGTGCGCCCAACGCCGAGCGCATTGAGCCGCTGCCCGTCGCGGCAGGCCGTCGCCAACACCCAGTCGCTGATGGGAATGATCTGGCCGGTGTCTTCGGCCAGGCCGATAAACTCACCGGGAGGGATATAGCCGCGTGCCGGATGACGCCAGCGTAGCAGCGCTTCAACACCGATCACACGGCCACTGGGGCTGTGAATCTGCGGCTGGTAATGCAGCTCGAACTCGCCCTGCTCAATGGCCTGCTGTAAGGCACTGCGTAACGCCACACGGGCGCTCACTTTCTGGTTGAGCTCCTCGGTGTACCACTGATACGTGTTGCGCCCTTGGCGTTTGGCTTTATACATCGCCAAATCCGCCTGCTGTATGAGCCCCTTCGGGCGATCGGTTTTGCCGTCGCTGGTGGCAATCCCAATACTCGCGGTGATGCGCATCTCACTGCCGTTATGCCAATATGCAGAGGCCAGCTGTCGCAGCATCCGCTCAACAACGTAGAGCGCATCACTCTCATCGGCGAGATCCGGCAGCACCACCACAAATTCATCGCTGCCAAAACGGGCCACGGTATCCCACGGGCGCAAAACGGCCTCCAGCCGCTTGGCGACTTCGACCAGAATAAAATCGCCCACCTCATGGCCGAGAGTGTCGTTAATCGGTTTGAAGTCGTCCAAATCAATAAACAGCACCGCCAAATAACGCTGATGACGTTGGGCAATTTGGCAACCCTGTTCTAAGCGCTGCGCCAACAAGACGCGATTCGGTAGCCCCGTAAGCGCGTCGTGGTTGGCGTTATAGGCGATTTGCGCCTGATATTCGCGCTGCTCGGTAATATCGTTTTGCACGCCAATATAGTGCGTTACCGTGCCACTCTCATCGCGCACCGGAGAAATATACAGATCATTCCAAAATAGCGCGCCATTGCGGCGGTAGTTACGTAGCGTCACGTGTACTTCACGCTCGACGCCAATCGCTTCGTGTAACACCCTGACGGCCTGTGGGTCGGTATCGTCCCCTTGCAAAAAGCGGCAGTTACGCCCCATCGCCTCCTCGCGGGAGTAACCGGTAATACGCTCAAAAGCCGCATTAACGTACACGATCGGTAAGTCGGGCTGCCTGGCATCGGCAATCACAATGCCGTTGACGCTCGATTCCACACCGCGCTCAAGCAGCTTAAGTTGCCCTTCGGCCAGTTTGCGCGCCTGGATATCCTGGGTAGAGCCCTGCACTTGAATCAGCCGGCCACTCTCGTCGCGCACGGCTTGCCCCACCACCCGTACCCAACGCGTTTCCCCCTGACGGGTGAGGATTTCTAATTCTTCATCGAAGCCTTCCCCCGTTTCGCTGCATTGGGTAAAGACGTGGCGAATGCGCGCTTGCGAGCTGGGCATATAAAAATCGATAGCGCTTTCCATCGTGGGTTGATACCCCAGTTGGACGCCATGAATACGGCATATCTCATCAGACCAAATCGGCAGCCCGTCACGCAGATCGACGTACCAGCCACCAATCAGCGCGGTGTCACCGGCAATGTGAAAAAGTCGCTGATTATGTTGCAGTTGCGCTTCCAGTCGCTTGCGCTCGGTGATTTGGCGTGCGACGACGTAAATCACGCGATCCGCGCCTAGCGAGGCACTGACTTCCACCCAATGGCGCTGGCGTGAGGCGCTGACGAGTTGTAGCTCAAACACCTCCACTTCGTTCCCTTGCGCTAGCCGCGCTAATGTATCGGCGACCAGCGGCTGATCCTCTTCGCTAACCACGAGGGTATACGGGTGCGTTATAACGGCGCCTTCGCTGTACTCAAGCAAGGCTAAAAAGGCAGGATTAACCTGCAAAAAATAGCCGTCTAAATCCACGCAGCAAAACAGATCATGGGACAGGGTAAAAAATTGCGCTAGCTGCCCAGGGATTGGGACTCGGGCCATAATGCATCCTAATAAAATTGTGTCGTTCTAGCGGGGAAGGGCAACGCCGGCCAACAATGTTTTTGTAGCGCTGATTTTTACTGTGTGGCCGGGTGCTTTATGATGAGAACTAACATAGTTTATCGGGCCGTGATAGCGGCGAAGGGAGAATAACGTGCAATCCATCACCAAGCTGCGTATCGCCACGCGAAAAAGCCAACTGGCCATGTGGCAGGCGGAACATGTTCGTGATCGTTTAATGGCCGCGAACCCTGGGCTTGAGGTCGAGCTGATCGCGCTTTCCACCAAGGGCGATAAAATTCTCGACACGCCGCTTTCCAAAATCGGTGGCAAAGCGTTGTTCGTCAAAGAGCTGGAAGAAGCCATGCTGGATGGCCGCGCGGATATCGCCGTGCACTCGATGAAAGACGTGCCGATGCACTTCCCCGAGGGGCTGGGTCTTTCGGTCATCCTCGAAGGCGCCGACCCCACCGATGCGTTTGTCTCCAACCACTATAAAAGTATCGATGCGTTGCCCGAAGGCGCACGTGTCGGCACCGCAAGCCTACGTCGCGGCCTACAGCTTCGCGAGGCGCGCCCCGACCTTGAGATTCTTAACC
This sequence comes from Pseudomonadota bacterium, assembly GCA_051746485.1. GTDB lineage: Bacteria > Pseudomonadota > Gammaproteobacteria > Pseudomonadales > Halomonadaceae > Vreelandella. The sequence continues at coordinate 4,383 of JBNJFC010000131.1, forward strand.
TACGCGGCAACGTGCAGACCCGCCTAGGTAAGCTCGACGCCGGCGACTTTGACGCCATTATTCTGGCTACCTCCGGGCTTAAACGCTTAGGGCTTGAAGCACGCATTGCGCAAGCGCTACCGCCGGAAATCTGCCTGCCCGCGTGCGGCCAAGGGGCACTAGGTATTGAGTGCCGCTTGCACGACCCGGAGCTGACCTCACTGCTCGCGCCGCTCGATGATGCCGACACCGCCACCCGCGTGCGCGCCGAGCGGGCGATGAACACCCGCCTCGAAGGCGGCTGCCAGGTGCCCATTGGCGGCCATGCCGTGCTGGACAAAGCGAGTGAAACCCTGTGGCTGCGCGGCTTGGTCGGTAACCCAGAAGGCACCGAGGTGCTGCGCGCCGAAGGCAAAGGCTCTATGCACGAGCCGGAAGCGCTGGGTATTCGCGTGGCCGATGAGCTACTCGATCTCGGCGCGGGCGATATTCTTGCTGAGGTTTACGGTAGCCAGTGATGCCACCGGTACTGATCACTCGCCCCGGCGAGCG
>JBNJFC010000132.1:0-4798 GCA_051746485.1 Pseudomonadota bacterium
CATCAACGCGGCCAGGAATATACAAACCGCCGGGCTGGCGGGGTTAGCCTGTGGAGCGACCGGAGCGGGGGCAGCGGCTTAGCCGCTGTCTAGTGAAGGCGTGTGGAAGCAGGAAGGTTCTGAGGGTGACCTTGGAACCCTCGCCCAGAGCGCGAAGCGCGGGGAGTGTCAGGCGGATTTCTGCTAACGATATGGCTCCAGTTCGCTCCTAATGCTTCGTGCAACCTCTTTAAGGCGCGGACCCAAATTGTTAACCAGCCTGTCATGATCAAGGCGTGAGCTTGCACCACCGCAATTGATGGCCATGACTTCGGCACCATCTTCTAAAATCAATGGCATGGCGACGGCACTAATATCTTGCTGCCAATCCTGTTCCGAAAGACAAAATCCATATTTGGCATAGTCACGCATGCTTGCTTGGATGCCATCTTCGTATCGATGCCAATCTGCTCCATAGAATGTTTTCAATTCTTGTAAGACATGTTGGCGCCGCTCATCGGAAAGTCCACATAACCAGGCACGGCCAATAGCGGAGGTGGCAATAGGTAATCGTGAGCCTACATCCAAGCGAATAATTAGTGGCCCATGGCCGTGGCAGGTTTCTAGGTACACCATATCGTTACGATCAGCACTCCCAAGGCTCACATTACAGTCCGTTACGTCGGCAAGTTTCTGTAAGTGGGGACGAGCAATCTCGCGAATTCCCATGTTAGCGAGGTATCGATACCCTAAGGCAAGTATGCCAGGACCTAGGCGGTATTTTTCCAAGTGCGTGTTATGCTGTAAGTAGCCTAACTGAGTTAGCGTATACGTTAAGCGCGATACAGTAGGACGTGGAACGCCGGTTCTGTTGGAAAGTTCTGCATTACCTAAATACTCTTCACCGCTACCAAAAGCACGCAATAGCTCTAGGCCCCTGGCGAGGGCGGTGACAAAATTTCGATCTTTGCGGGGAAGGGATGCTTCATCAGCGATATCGTTAGATTCCATCAAGCGTCTCAGCAAATTATTCATCAATAGAGTAAGTATCGCATATTTGCTTCAGGACGAAGTAAAACTCTATCGATGCTGTAGAGGTATTACTTACGATTTTTAGTCCGCCACGCATTGCTTGAAAGCTGTATGCGTGGCGCACGTGGCTTATTGATCCAGGCGTTCAATCACCGTCGCGATACCCTGGCCCACGCCAATACACATGGTGACCAAGGCATAACGACCGCCGGTGGCTTCCAACTGACGTAGGGCGGTAAGCGCTAAACGCGCGCCAGAGGCGCCAAGGGGATGGCCAATGGCGATAGCACCTCCATTGACATTCAGTCGAGGATCATCAGCGGAAAGCCCAAGCTGTTTAACACACCCAAGCACTTGTACTGCGAAGGCCTCATTAATTTCGATCACGTCCATTTGTGAAAGAGAAAGCCCTGCGCGTTCTAGTGCTTTTTGAGAAGCAGGGACGGGGCCTAATCCCATTACGCGGGGAGGAACGCCTGCTACAGCACTGGCCACAATACGTGCCCGTGGAATGAGGCCCACTTGCTCACCCGCTGAGAGTGTACCCACGATCATAGCGGCAGCACCATCATTCAGCCCTGAGGCATTGCCTGCTGTGACCACTCCCTCTTCAAACAACGTTCCTAGTTTGGCAAGTTTATCTTCGGTGCTAGTGGGTCGAGGATGCTCATCCTTATCTATTAGTAGTGGTGGCTGCTTACGCCCTTGAGGCACTTCGACGCCGAACATCTCATCGTCATAGAATCCAGCAGCAAGGGATTTTGCGTAGCGGGCTTGCGAGCGAGCTGCAAAGGCATCGCTAGCATCACGCCCAATGCCTAAGTCATGGGCAATATTGTCGGCAGTTTCCGGCATGCTATGACTGCCATACTCTCTGGCAATCCAAGCGTTGGGAAACCGTGACCCGATCACTGTATCGTACATGGGTTGGTTACGAGCAAATGCTGATTCAGCTTTACCTAGTACGTAGGGTGCGCGGGACATCGATTCCACACCCCCTGCCAAAAAAAGCTCACCTTCCCCTAAGCGTGCTGCACGCGCTGCATCCATTATTGCTGCTAGGCCGCTGCCACAAAGACGGTTAACGGTTTGGCCTGCGACCTCCGTTGGCAAACCAGCCAATAGGGCCCCATGTCGTGCCACGTTACGTGAATCTTCCCCGGCTTGGTTTGTGCATCCTGCCAGTACATCCTCGTAACTCTCCAGAGCAAACGGGTTGCGATCTACTAATGATTTAAGCGTTAAACCGAGTAGTTCATCGGGGCGTACTGCCGCCAAGCTACCTCCATGGCGGCCAAAAGGGGTACGTAAGCCGTCGTAAATGTAAGCGTTTTGCATTGTTATTCCTCGTGTAGGCGTATTAAACAGTGGTGAGGGATATATTGAGTGCAGCACGTCTGCGCAGCCACGGACTAGGGCGATAACGTGGGTCGCCGGTGGCATCGAGCAGATTGGTGAGTATCGTCATAATGCGCGTGGTGCCGTAATGATCGCCCATTCTCAGTGGTCCGAAAGGGTAGCCTAGGCCAAGCTCAACCGCTCGATCGATAGTGGCAGGAGCGGCTACACCTTGCTGAGCAATGTCAGCACCGACGTTAACGATGCAGGCAATAATTCGTTGCAGAACGAAGCCGTTGCTATCCTGTAGCGTGCTAACCGGTGTGCCGTCGTGGTTAAATAAGCTGCATGCTGCTTGAATAAACGTTTTTTCAGTAATAGGCGTCGCCATTAGGCTACGCCGTTTATCAAGCCCAGCCAGCATATCGACTGCCACACACTGTGTGGCGTCTAATCCGTGGCGCAGTACACAGCTAGTGGCATCTTCGCCAAAGGGGGTCAGAAGGCATAGTGCTTCACGCGTTGGCTGTGCGCCGGTTTCTAGGTCCCAGCCTGCCGCATTTACCATCGTGGCGAGCGCTTGAGCACTTTCGGGGTCGTCTTGGCTTATCCAAACTGGGCAAGTGGGTACACGCGCGATCGCAGGCTCTTCCGGCATTTGCGCTTTGCCATCGTGATAATGGTAGAAGCCTTCATTGGTTTTACGGCCCAATAATCCGGCCGACAAGCGTTGCCGCGTTAGCGGGGAAGGGCGAAAGCGCGCCTCTTGATAATACTGATGGTAAATAGATTCCATTACCGCATGGGAGACATCCAGCCCGGTCAGGTCGAGCAGCGCAAAGGGGCCCATGCGAAAGTTGCCCTGATCGACCATAATTCTATCAATGGTGGCTGGCTCAGCCACGTTTTCTCCCAAAATCCGCAGCGCTTCGGTGCCAAAGGCACGGCCGGCATGGTTGACCAAAAAGCCTGGTGTATCGGTTGCCTGGGCAGTGAAGTGCCCCATGGCTTTACCCAGCGCATTAACCTGCGCAGTAACATTCTCAGCGGTACGCAGACCAGGGATGACTTCCACAATCTTCATCAGTGGAACGGGATTAAAAAAGTGAAAGCCGATCACTCGCTCAGGATGCTGACAGGCAGCGGCAATAGCCGTTACCGAAAGAGATGACGTATTAGTCGCTAATACAGCCTGTGTGCCTACAATTCCCTCCAAATCGCTAAACAACGTCTGTTTTGCCTCTAGCTTCTCGATAATCGCTTCGACAACGATATCGCAAGGAGCGAGGGCGGTTAGCTCGGTCGCTTCAATCAATTGCTCACTATATTGTTGGGCTTGTTCTGCGGTGATGCGTTGCTTTTCAGCGCCTCTTTGCCATAGACCGTTGATAAAAGCTTGGGCCTCTTTTACAGCCCCCTCTTTTACATCAAAAAGCATCACTTTGAGGCCTGCTTGGGCGGCTAACTGGGCAATACCCCGACCCATAGCGCCCGTACCGACAATGCCAAGAGTTGTAAACGTATTTGAAGTTGATCCGCTGGACATATATTGAATCCCCGCTGAAAGTTTTGTTCTGCATTGCAGAATAGTGTTTCGAATATTGACTGCCATCCTAGGCTATGCAAAAGTGCCTGACAAGCAATGTGGACGGCGATTTCGCAAAGCGAAATAAAGCCGTTCTTTATTACAAGGGTCAACCCCATCGCTGCCAGGAGCCTTTATGATTCGCGATCCCGAACTGCTTCATCAACTTGTTGATACCATCGCCCGATTTGTCCGTGAACGCCTTATCCCTAATGAGGCGCGGTTAGCGGAAGAAGACGCAATGCCTGCGGAAATCCTTTCAGAAATGAAAGAGATGGGTCTGTTTGGACTATCCATACCGGAAGAGTATGGCGGTCTGGGTCTGACCATGGAGGAAGAGGCTTTGGTGGCTATGGAAATTGGCAAAACCTCGCCCGCTTTTCGCTCGGTATTTGGCACCAATAACGGCATTGGTGCTCAAGGTATTTTGATAGACGGTACTGAGGAACAAAAAGCCAAGTATGTACCGCGCCTTGCTACCGGGGAGATTCTGAGCTCGTTTTGTCTGACTGAACCGGATTCAGGTTCTGATGCTGCCAGTCTTCGTACCACCGCGGTGCGGGATGGTGACCATTATATTTTGAATGGTACGAAACGCTATATCACTAACGGACCTGAAGCTGACTTGTTTACTGTGATGGCGCGTACTAACCCCGACAATAAAGGCGCTGGCGGCATTTCTGCATTCATTGTGGAGGGTGACACCCCCGGATTAATTCGCGGGCCCGCAGACAGTAAAATGGGACAAAAAGGCGCGCATACGTGCGATATCATTTTTGATAACTGTCGCGTTCCCGCAGAAAACATTATTGGCGGAAAAGAAGGACAAGGCTTTAAAACCGCTATGAAGGTGCTTGATCGGGG
>JBNJFC010000133.1:0-4753 GCA_051746485.1 Pseudomonadota bacterium
TTTCCGGGCCGGTGCCTGTGGCATCGCTTTCGCTAGGCGTTGGCTCGCTTGCACGACCCTCTTTGGCATCAATAGCGGCCTCCAATGCAGCGACCTGGCCTTCCAGCGCTTCGACGCGAGAGCGAGTGCGCTGAAGGACATCCATTAAGATGTCGAAATCTTCTCGGGAGACAAGCTCCAGGCGATCAAAGGCACCGCGCATGACTTGCTGCACCCCTTTTTGAATATCTTCAGGCGTTTGCGAAGCGTTCTGCAGGCGGTCGCCGATTTGCTGCGCCAGCTGGCCGATACGGTCGTGAGGCATCATGGCTCTCTCCTTTCTCAGTGGTAAGTCACTTCCGTAAGGATACGCAACCCAGGGCTTTCGCGCATGTATCCGGCGGCGAATCGGCCAAAATTATCGTGTGGAATTCGCTGCATCGTAATGATGCAGAGCAGATCGGGCTTTGCCCTTTTTTGGTGCGTGGAGAAAACGTGTGGCGCGGCACAGTTCTTTTTATTGCAGATGCATCATAAGTGGTGGTCTTTATATTTATGTTTTTCAAAGATTTTTTTTTATGTGGCACGTAATGCGCATTGGGCAAGGCAAGCATCTGGTGCGGGCAGCCTATGCTGCTTTTGCCAGCACTTGTTAACCACGCAAGGGAGATACGGGATGAAACTCATCACCGCCATCATCAAGCCATTCAAGCTCGACGACGTGCGCGAAGCGCTAGCTGATAACGGCGTTCAAGGCATTACCGTGACCGAGGTAAAAGGCTTTGGCCGTCAGAAAGGTCATACCGAGCTTTATCGTGGCGCAGAGTATGTCGTCGATTTCTTACCCAAAGTCAAAGTAGAGGTAGCTGTTGATGACTCGCGCCTGGAAACCGTGCTCGATGCTATCTGCAGCGCGGCGAACAGCGGCAAGATCGGCGACGGCAAGGTATTCGTCACACCGCTCGAAGACGTAATCCGCATTCGTACCGGTGAGCGCGGCGGCGACGCCGTATAAGCCCACCGACGCCTCTTTTCTAGTCAGATGGAGAACTTCGCATGAATGAGTTTGCTGAGCTGAGTTACGCGCTCGATACCTTTTACTTCTTAATCTGCGGCGTGTTGGTGATGTGGATGGCCGCCGGTTTCTCGATGTTGGAAGCCGGGCTGGTACGCTCTAAAAACACTGCCGAAATCTTGACCAAAAACGTCGCGCTGTTTGCGATTGCGTGCACCATGTACTTGGTGGTGGGTTACTACATCATGTACTCCAGCAGCGCGGGCGGCTTCTTGCCCAACTTAGGTTTCTTGCTCGGCGGTGAAAACAGCGTCGATGCGGTAACCGCTGGCGGTGATGACGCGCCGTACTACTCTATGCGCGCTGATTTCTTCTTCCAGGTGGTCTTCGTGGCGACGGCCATGTCGATTGTGTCCGGTGCGGTGGCCGAGCGCATGAAACTATGGGCGTTTCTTGCCTTCACGGTGGTAATGACTGCCTTTATCTACCCGGTTTCTGGCTACTGGACTTGGGGCGGTGGCTGGCTCTCGGCAGTTGGTTTCTCTGACTATGCCGGTTCAGGCATCGTCCACTTAGCTGGCGCCGCCGCTGCCCTCGCAGGTGTGTTGGTACTCGGGCCGCGTAAAGGCAAGTACGGCAAAGATGGCTCTATCCGCGCGATTCCTGGCGCCAACCTGCCGCTCGCGACACTGGGTACCTTTATCCTGTGGATGGGCTGGTTTGGCTTCAACGGCGGCTCTGAATTGAAAGTGTCCGATGTGTCTTCGGCCAACAACATGGCACAGGTGTTAGTGAACACAAATGCCGCCGCTGCGGGGGGTGTGATTGCTGCGCTGATTCTGGCCAAGCTGTGGTTCCGTAAAGCGGATCTCACCATGGCGCTCAACGGTGCGCTGGCCGGTTTGGTCGCGATCACCGCCGAGCCGCTGGCGCCTTCTGCTATTGGCGCGATGCTGATCGGTATGGTCGGTGGTGTCATCGTGGTGGCCTCCATCGTGATGCTCGACAAGCTCAAGCTGGACGACCCTGTCGGTGCGATCTCAGTACACGGTGTGGTGGGCATCTGGGGCTGCCTGGCGGTGCCGCTCTCCAATGGCGGGGCCAACTTCGGCGCGCAGATCATCGGTATCGTCGGTATCTTTGCCTGGGTCTTCATTGCCAGCCTGATCGTTTGGTTGATCATCAAGGCGATCATGGGTGTCCGCGTGAGCGAAGAAGAAGAATACGAAGGCGTTGATATCGCCGAGTGCGGTCTCGAAGCCTACCCTGAGTTTGGCGTAGGGAAGTAATTTCCTGACGCTAACTGAGTGAGCTGGCGTGCTCCTCTTGGCCTCCCTTCGGGGAGGCTTTTTTATTCTTGCGCGATGGCGGTGTATGCTTGATAGGTTAACGTGTGACTCACAAGCGCTAGAGGACATCTTCCATGAAACTGATTTCTGCCATTATCAAGCCGTTCAAGCTTGATGACGTGCGCGAATCGCTCTCCGATATCGGTGTGCAAGGTATTACCGTGACGGAAGTGAAAGGCTTTGGCCGCCAAAAAGGCCACACTGAGCTCTACCGTGGCGCCGAGTACGTGGTGGATTTTCTGCCCAAGGTGAAGCTGGAGGTGGCGGTGGACGACGATATGGCCGAGCAAGTGATCGATGCCATTACGCAGGTAGCGAATACCGGCAAAATCGGCGACGGCAAAATCTTCGTCATGCCACTTGAGCAGGTGATCCGTATTCGTACCGGTGAAACGGGCAAAGACGCGGTGTAATTTTCCGCTCCCCCGGGGCTGTCCGCCAAAAGCTTTGACCACCATATAGAAAACCCCGCGAACTAACGGGTTCGCGGGGTTTTTTCTGTCTACGTGAAACGCTTACTTCTCGACGAAAGCGCGCTCAATGACGTAATCGCCCGGCTCGCCCATGCGTGGCGAGATATTCAGGCCAAGCTCATCGAGCAGGGCACTAGTGTCGTCGAGCATGGCGGGGCTACCGCAGATCATGGCGCGATCCTGGCGTGGGTCGATGGGCGGAAGGCCGGTGTCTTCAAATAGCTTGCCGGTACGGATATGGTCTGTGAGACGGCCCATGGTGTGGAAATCTTCACGCGTTACCGTGGGGTAGTAAACGAGCTTCTCGGCGATTTCTTCGCCTAGGTACTCGTGGGCGGGTAGCTCCTTGGTAATAAAGTCGGCGTAAGCCAGCTCGGAGACTTCGCGCACGCCGTGTACCAGCACGACTTTTTCAAACCGCTCGTAGACTTCCGGGTCTTGAATCAGGCTCAGGAAGGGCGCAAGGCCCGTGCCGGTGGATAGCATGTACAGGTTACGGCCAGGCAGCAGGTCGTCGGTCACCAGCGTGCCGGTGGGCTTGCGGCTGACCATGATCTGGTCGCCCACTTTCAAGTGCTGCAAACGCGAGGTGAGCGGGCCGTCAGGTACCTTGATGCTGAAGAACTCAAGGTGATCTTCGTAGTTGGGGCTAGCGATGGAGTAGGCGCGCATCAAGGGTTTGCCGTTGACTTCTAAGCCAATCATCACAAATTGACCGTTTTTAAAGCGCAGGCTGCGCTCCCGCGTGGTGCGAAAGCTGAACAGCGTGTCGTTCCAGTGGTGAACACTGAGCACTTCTTCCAAGGCAAATTTGCTCATAATGGCTCCTCATGTATGCCGCGCTAACGCATCGGCTTAATATGCTTAAAAAGAATAAAAAATAATTTAAGTGTTGCTGCTAAGTCTAAAAAAGCATGGTATATCTGTTAAGCGAATTATATTGATAACGTTTATCTAGTATATAGATATAGGTCAGTCTTTATGCATTTTACCTTGCGCCAGCTGGAAGTCTTCGTGGCGGTGGCACAGCACGAAAGCGTCTCCCATGCGGCAAAGGCATTATCGCTTTCCCAATCCGCCGCGAGTACGGCACTGGCTGAACTGGAGCGCCAGTTTGATTGCCTGTTGCTTGATCGTTTGGGCAAGCGCTTAAAGCTCAATGCGCTAGGCTTTCAACTGTTACCCAAAGCGGTCGCGCTGCTTGACCGTGGTGAGGAGATTGAAGAGCTGCTGCGCGGCCAGCAAGGCGTGGGAGAGTTGGACGTGGGTGCTACGCTCACCATCGGCAACTACTTGGCAACACTGTTGATTAGCGACTTCATGCAGCGTCACCCAGGCAGCCGGGCGCGGTTGGCGGTGCGTAATACCCGCCATATTATCGAGGGAGTGCGACAGCACACGCTCGATGTCGGCCTGATCGAAGGCCTGTGTGATGATGAACGGATTATCAGCCAGCCTTGGGTCGAAGACGAGTTGAGCGTGTTCTGCTCACCACGTCATCGGCTTGCCGGGCGCAAGCATTTAGAGCTTGATGAGCTGTTGCGCGAGGACTGGATCATGCGTGAGGAGGGCTCCGGCACACGGCTGACCCTGGAGCAGGCCGCCCGCCATCGCCGTGGGCGTTTTAATACCTTGCTTGAGCTTGAGCACACCGAAGGCATTAAGCGAGCGGTGGAGTCCGGTTTGGGGATTGGCTGCATTTCCCGGCTTGCGCTGCGCGACGCCTTCCGGCGCGGGAGCTTGGTGCCGCTACCCACGCCGGAGCTCGATTTGAAGCGCCAGTTCACCTTTATCTGGCACCGGCAAAAGTACCTCACCACCGGCGTGCGCGAGTTTTTGCGCTTGTGCCGCGAAATGACCGCAGGCGCCAAGCGCAGCGATGATATTGCGCTACCGCCGATTTCCTAGTCATTGGCAAAGCAGTGACAAGAGTCGGC
>JBNJFC010000134.1:0-4694 GCA_051746485.1 Pseudomonadota bacterium
CTCGTCGGCAACGATGATATCCGGGTCGAGCAGTAGTGCGATGGCGATAATGATGCGTTGACGCATGCCGCCAGAGAGTTCATGCGGGTATTGATCCAACCGCGTTTCCGGCGACGGGATCTGCACCTGACGCAGTTTATCCAGCGCGATGGCGCGGGCCTCCTTGGAGGAGATGCGGCGGTGCGCTTTTAAACACTCGAGCATTTGCTCGCCGATGGAAAGCACCGGGTTGAGCGTCATCATCGGGTCTTGGAAAATCATCGAAATGCGGTTGCCGCGTACTTTACGCAAGGCCCGTTCTGACATGCCGTTGAGCTGTTTGCCATCAAAACGGATCTCACCTCCGGCAATAAAGCCAGGTTTGGCAATCAGGTTCAGTAGCGAAAAGGCGGCAACGGACTTGCCCGCGCCGGATTCGCCGACGATACCTAAGCGCTCGCCGCGCTCAAGGGTAAAGTTCACGTCGCGTAGGGCGTGAACTTCGCCTAGGCGCAGCGCAAAGCGGACATCGAGGTGGTTGACTTCTAGCAGTGCCATGGAATTTTCAGCCTTTGTAGAGTCGTGGGTTCATGACATCGCGCAGCCAATCGCCGAGTAGATTGATCGACAGCACCAGCACTATCAGCACTGCGCCTGGGATGAGAGTGATCCACCAGGAACCGGACTGGATGTAGTCAAACCCGGCTTTGATCAGCGAACCCAGCGACGGGTGGGTTTCTGGCATGCCAAGACCCAGAAACGATAGTGCCGCCTCGGAAATAATCGCGTTGGCGATCTGAACGGTGGAGATCACGAAAATCGGTGAGAGCGTGTTGGGCAGCACGTGGCGGAACATAATCCGCTTGCTGCGGAGCCCCATCACCCGGGCAGCATCGACGTACTCTTTGTTCTTTTCAGCGAGTACCGAGGCGCGCACGGTGCGGGCGTACTGTGGCCATTCAGCCAGGCCAATGATCAGTATCAAAAGCGGTACGGCATAGGCGCTGAACGTTTCACCACCAAAAATCGCCTTGACCAGTGCACCGACGATAATCGCAACCATCAGCGTAGAGAACGACAGCTGAATATCCGCAAGACGCATGAGAAAAGCGTCAATACGCCCGCCGAGATAGCCGGCAAGCAGGCCAAAACAAACGCCGATGAGTGCCTGTAGCGCCACGGCGCCAAAACCGATCATCAGCGATACGCGCGCGCCGTATAAAATGGTCGAGAGCATATCGCGGCCCTGGGCGTCAGTGCCTAGCAGGTATTGAGCGTCGCTACCGTCGATCCAGAACGGGGGCAGTTCCGAGGACAGAATATCGATCTGCGCCAGGTCATAGGGGTTCATGGGCGATAGCCACGGCGCGAGGACTGCGACGGCGACGAGCGCAATGAATACCGCTAGGCTGATTTGAGCGACGATGTCGCGTTTGAAACTGTAAAGCAGATACGAGTCACGAAAGCGTTCCCAGCGGCTGGGAAGCGCGGAAGAGGGTGCGTTCATGCGGTTTTTCCGGTCAGTTTGACAGTGGGGTTAACCAGGCCATAAATCAGGTCGACAATCGTGTTGGTGATCACAAAGATCAGGCCCACGATCATGAGATAGGTCACGATCAGCGGAATATCAGAACGCTCGATGGCATCCAGGAACATAAGCCCCATGCCGGGCCATTGAAAAACGGTTTCGGTCAGGATGGTGTAAGCCACGAGCGTACCGATCTGCACCCCGCCGACGGTAATGACCGGCAGCATGGTGTTTTTCAGGGCGTGTAGAAAATAGATGCGGCGCATGGAGATGCCTTTAGCGCGGGCAAACTTAACGTAGTCAGATTGCATCACTTCAAGCATTTCGGCGCGGATCAAGCGGATAAAAAGCGGCAGCATGATTGAGGCCAGCGAAACGGCGGGGAGCACTAGGTAAGTCAATCCCTCGAGGCTGGCAAAGTTGGTCTCCCAGGTGCCAAACACCGCCACCGGGTCGCCGCGGCCATAGGCGGGCATTCCACCTTCGGTGGAGATCACGTCGTTGAGCCAACTGCCCCAGGCGGTATCGACGGGAAAAGGTGTCCAACTGACGCCGATGGCGAACAGCTGAATCAGCATGATCGCGGTGAGAAACACCGGGATTGAGATGCCGACAATCGAGATGCCCATAAAAAAGCGGGAAAGCCACGCACGGGGCTTGATGGCGCTATAAACGCCAATCGGCACCGAGAGCACCACAATTAAAAAAGTGGCCGCGGCTACAAGCTCTAGCGTTGCCGGTAGGTGGCGTGCGACAACCTCGGTGGTGGGCTGGTTGAAAACGTACGAATAGCCGAAATCAAACTGTGCCGCGTTAATCGCAAAGCGTGCGTACTGCACCAGGAATGGGTCGTTGAGCCCCAGCTCTTCACGAAGTTCGGCACGTTCGCTCTCCGGCACCGACTGGCCGACCATCTGCTGAATCGGGTCGCCCAGGTTATCTTGTATAGCAAAGGCAATGATGCTGATGACAAACATCACCAGCAGCGCATGAAAGAGGCGCTTAACCAAAAAGGCGATCATTAGAATGGTTCCGTTGATAAAACAGGGAGAGCTCGCCCCGAGGCGAGTAACCTCGGGGCGAGCCAGTCGAATGACACTGGGTTAACGCACTGGAGACGTTATTCGGCGTCCATGACCAAGTCGCCCAGATAGGGGAAGTTCATCACGTTGAGCACTGGCTCAATGTTAACGTGATTGGCTGACGCCCAGGCCAGATCTTGCCAGTGCAGTGGCAGGATCGCAGCTTCGTCATAAAGCGTCTGCTCGACTTCCTGTAGCATGGCGGCACGCTTGTCGCGATCCACTTCCACGTTGGCCTCGGCTACCAGCTCATCAAGCGCTGGGTTGCAGTAGTTACCCGCGTTGTACTGCCCGGCACCGGTATCCAGATCAACGCAGGCGGTCAGGTACTCGTGGAAATTAGCGCTGTCTTCGGTATCGGCATGCCAGCCAATCAGCATCATGTCTGCGGCACGGTCGTCGTACTCACCCCAATACTGCGCTTTCGGCAGCGTGCTGAGATCCACGTCAACGTTGATACGGGCCAGCATTGCCGCAACGGCCTGGGCAATTTTGGCGTCATTCACGTAGCGGTTGTTGGGCGCCATCATGGTGATGTCAAAACCGTCTGCATAGCCCGCTTCTGCCATCAGAGTTTGAGCGCGTTCTAGGTCGTGGCGAAGTTCAAGACTTTCGACATGGCCGGCGTAACCTTCCGGTGAAAACTGCGCTGCCGGCGTGGCAAAGCCTTTCATCAACCGGTCGGCAATCGCTTCCTGGTTAACGGCATAGGCAAACGCCTGACGCACACGCGGATCTTGGAACGCTTCGACGCGATCCTGGTTCATGTGGAAGAAAATGATACGCGTGCCCGACATCGTAACGAGCTTCGCGTCTTCGCTTTCGCGCACGCGTTCCAGGTCATTGGGTGGTACCGGTGCGATAAAATCAACGTCGCCGGAAAGCAACGCCGCAACGCGGGTAGCATTCTCGCTGATGGGCGTGAGGATGATGTTGTCGACGTTACCCGGCGACTCGGTGTCCCAATAGTTAGGGTTGCGCTCGAACTCAGTACGCACGCCCTGCTGGCGATTAGCGACGGTATAAGGGCCAGTACCCGACACGTTGCGTGAGGCGAAGGAGTTGCCGTTTTTGACGATTTCGTCTTTCGGGTCGCCGTCTTCGGCTTCACCCGAATAGAAAGCGCTATCCATAGGGAAGACGTAGGTGGCCAAATTCAGCAACAAGGGGTAGGGCTTTTTAGTAACAATCTCTACCGTGTAATCGTCAACGGTGGTGACGCTTTCAATGGGATCAAAAATGGCCTTGAAGTCAGGGCTGCGCTTGAGGCGCTCAATGGTCCAAACCACATCGTCGGCGGTGAAGGTGTTTCCGCTGTGAAACTCGACCCCTTCGCGCAGCGACATACGCATGGTGGTGTCGTTGACTTGCTCCCAGTCTGAGGCTAGGCGCGGTTCGAACTCAAGAGAATCATTCCAGCGTACGAGCGGGTCGTGGGTCATGTGCGAAAGCTGCAGGATGCCGCCAGAGAGCTGCTCATGAATATCCAACGATACCGGGTCGGCGTCATAGGCCATACGCAGCGTGTTTTCAGCCTGTGCCGCAGTCGACACGAAGGCTGTGCCGGCAAGTGTTGCCGCCATCGCAGAAGCAAGAAGGGTCTTTTTAAGCGTTAAGGTATGCTGAGCCATAGTCTTTCCTGTTGTGGTTTTGATGCGGCGTCTTTCTTAAACCTGTCATCAACAACATAGAGACCACCGCTGAAAGGCCACAATCGAAATAATGACAGGCTCTATCCATCTGCTCTATGACCCGCGGCAGCGGGGGCTTTCTGACTGCGTAGGTTAGACCAAAGGTTAAACGCATAGTCAGGCAAACGTGTGTTTTATGCCCGCTGTTTTAGGCTTGTCCAAAGCGGCGGTGAAGGTAGGCAATGATATCGTCCGATTCGTACAGCCACTCGTTATGCCCGTCGTCGTGGGTGATTTTTAGGCATGGGACTTTGACGCGACCACCGCCTTCTTGAAGCGCCTTTTTGTGCGCTGGGTCTAGCTGAGCATCACGCTTTTCAATCGTCAGCCCCAAGCGGGCCATTTCTTTGCGCACTTTGATGCAAAACGGGCAGGTACGGAACTGATAAAGCGCTAACATTTCGCACGCTTTAT
>JBNJFC010000135.1:0-4692 GCA_051746485.1 Pseudomonadota bacterium
TTTAGCAGCGGCTGGGCGGCATGGCTCGCGTTTGCCGGCGTGCCCGAGGTAGAGCAGCGCTGCCATACGTTGACCTGTGATAATCAAGTGATGTCGTTGGCACTCGCTGCTCAGGGCGGCGGCATTGCGCTGACGCACCGCCGGCTCTTGTCAGGATACGAGCGCTTGGTGGCGCCTTTTGATCTGCCGTTGCCAAGCGATGAGCGCTTTGGGCTGGTCCGCCCCAGCCGTCGCCACGTTAGCGATGAAGCCGAACGCTTATGGCAGTGGCTGTGCGAGAGTCGCGCAGATAAAAGCGATACCGATGGAAATGTCGCAGCAGGATAGGGGGCCGCTATGCCACGTACCGAGTTACTTGAGCAGATTTACACTATTGTGGATCAAATCCCCGAGGGGCGAATTACCACTTATGGGCGCATTGCGGCGATGACCGAGGGCGCGACGCCGCGCATGGTAGGTGCGGCGATGCGCAAGCTGCCGGCGGGGCACACACTGCCGTGGCATCGGGTGATTTCGGCCACCCGGCGCGTGGCCGATCACGGTGGCGCGGCGCGACAGTTGGAAAAGCTGCGTGAGGAGGGTGTGGTGCCCGATGTCAAAGGGCGCCTCCCCGCGCATCTTATGTGGCCTTAGATGCCGTTTCGTTACGAATCGTCAAGATTGGCGCCGGACTTCCATGACCAGTCGCGCCAGCGAAGATCGAACAGATCCTTACGGCGGTCTTTCAGGTTGGTCACCGAGCCTTCAGCGCGCAGCACCGTCAAGCGGGTAAGGTCGAGGTCCGAGAACAGCACCATTTCGGTGTTGGGCGTGGTTTCGGCCATCACCGCATCGTGCGGGAAAGCGAAATCGGACGGTGAAAATACCGCCGACTGAGCGTACTGGATATCTAGGTTCTCGATCGACGGCAGGTTACCGACGCTGCCGCACAATACCACGTAGCATTCGTTCTCGATGGCCCGGGCGTGAGCGCAGTGGCGCACGCGCAAATAACCGTTTTTGGTGTCGGTCCAAAACGGCACGAAGAGCATGTCCATGTCCTGATCGGCGAGCAGGCGGCTAAGCTCGGGGAACTCGACGTCGTAGCAGATCAAAATCCCCACGCGCCCGGCGTCGGTGTCAAACACCTGTAGATCGTCGCCGCCTTCGATCACCCAGTCGCGGCGCTCCTGTGGTGTGATGTGCAGCTTGGCCTGACGTTCGACCTTGCCGTCGCGATGGAAGAGATAGGCGATGTTGTAGAGCCGGTCGTCATCACCCACTTCGATCATTGAGCCGCCTACAATGTTGATGTTGTAGGAGACCGCCATGCGCGAGAGCTCGGTTTTGAAGTTTTCGGTGAAGCCCGCCAAAAAGCGAATCGCGTTCATTTGATCTTGCTGTGCCGCGCGGTCCTGAAGGCCCATCAGTGGCGCGTTGAAAAGCTCCGGGAAGACCGCAAAGTCGCTTTGATAGTCGGAAAGGGCGTCAACAAAGTACTCAATTTGCTGTAACGCCGCGTCTACCGAGGCGAACTCGCGCATTTGCCACTGAACAGCCCCCACGCGCACCTGGGTCGGGCGCGTATCGAGCACGCTCTCCGCGGGTTCAAAGAGGATATTGTTCCACTCTAATAGCGTGGCGTAGCCTTTGGACTGTTCGTCTTCGGGCAGGTATTTGCGCAGTAGGCGCTTGACCTGGAAGTCGTTGGCGAGCTGGAAGGAGAGAATTGGGTCATGAACCTCCTTGCGCGAGACCTTTTCGATGTACTCGGCGGGGCTTAGCTCGTGGGCGTGCTGGTAGTACTCAGGAATGCGCCCGCCAGCCAAAATGGCGCGCAAGTTATGCGAGCGGCACAGCTCCTTGCGTGCTTCATAAAGCCGGCGACCGAGGCGGTAGCCACGGTAGTCGGGGTGAATCAAGACATCGAGCCCGTACATGGCATCGCCATCGGCATTATTGAGAATTGTCTCGCGATGCCCGATCAAATCGTCGTATTTGTGCGGGTTGGAAAACTCATCGTAATCCACCTGCACGGTGAGTGCGACGCCGACAATCACGCCATCGTCTTCAATCGCAATTTGTCCGTCAGGAAACTCGTGAATCAGTTTGTCGATGGTGTGCTTCGGCCAGGCGCCGCCAATGTCGTGGTAGACGGCATCCATCAGCATTTTAAGCTGAGGGTAATCCTCAGAGGTTAAGTTACGCAGGTTTAAATGCAGGTCTTCTAAGGACATATCAGGGGTTCCCGTTCATCAATAAGATGACTGCGATGCTAACATTGGTGCGCATTTACTGCTGAGCGCGCTTGATGCGACGCGTCGAAAGGGCTTGTTTTAGCGGCTGGGTTAACCGTTGCGCCATGATGACGCCGGCTAAAATCAAAAGCCCTCCAATGACATGAAACACGGCTAAACGTTCGGCCAAAAACACCATCGCGATCACCGCGCTGAAAAGTGGCATCAGATTGATGAAAATGCTCGCTTGGCTTGCGCCGATCTGACGCACGGCCCCCATCCATAAAAACGTGGTAATGATCGACGCGGGAATGCCCGCGTAGAGAATCAGCCAGACGTTGTGGCTATCGACCGGCGTCATCGGCCCGATCAGGTACGGTGGGAGCAGAAACAGCACCGCAAAGCAGACTTGGGCGTAAAGCATAACCCATGGCGGCAGGCCCATCTGCCAGCGCTTGAGCATCACGCCATAAAGGGCGTAGCAGGTGGCGGCGAGGACCATCAGCGCATCCCCTGGCGAAACCTCAAGGCGCATAAGCGACAGCGGGTTGCCTTGCCCCAAAAGCACGGTGACGCCAAAAAACGCCAGCACGCCGCCGGCAATACCGCCAATCGTCGGCGGTTCACGCAGAATCAGCGCGCTCAAAAGCACCGTGAGCAGTGGCACCATGGCGGCTAAAATGCCCATATTAGTGGCAGATGTCGTTTCCGCCGCCACGTAAGCAAGCCCTTGCCACAGCCCCATGCCCAGCATGCCGAGCACCGCAAGCTTTGGCCACTCGCGGCGGATATCCGCGCGATAGCGCCACGCGGCGGGCAGCACAAACGGCGTTAACACCAAAAGCGCGAGCAGCCAGCGCAAGAATGCAATGCTGCTTGGTGCAATCGTCCCCACGGTAAGCTGGTTGATGGTCATATTGCCCGACCAAATCAGCACCGTGGCCAGGGGCGGTAAGAAGTAAATGAGCGGCATCGTGTCACCTATTTAGTTAGCCGGATAATGTGACGTGTCTTGCGTCAGACAGCAAGGGGTGTACGCAACGCGCTGGATGTCATACGCTTGTTTTAATGAGGTTCGAATAATACCAATTTTCTCGTCAGGAGACCGTGATGACCGCTTACCCGCACCTGTTTCAACCGCTCACGTTAGGCCCGTTGTCGCTCCCAAATCGTGTGCTGATGGGCTCGATGCACACCAACCTGGAAGAGGCGCCGGACGGTTTTACCCGCCTGGCGACATTTTACGCCGAGCGTGTGCGTGCAGGCGTGGGGCTGATTGTGACCGGCGGTATTGCGCCCAATGCCCAAGGGGCGGTGTTTCAGGGCGCCAATGCGCTCACCGATGAGACGCAGCTGGAAGCGCATCGTCATGTAGTGGAAGCCGTGCACCGCGAAGGCGGGCATCTTTGTATGCAGATTTTGCACGCCGGCCGCTACGCTTACTCGCCGGACTTAGTCGCGCCGTCGCCGATCCAGGCGCCGATTAACCCGTTTACCCCGCGCGAGCTCAGCGGCGGTGAGGTCGAGCAGCAAATTGACGATTACGTGCGCTGCGCGCGACTGGCACGCGCGGCGGGCTATGATGGCGTAGAAATCATGGGTTCGGAAGGCTACCTGATCAATCAGTTTCTTTGCCGTCGCACTAACCATCGTGAGGATCAATGGGGCGGTAGTTTTGACCACCGTAGCCGCTTTGCCATCGAGATCGTTCGCCGGGTGCGCGAGGCTGTGGGGCCCGATTTCGCGCTGATTTTCCGCCTCTCGATGATCGATTTGGTTGATGAGGGCAGCAGCTGGGAAGAGGTGGTTACCTTGGCAAAGGCCATTGAAGCCGCCGGGGCAGATGCGCTCAATACCGGTATCGGCTGGCACGAAGCCCGCGTGCCGACCATCGTGACGAGCGTGCCGCGGGCAGCGTTTACGCAGGTAACACAAAAGCTGCGCGCCGAAGTGAAGATTCCGCTGATCACCACCAACCGTATCAATATGCCCGAGGTGGCGGAGCGCGTGCTTGCCGAGGGGCACGCGGATATGGTTTCTATGGCGCGGCCGTTTTTGGCCGACCCGGAATGGGTGGCCAAGGCCCAAGACGGTAAGGCGAACGAGATCAACACCTGCATCGCCTGTAACCAAGCGTGTTTGGATCATACCTTTGCGGGCAAACTGACCTCTTGCTTGGTTAACCCGCGTGCTTGCCACGAAACCGAGTTTGACCTTGAAACAGCCGCAGCGCCCAAGCGCGTGGCGGTGGTCGGTGGCGGCCCAGCGGGGTTAGCCACGGCAGTCAGCGCCGCCAGTCGCGGCCATCAGGTGACGTTATTTGAGCGCAATGCCGAGCTTGGCGGCCAGTTTAACTTCGCGCGTAAGATTCCCGGCAAAGAGGAGTTTAACGAGACGCTGCGCTACTACCGCGTGATGCTCGATAAGTACGCAGTGGAGGTGCGCCTCAATACGGCGGCAAGTGAGGATCAACTGG
>JBNJFC010000136.1:0-4690 GCA_051746485.1 Pseudomonadota bacterium
ATCAGGAGTTATCGATATGACACCCTCAACGTCCTCCACTCCCCTTCGCCGTACCAAAATTGTCGCGACACTAGGTCCCGCCAGTGACCGCCCCGGGGTGTTAGAAGCCATGCTTAAAGCGGGCGTTGACGTGGTGCGGCTCAATTTTTCTCACGGCGCAGCAGACGATCACCGCCGCCGCCTAGGCGATGTGCGCGACATTGCCCAACGCCTCGGTCGAAGTGTTGCTGCCCTAGGTGACCTTCAGGGCCCAAAAATTCGTATTTCGCGCTTTGCCGACGGGGCGGTGCATCTGAAGGTAGGCCAAACCTTTGTGCTCGATATGGCGTTAGATGCCAACAGCGGCACCGAAGAGCGTGTCGGTTGTGATTACAAGTCGTTGATTGATGACGTCACCGCAGGTGACCGCTTGTTGCTGGATGACGGTCGCCTGGTATTGGATGTAACGTCTATCGCCGGGCAAGAGGTTCACACGCGCGTACATGTAGGCGGCAAACTTTCCAACAATAAAGGCATCAACAAGCAAGGTGGCGGGCTTTCCGCTCCGGCGTTGACCGACAAAGATAAAGACGATCTAAAAACCGCTGTCGACATCGGCGTTGACTATCTAGCCGTTTCTTTTCCCCGCAGCGCGGCGGACATGCAGGAAGCGCGGACGCTGCTCGGCGAGGCCGGCAAGGAAATCGGCCTGGTCGCCAAGCTGGAGCGCGCCGAGGCCGTTGCCGATGACGCCACCCTAGATGGCATTATCGAAGCCTCAGAAGCCGTCATGGTGGCCCGTGGTGATCTGGGCGTGGAGATTGGCGATGCCGCGCTGATCGGCACCCAAAAGCGGATTATCAAGCATGCGCGCACGCTGAACCGTGCCGTGATTACTGCGACTCAAATGATGGAATCGATGATTGAGTCGCCGCTACCCACCCGCGCCGAAGTGTTCGACGTGGCTAATGCGGTGCTCGATGCGACTGACGCGGTCATGCTTTCTGCCGAAACCGCCGCCGGCGATTACCCGGTAGAAACCATCGAAGCGATGGACCGGGTATGCCTGGGCGCTGAGCGGGAACGCATAGCTCAAGAATCTGGCCACCGTATCCATGAAGGCTTTGAGCGTATTGATGAAACCATTGCACTGTCCGCCATGTACGCCGCTAACCACTTGACCGGCGTTCGCGCCATCGCCAGCATGACCTCGACAGGCTACACGCCGCTAATCGCGTCGCGCATTCGCTCCGGCCTGCCCATTGTCGGTCTCGCCCACAGTCCTATCGCTCAGCGGCGCATGGCGCTTTACCGTGGCGTCGTATCGCTACCCTTCGACACGACCCACATGGACCCGAAGGATCTCAACAAAGAAGCCCTAACGCTGCTGCAGGCTCACGGATTGGCGCGCCCAGGCGAGCATGTCATTCTTACCCGCGGTGACCATATGAACGCTCACGGTGGCACCAACACCATGAAAGTGATCGCCGTTGACGACGCATAAACGCAGCTGCGACCTGGAGAGCCATGCCATGACCGACATACGCCCACCCCGCCAAGCCATTCGTACACTGCAGGCGCGCAAGCGCATTGCGCTGATTGCCCACGACGGCAAAAAAGCTGAAATGCTGGAATGGGCAACACGCTGGAAGGAGACACTCAGCCAGCACACCTTGATTGGCACAGGCACCACGTCCAAGCGGCTTAAAAACGCGCTGGATCTTGAAGTGGAAGGATTAATGAGCGGACCGTTAGGTGGCGACCAGCAAATTGGCGCACGGATTGCTGAGCAACAGCTGGACGTGCTGATTTTCTTCTGGGACCCGTTTGCTCCACAGCCTCACGATCCGGATGTTAAAGCCCTACTGCGCTTGGCGGCGCTCTGGAACGTCCCCGTGGCCTGTAACGCCGCTAGCGCCGACTTTCTACTGTCATCGCCCTATCTAAGCGAACGCTACGATATGGCGATTCCCGATGCGGATGCCTGGGCTCAAGCCCGCACTGTTTAACAGCGCCTTGAGAATAGAGGGTTTATCGGGTGCGCAGATGGCGCGCCACCACCTGCTGGCCGCTTTGATAATTGCCGTTCATGGCGTCCAGCGCACAATTCAGGGTCAATTCGGCGATGCAGTCATAATCCTGCAGCGCCGAATTCACCGGTTGCGGCAGGAAGTCCAGCAGCCGGTGATCACCAAAGGTGGCCAAGCGCATATTCTCGGGTAACCCGCCCCGCTCCAAAAACACATCAAACACCCCCTCCAGAAGCACGTAAGACGCGGTAACCAGCGCATCAGCCCCTCCCTTTTCATCCAGCAATTGCGCGGCAAGACGCGCGCCTTCGCTGCGCTCATAGTGCGCACCACTGAGCAAAATCGGCTCGACAGAGGTGTCTTGCAGCGCAGCCTGAAAGCCCGCCCGCCGCTCACGGCTGATCGAGAGACTCGGCATTGCCTCCAACCACGCCACCCGACGGGTGCTCTCCGTCATCACCGAGCGGGTCAGCGCATAGGCTGCTTCCTGGTCATTACTTACCACACTGGCAAACCGCGATGGCGCAAGCCCACGGTCCATCCCCACAACGCACCACCCCTGATCCACCAGATCAGCATAAAACGTATCGTCTTCCGCCAAGCAGCTGGCGGTAATCAGCACTTCGCAGCGCTGCGCGCGCAGTGCCAATGCCAGCGTACGCTCGCTATCCGCGCAGTCATCAGAACTGACCACCAACAGCTGATAGCCCCGCTCTCGCGCGCCACGCTCTAAGCGCTTGGCCAGGCGCGCATAGCTAATATTTTCAAGGTCCGGCACGATCAAACCGATGAGCCGACTCGCCCCGCGGCGAAGCGCTGCCGCCTGTGGGTCAATGTGATAGCGGTGCTGACGAACAACAGCCATCACCTTTTCAATGGTCGCCGTGCTAATGCGCCGCTGCTCGGCTTGACCATTCACTACATAGCTTGCCGTGGTACGCGAAACACCGGCGAGCCGGGCAATGTCGGCAAGTGTCATGCTGGCTTCTCCTTAGATTAAGACGGCAGTTTAGCAGCCGCCTCACCCTGCCTAGACTAAAGTTCAAAAAGACAACGCTTGTGTCCCAAAGTGAATCGATTCAGCATAGCCAACTATACACAGGTGACACGATTCATCCAGCTAACCACAACAACTCTACGACTAACGTTTAAGCGCTCCCTGCGCCGCCAATCGCAGACGTTGCCGTTGCCTGACCGCGTTTACAGGAGACCTCTATGTTGACACTCGGCCCAGATGACATCTTGCTCGACCGCCAAGCGGATAACTGGCACGCAGCTCTCGACAGCGCCGCCAACGCACTTGTAGATGCTGGATTGGTTGAGGCCGAGTATCGTGAAGGCCTCCATGCCCGCGAGGCGCAATCGTCAACCTTTCTTGGCAATGCCATCGCCATCCCCCACGGCACGCCAGAAAGCCGACAGTATGTGAAGCAAACCGGGATTCGGGTACTGCAATTCCCTAACGGCGTCGAGTGGCATGACGGCCATCGGGTGCATGTACTGGTCACTATCGCCGCACAAAACGACGAGCACCTGGACATTCTGCGCCAGCTGACCCACGTACTAGACCGCGATGGCGTCGCCGACTTGCTGGCCAACGCCAGCTCTGCCGCTGATGTCGCCCGCCTCTTATCTAAGCCCGTGCTGGCACCCCGCCTAGACGCCGACACGCTGTGCGTTAACTTTCCCGCCCGCGACCCGCAAGAACTCGCACTCGCTGCGGCAGCACGTTTACGCCAAAGTGGCTGCGTCGATAACACCTTTATCAGCGCCGTTGCCAGCGCAGAGCCGCTGTGGTTGGGCAAAGGTCTGTGGCTCGCCAGCCATGCCCAGGGGGTCAACCGGCCCGCCCTAGGGGTGGCCACCCCCACCGATACAACGCTTGCTCATAGCGGCCACCCGGTACATGCGCTGTTCTGCCTGGCGGCCAGCGGCGATGCTCATCGTCCGCTGCTTGAGCAACTAATGGCCGTGCTGGAAAACGGCGAAAGCGAAAAGTTGGTAGGTAAAAACAGCACCCAGCTGTTAGCGACGCTAGCCGGTGAAACCGCTAGCACGCAAACCCGCCGAGTGCGGGTCCTTAATCCCCACGGGTTGCACGCCCGCCCGGTAAAACAGCTGGTACAAATGGCCCGCGCTCAGTCAATGCCGATCAACGTTCGCCTGGAAGAAGGCAGCGCCACTGCCGTTTCTGCCGCCAGCTTGACCAAAGTGATTGGCTTGGGCGCTCGGCGCGGCCAGTGGCTGGTACTTTCCGCAGAGGGTGAAAACGCCAGTGCCGCGCTAGAAGCGGTGGCGGAAGCCATCGAAGCCGGCTTGGGCGAGAAAGTGACGCCCTTTGATGGTGGCCGCGAAACCGTGCAGATTTCCAAAACATCCCAACCAGCGGTTGAGCCGCTGGCCGCCGACACGCCCCACACAGGCGTCGCCGCTTCCCCGGGTTTGGCCATCGCGCCGGTGTTTGTCATTCGCCCGATGCAGTTCGACTACCGCGAGTACGCAAGTAACCCCGAGCGTGAAATCAGCCGTTTGAACGACGCATTAAAAGAGGGGGCGACCCAGCTGCAAACGCTGGTACATAACGCCCCCGGCGGCGAGGTGGCTGACATTCTCTCCATGCACGAAGAGATGCTCGACGACCCCGAGCTTCGCCACGCCGCGATTGAGGCCATTCATGAAGG
>JBNJFC010000137.1:0-4675 GCA_051746485.1 Pseudomonadota bacterium
ATCGGCAAGAGGCGCGCAGCGATTCCCGCCGTTTTTGGCAGGGGGTGGCGGGAATCTTATTGCTGCTGTTAGTGCTTTCTTGGCTTTTGCGTTAGCACGAAGGCGGCTTGGGGTTAAAACGTGCTAGTACTTAACAAGTCAACTTAAAGCGTAAAAGGTGGCAGGCGTTGTTCCACCTTGGCGAGTTTCAGCTTAGCCACCATAGGCAGGCCGTTTTCAAACGGCGGAAAGTCTTCACCCTGAATCAGCGGCGAGAGGTAGCGCCGGCATGCCGGCGTGATCGAGAAACCTTCTTCACTGATAAAATCGCGTGGCATGAATTTTTCTTGGTTGGCGACTTCTTTTAAAGGCGCTGAAATCACATCCCACTGATAGGGTGACTCAGATAAGCGGCGAATGGCGGGCATCATCGCGTTTTTGCCTGCCAACGCCAGGGCAACCGCCTCACGGCCTACGGCGTAAGCGTGCTCGACATCGGTTTTTGAGGCTAAATGGCGCGCGGCGCGCTGTAGATAGTCAGCCACGGCCCAGTGGTATTTGTAACCTAAGTCCTGCTTGACCATACCGGCGAGGGTGGGGGCGACGCCGCCGAGCTGGCGGTGGCCAAACGCATCGGTATTGCCCGCGTCGGCCAAGAAAGTACCATCTCCATAACGTGCACCTTCGGAAACGACGATCACACAGTAGCCGTACTTTTTAACGCATTGATCGACTCGCGCCATCACCGCTTCACGGTCGAAGGCAATTTCCGGGAAGATAATCAAATGCGGCGGCTCGCCTTCACCTTCGCCGGCCAAACCACCCGAGGCGGCGATCCACCCGGCGTGGCGGCCCATGACTTCCAGTACAAATACTTTGGTGGAGGTGGCGCACATAGAAGCGATATCCAGAGACGCTTCTAGGGTCGAAGTAGCGATGTATTTGGCCACGCTGCCAAAACCGGGGCTGTTGTCGGTTACCGGCAGGTCGTTATCCACGGTTTTAGGCACGTGAATGGCGGTCAGCGGATACCCCATTTTCTCCGAAAGCTGTGAGACTTTCAGGCATGTATCTGCACTGTCACCGCCACCGTTGTAAAAAAAGTAGCGAATGTCGTGCGCTTTGAATACTTCAATCAAGCGCTCGTACTGGGCGCGATGAGTATCGATATCTTTGAGCTTGTAGCGGCAAGAGCCAAAAGCACCGCCGGGGGTATGGCGTAGCGCGGCAATCGACGCGTCGCTTTCTTGGGAAACGTCGATTAGGTCTTCGGTTAACGCCCCGATAATGCCGTTATGGCCGGCGTATACGTTGCCTATCTGATCGGTTGCTTCACGGCAGGCTTCAATAACGCCACAGGCGCTGGCGTTGATGACGGCGGTGACGCCCCCGGACTGGGCATAAAAGGCATTGTGCTGAGCCATGGAAACGTTTTATCTCCTGGAAACGGGGCTAACAAGATGAAGCCTGCTCCCTCGGAAAGCGCTGATGCTTAAGAAGGGCGGGCGTGTGAAAGCGTTGATCTAAAAATGCATATTAACGTAAAGGCGTAATCCCTGCATCTGCGGCCTTACTCGTCGGCGCGGTCCATTTCTTGTTCGCGCTGGGCGAGACGCCAGCCACCCAAATCTTTGTAGCGGTTGACCATGGCGCAGAAAAGCTCAGCGGTGCGTTCGGTGTCGTAACGCGCTGAGTGAGCAGATTTATTGTCAAACTCGATACCTGCGGCGCGACAAGCCCTCGCGAGCACCGTCTGGCCGTAGACCAACCCGGCAAGGGATGCTGTATCAAAGCTGGAAAAGGGATGAAAAGGGTTACGCTTGATGCCGCAGCGTTCGGCGGCAGCATTTAAAAAACCATGATCGAAAGCGGCATTGTGGCCCACCAAAATCGCGCGGGTGCAGCCGTGGGCTTTGATCGCTTTGCGTACGGGGCGAAACAGTTCCCCCAGCGCTTCGGCTTCGGTCACCGCGACCTGCTGACGTAATGGGTCATCAAGCTTGATACCGGTAAAATCCAGCGCTGATTGCTCAATGTTGGCGCCTTCGAACGGTTTCAGGTGATAAGCGTAAGTGGCATCGGGTAGCAGGTTGCCTTCCGGGTCCATGGTGAGCGTTACGGCCGCGATCTCTAGCAGGGCATCCCGCTTCGCGTTAAAACCGCCTGTCTCTAAGTCCACTACGACGGGAAGGTAACTGCGAAACCGCTGGGCCATTAAATCGCGGGCAATTGCCTCGCTCATGCAGCTCTCCTTAAAGCAAATAGTCAATAGCGCGCAGGTAATAGAGAGTCATTCTATCAGCTTTGGGATCGACACGCCGTAGAAGGTATTCGTTGACGTGTCAGAACGCTATACTCAACGTTTCACTATTAGGCGCATACGCAAGCCGCGCCGTTTTAAATCAACGAGGAGCTTAGAATGTCCGATGTTAAAAAGGTTGTGCTGGCCTACTCCGGTGGCCTGGATACATCCGTTATCGTCAAGTGGTTGCAAGAGACCTACAACTGCGAAGTGGTGACGTTTACTGCCGACATCGGTCAAGGGGAAGAAGTCGAGCCTGCACGCACTAAGGCACAAACGTTAGGCGTGAAAGAGATCTACATTGAAGACCTCCGCGAAGAGTTTGCGCGCGATTACGTTTATCCCATGTTTCGTGCCAATACGATTTATGAAGGCGAATATCTGCTGGGGACCTCCATTGCTCGCCCATTGATCGCCAAGCGTTTAATCGAGATCGCCAACGAGACCGGTGCCGATGCCATTTCCCACGGCGCCACTGGCAAGGGCAACGATCAAGTACGCTTTGAGCTTGGCGCCTACGCGCTTAAGCCCGGCGTGAAGGTGATTGCCCCGTGGCGTGAGTGGGACCTTACCTCGCGCGAAAAGCTGATGGCTTACTGCGAGCAGCACGATATTCCGGTGGATTTTTCCAGCAAGAAGAAAAAATCCCCGTACTCCATGGATGCCAACCTACTGCACATCTCCTATGAAGGCGGCATTCTGGAAGACCCGTGGGCCGAAGCCGAAGAAGACATGTGGCGTTGGAGCGTTTCCCCC
Source organism: Pseudomonadota bacterium (assembly GCA_051746485.1). Taxonomy (GTDB): domain Bacteria; phylum Pseudomonadota; class Gammaproteobacteria; order Pseudomonadales; family Halomonadaceae; genus Vreelandella. Next base: position 3,038 of record JBNJFC010000137.1, read on the forward strand.
GAAGCCGCACCGGATCAGCCGACCTACGTTGAGCTGACGTTTGAACAGGGCGACATCACTGCCATCGATGGCCAGGCAATGCGGCCGCACGAAGTGGTGGAAAAGCTTAACAAGCTCGGCGGCGACAACGGCATCGGCCGTTTGGATATCGTCGAAAACCGCTACGTAGGCATGAAGTCGCGCGGCTGTTACGAAACACCGGGTGGCTCGATTATGCTGCGTGCCCATCGTGCTATTGAGTCGTTGACGCTTGACCGCGAAGAGGCTCACCTGAAAGATGAACTGATGCCGAAGTATGCCGAAGTCATCTACAACGGCTACTGGTGGAGCCCTGAGCGCCGCATGCTGCAGGCCGCCATCGATGAAACGCAGAAAAACGTCAGCGGCGTGGTGCGCATGAAACTGTATAAAGGCAGCGCCACAGTGGTTGGGCGTAAATCAGATGCGTCACTCTTTGACGAGTCGATTGCCACGTTCGAAGACGATGCCGGTGCCTATGACCAGAAAGACGCGGAAGGCTTTATTAAGCTTAACGCGCTGCGTTTGCGTATTGCCGCAGGCAAAGGCCGCAAGCAAAGCTAACTCGCAAAACGTGCGGCAGCCTAAGGGCTGCCGCGTTGCGTATAAGGAGCCTTTATGCTGAAAAAGTTAATTACGGGTCTGCTAGGCGGCGACAAAACGCAGCAAGGTAGCCGCCCTCAGGCGGCAGATGCTGTTGAGTATAACGGCTATGTGATTATTTCCGAGCCTGATGACCAAAGCGGGCAATACCGTGTGAGCGGAATTATTCGTCAGCGCTTGGACGATGGCGATGTGCGTGAGCATCGCTTTGAGCGCTCCGATATGTTGCCAAGCCGGGATGGCTGCGATGAGATGATGGTGACGAAAGCTAAGCGCTATATCGACGAAGTCGGTGAGGCGATGTTTGAGCCCGATCCACGTCAAAAGCCCACTGATTCTGATTCATCCAGCGTGTAGGCCATCACCATGCGCTGGGTTCATCGTTCATCGCCATGGCGTAGCCTGTTTGAACATGCGCAACCTAGCGCCCCAGGCGGACTTTTCGCGCCATTAAAAGATGTATTGGACGCTGCGCCGCCCCCCGAAAGCCCTCTCCATAACGCCTATCAATGGCAGCAGCACTTGGTGGAAACGCTAGTACGTTACGACGTTCCTGCCTGGCGTGTTAGCCAATTGATTAGCGATCATAACGCCTGGCTCTACCGCCAAGCCATTGCGCTCTCCTTGGATGAAATGCAAAGCCAAGGTTGGGGGGCGCCTCCGGCGGATTATTGCGTACTTATCCTAGGTTCCGGCGCTCGCGATGAAAGCCTGCTCGGGCCAGATCAAGATAATGCGCTGATTATTGACGATTACCCCGACAGTCGCCATCGGGAAATCGACGGCTATTTTCAGGCGCTAGGCGAGCGCTTTACTGAAAGGTTGGCCAAGGCGGGGATTCCGCTTTGCCAAGGGCATGTGATGGCGCGTTGGCCCATGTGGCGTAAACGCCTCGGTGAGTGGCGCACCCAGCTGGAATTGTGGACGCAAGAGCGACGCGTTAAACGCGTACAGCAAACCAATATCTTATTGGATTTCACGCCTGTCGTAGGCGAGACGCGCTTGGCTCGGGCACTG
>JBNJFC010000138.1:0-4607 GCA_051746485.1 Pseudomonadota bacterium
GTTGTGTTTGGGGCTGTTGCCGCTCGGGTTTACCTTGATTCAACGCGGCCCGCTCTATTTACCCGCGGCGGATGTGGGGCTTTTGATGCTCTCTGAAGTGGTGGTGGGCACGCTCTGGGTGTGGTGGATACTCGATGAGCAGCCTGCGCCCATTGGGCTTTTGGGCGGGGCAATCGTCATCGGCACCCTGCTGGTGAAGGGGCTTTATGAACGCCGCTTGGAGATGCGGCAGCGCAGCAGGGTGCAGGCCAGCTGATTTACTGCTAGAATCCGTCGCCTTCGTTGCGCGACTTTAGGCGCATTACCGTTAAAAACGCACAGGCATAGTTCACTGTCATGTCGATTCCTTTCACGACATTTACCACTTTCTCAGGGCTGATGACTCCGCCCTAGGTTTTTCCTTCCTATCGCTTATGACCGCCCGGCGTTCACGACGCTGTCATGGCGGCACGGCACCCTTGTGTGGCTCATTGTGATATGGCCCGCACAGCCTGCGCCACCTCCGCATCCGCGGTTCTCTTTTTTGCTGTCTTCGTGCGATTCTGGCGCGCCTTGAGGTGCTGTCATTGAGTCGTTTGTTTTCACTCCCAACCCTGGACCCTCGAATGTACGAAAAATTCAAACTCTCCTGGCTTTCGAACCTGAAGGGCGACACGCTCTCGGGCATCGTCGTCGCGCTGGCGTTGATTCCCGAGGCGATTGCCTTCTCGATTATCGCCGGCGTTGACCCCAAAGTTGGCCTTTACGCCTCGTTTGCCATCTGTGTGATTATCGCCTTTACCGGTGGCCGCTCGGGCATGATTTCCGCCGCGACCGGCGCCATGGCGTTATTGATGATCACGCTGGTCAAAGAGCACGGTCTTGAGTACCTGTTAGCAGCGACGCTATTAACCGGGGTGCTGCAGATTATCGCCGGCTACCTGCGTCTGGCGGATCTGATGCGCTTTGTATCGCGCTCGGTGGTGACCGGCTTCGTTAATGCCCTGGCGATTTTGATCTTCATGGCGCAACTGCCCGAGCTCACCGGGGTGACCTGGCACGTTTACGCCATGACGCTGGCAGGCCTGGCGATCATCTACGGTTTTCCCTACCTGCCGGTAGTGGGCAAGTCGATTCCCTCACCGTTGGTATGCATTGTGGTGCTCACCGTCGTGTACATGGCGACGGGAATGGAGATCAGAAGCGTGGGCGATATGGGCGAGTTGCCTGATAGCTTGCCGATCTTTTTGTGGCCCGATGTGCCGCTGAACCTGGAAACGCTGATGATCATCCTGCCCTATTCGCTAATGCTGGCGGTGGTGGGGCTTTTAGAGTCGATGATGACCGCCACCATCGTGGATGATCTCACCGACACCAAAAGCGACAAAAATCGTGAGTGTAAAGGCCAGGGCATTGCCAACATCGGCTCGGGCTTGATTGGCGGCATGGCGGGCTGCGCGATGATCGGGCAGTCGGTGATTAACATTAAATCCGGTGGTCGTCGTCGTACGTCAACGCTGATCGCGGGTATTTCGCTGTTGCTGATGATCGTGTTCCTCGCCGACTGGGTTTCACAGATCCCCATGGCGGCGCTGGTCGCGGTGATGATCATGGTGTCGATTGGTACCTTTAGCTGGGAGTCGATTCGCGACCTGAAAAAGCACCCGATGAGTACCAATATGGTGATGGTCGCGACCGTGTTAGTCACCGTGGGTACGCATAACCTCGCCATTGGCGTGTTTGTCGGTGTGCTGTTGGCGGCGATGAACTTCGCCAACAAAGTGGGCAATATTCTCTATATCGGCTCGAAAGAAGTCGAACCGGGCGTTGAGCGTGAATACGAGATCGTCGGCCAGGTGTTCTTTGCCTCTTCTGAGACCTTCATCGGCGCCTTCGATTTCAAAGAAAGTATCGATAAAGTCACCATTAATCTTTCGCGTGCGCACTTCTGGGATATTACCGCCGTACAGGCCCTAGACCGGGTGGTAATCAAGTTCCGCCGTGAAGGGACCGAAGTCGAAATGATTGGCCTAAACGAAGCCAGCGCGACCATCGTTGACCGCTTCGCGGTACACGACGACCCCGAAGCCGTGGAAAAACTGATGGGTGGCCACTAGTTGTTGCCAAGACCTGGTCGTTGCCAATCGACCCAGACAAGGAGAGTAAGATGAGTGATCACGTAATGGCCGCGATTGACGGCTCGCAGTTTTCCGAAAACGTGTGTGACTACGCTGCATGGGCAAGCCTTGCGATGGATGCGCCGCTGACGTTTGTGCACGTGGTGGATAACCACTCAGAAGTGCCTGAGGACGCCAACCTGTCAGGTAACTTGCGCCTTGGCGCGCGCGAAAAGCTGATGAAAGAGCTATCAGACCTTGACGAGCAGCGTGCCAAAATCAATCGCGAGCAGGGCAAGTTGATGCTGGAAGCGGCCAAGCAGCGCGCGATTGATGACGGTGTGGCGGACCCCGCCACGCGCCAGCGTAACGGCACGCTGGTGGAAAGCTTGGTGGAGCTTGAAAAAGGTGTGCGCCTTTTAGTGGTAGGCAAGCGCGGCGAAACCGCTGATCAGGCCTCCGGCCACTTAGGCTCCAACCTCGAGCGCGTGGTGCGCGAAATGCACCGCCCGATTTTGATGGTGCCAAGCGCTGCGTACAAAGTACCGGAAAAGGTGATGATGGCGTTTGATGGCAGTAAAACCGCGCGCAAAGGTGTGGAAATGCTGGCGAAAAGCCCGCTATTCAAAGGGGTTGTTTGCCACGTGGTGATTGTCGGTGCGGATACCGGCGAAAACCGCTCGCAGCTGGAGTGGGCGCTAACCACCCTGCGCGATGCCGGGCACGAAGCCGAAGGCGCAATACGTGCGGGAGAAGTTGAAGCCACGCTGCACGCTTACGAAAAAGAGAACGGTATCGACATGATGGTGATGGGGGCCTACGGGCACTCGCGTATTCGCCATCTACTGGTGGGCAGCACCACCACCGAAATGCTGCGCAAGAGTCATATTCCCGTATTGATTTTGCGCTAACTCTTTTAAGCCGGCCCGCTTTGCGAGAGCCGGCTTTTTTCGTAGTGCGCTAAATTCCTACTAAGATTATTCAATAACACGTGACCTTTTTCTCCAATAGCAAGAGGAAACCGTCTTGAATATGACACCGCTGACAAAAAGCGACGTAGGCTTTGATCCGTCGATATCTTCTCACCAATACGTGGCGGATCTCTTGGCGCAGGCGAATATTGAGATAAACGGTGAGCGACCGTGGGACATGCAGCTCAACGCCCCTGGCGTGATTGAAAATGCGCTATCGCGCGGTAATCTCGGGCTGGGTGAGAGCTATATGAACGGTGAATGGGATGCCGAGTCGCTGGATCAGTTTTTCTATCATTTAATGCGTACCCAACTGCACCTGCGCGTGAAACCCACGCAGCTGGTGTACCACTCGCTGAGAGTGAAGCTTTTTAATCGCCAAAGCGCCAAGCGTGCCTGGGAAGTGGGGGAAAAACACTACGACCTGGGTAACGAGTTTTACGCCGCCATGCTCGACCAGCGAATGACTTATACCTGCGGTTACTGGAAAAACGCCACCAATCTCGATGAAGCGCAAGAGGCCAAACTCGACCTGATTTGCCGCAAGCTGGCGTTAAAACCCGGTATGCGGGTGCTCGATATTGGCTGCGGCTGGGGCAGTTTTATGGCCTACGCTGCCGAGTACTACGGCGTGGAGTGCGTGGGCTTAACCATCTCCAAAGAACAGGCGGACTTCGGCAAGCGGGTCATGAAAAAGGGCTTGCCGGTGGAGTTTCGTCTGCAAGACTATCGCGATGAAACGGAAGTCTTTGACCGCATCGTAAGCATTGGGATGTTTGAGCACGTCGGTCGCAAAAACTATCGTGAATACATGGAGGTCGCGAACCGTTGCCTAAAAGAGGACGGACTCTTTTTACTCCATACCATTGGCAAAAACGTCACGGCGATGCCCCCCGACCCTTGGATTGATAAGTATATTTTCCCCAATGGTGAATTGCCGTCGCTTTGCCAAGTCACCGATGCCGCTGAATCGCTGTTTGTGGTCGAAGACATGCACAACTTCGGCGCCGATTACGATAAAACCCTAATGGCATGGCACGATAACTTTGAAGCCAACTGGTTCGATTTTCGTGAGCAGTTTGACGACGAGTTTTACCGCATGTGGCGCTATTACCTGCTTTGCTGTGCCGGGGCCTTCCGTGCCCGGCAAATTCAGCTTTGGCAGTTTGTGCTGAGCAAAGAAGGGGTGGTCGGTGGTTACTCTCGCGTGAGTTGAGTTAGTGTCACACCTGCTCATTTACGGCGAGGTTGGCAAATACGCAATGCGAGATACACTGGAAAAGTATCAAGTGTGGCTCTACCTCGTGGCGATTGCTGCCGGTATCGTCACTGGTACTCGCTGGGATGCCGTGCACACCTGGGAGGTGGCGTTATGGCCGCTACTTGGCGTGTTGCTTTACGCTACCTTTACCCAAATTCCCCTTTTGCATATCTCGCAGGCATTTCGCGATAGGCGGTTTATGGCCGCGCTTGTGTTGGGCAACTTTGTACTCATGCCGCTGGTGGTGTGGGCGCTGGTAACGCTTTTTGCTTTAGAGAG
>JBNJFC010000139.1:0-4570 GCA_051746485.1 Pseudomonadota bacterium
AACTATGTGGAGTCCAATGGCGCCTCCTTCGAAAACGGCCGCTGGACGATTCAGGCACGCAACGTTATCGACGGTGATACCTTCCCAATTCGCGCCAAAGTGCTTGTTAACGCTGCCGGCCCCTGGGTGGATCAGCACAACAAGCTAACCGGACAAAAGACCGAGTACCAACACCTTTACTCCAAAGGCATTCACTTGATTGTGCCACAGCTCACCGACTCCAAACGCGTGCTGGCTTTTTTTGCTGACGACGGGCGTTTGTTCTTTGTTATTCCGATGGGTAATCGCACCTGTATCGGCACCACAGACACGCACATGGATAACCCGGAGGTGGATGTTACGCAAGACGATGTGGACTTTGTGCTGGAAAACATTAATAAGCGTCTCATGCTGGAAAAGCCACTCACCGCTGCAGACATCATCTCGACCCGCTGCGGTGTGCGTCCGCTGGCCATTAAGGCATCCAAGGGTAGTGATCGGGGGTTTCTCCAACTATCGCGTAAACATGTCGTAGACACTAATCCGGATAGTGCTCACATCAGCATTTTTGGCGGCAAACTGACGGATTGCTTAAACGTTGGCGATGAGATTATCGACGAAGTGCAGCGTCTTGGCGTTGATATTCCCTTTCCTGACTACAAATGGTACGGCGAACCGCCTGAAGCGATGAAGCAAGAGTTCATGCAACAAGCTGATCGCATGGGTCTGGATGAAATGACACCTGTTACATCTTCCGAACCCCTCAGCAAGCGCCTTTGGCGACGCTATGCCGCGCAGGCACTGGATATGCTTGAACAGATTCGTGAAGACCCCAGCCAAGGAGAGCTTTTAATCGAGGGTACTGAGTACATTCGCTGCGAATTGCGTCAAGCGCACCGTAGCGAAATGATCACCAAGCTAGACGACTTTCTCCGCCGTCGCGCCAAAATTTCCTTGGTAGTGCCCCATGAACAGCTTCAGCACTCGGAAGGTTTACAAGAAGCCTGCCGCATGTTGTTTGGAGATGAAGCGGAAACACGCTTTAACGAGTATTTTGATACCGCTCAAGACATTACTCGCTTTACCCAGTATGCAACGACCAATGTCAACGCATAAATATCCCCAGGCAGTGTGGTGCTGCCTGGGGGATATCTATCTACTTAACTCATCAAAACGCTAAACTGAGCGTACGCGCGCCACGGCATCCTGCCACCCCTGATAGAGATGCTCTCGCGTGGCTTCATCCATACAAGGTACGAAGCTTTTTTCGCAGCGCCAAAGCCGCTCGATTTCATCGAGATCGGCATACCATCCCAGGCGCAAACCGGCTAAATAGGCTGCGCCAAGTGCCGTAGTCTCCAATATCGCCGGGCGGTCTACTTCTACCCCCAACATGTCAGCCAAGAACTGCATAACCCAGTTATTCTTAACCATCCCGCCATCAACACGCAGCTTTCCTGATTTAGCCGACATATCGTCGCTCATACAGCGCTCTAAATCACGCGTTTGGTAACATACCGCCTGAAGCCCTGCTGCCACGATTTCGGCAATGCCCGTATCCCGCGTCAAACCCAAAATGGCACCCCGTGCTTTTGGGTCCCAGTGCGGAGCCCCCAAACCGGTAAAGGCTGGCACCAAATAGACGCTGTGGCCACTGCGCGTTTCGCGGGCTAATGCTTCCGTCTCCGCCGCATCGGCAAACAAATTTAGCCCATCGCGAAGCCACTGCACCGTAGCACCGGCAACAAAGATGCTTCCCTCCATGGCATAGGTCGGCTTTCCGTTTAGGCGATAGGCGATTGTTGTCAGCAGTCGATTACGAGAGGTTGCGGGCTCATCGCCCGTATTGACGATCATAAAACATCCGGTACCGTACGTACTTTTCCCCATCCCTGGCGTAAAGCATGCTTGCCCAAACAGCGCGGCCTGCTGGTCACCGGCCACGCCAGCGATGGGCAATTTTGCCCCAAGCCAACTCGCATCAATAGTACCGAAATCATCGCTTGAGTCTTTCACCTCGGGCAGCAATGAAGCCGGTATATTAAACAGCGCGAGTAGCTCATCATCCCACTGCTGTGTATGAATATTAAACAGTGCCGTCCGTGAGGCATTCGTCGCATCGGTGACGTGGCGCTTTCCGTTAGTCAAACGCCAAATCAGAAAGCTATCGACGGTGCCAAAAGCAAGCTCACCGCGTTCAGCTCGCTCGCGTGCGCCTTCCACATGGTCGAGTATCCAAGCCAGTTTGGTGGCAGAGAAATAGGGGTCTATCAAAAGCCCCGTTTGGGCTTGCACCATGTCGGTATGCCCATCATCACGCAAGGTCTGACACAAATCGGAGGTGCGTCGATCTTGCCAAACAATTGCGTTATATAGAGGCTCATTGGTGACTCGATCCCACAAAACTGTCGTTTCGCGCTGATTGGTAATGCCAATACCATCTATCTGCTCGGCGCTGATATCGGCTTTCACCAATACCTCTCTACAGGTTGATACAACGGAATCCCAGATGTCTTCGGGATTGTGTTCAATCCAGCCATCTTGAGGAAAATGCTGAGGAAACTCCTGCTGCGCCACTGCCGCTACTTGGCCTTGTCGATCAAACAGAATCGCGCGGGAACTGGTGGTACCTTGATCAATAGCGAGAATAAAGGAAGACATAATATATTCGCTTTGTTGTATGTTATTTTCGGATAAAGGCTAATTTTTCGTTTTATTATAATTAAAGGCTACTCTTGCCGCTTCATATGCTCAAGTGTGAAACCACCGGCGTATCAAAACAGCGTACGCAGTACATGCCAGTTAATCTGCCATGCAATACACATATCACGCTAAGTAAAGCGCCACGTCGTGTTGCGTTAGCAAACGCTGAATCGCCTCCGGTGGTTTCCGGTCGGTGAACAAGGCATCTAGCTGGGAAATATTGCCTTGGCGCACCATAGGGTTACGGTGAAATTTGGAGTAATCAGCGGCGAGATAAACACGCCGAGAGTTAGCAATGATCGCTTGCGCAACACGCACTTCTTGATAGTCAAACTCCAAAAGCGACCCGTCTTCATCGATACCACTGATCCCGATGATGCTGTAATCCACTTTAAATTGATTAATAAAGTCAATGGTGGCTTCCCCAATGATACCGCCATCTCGCGAACGCACCTGTCCGCCGGCTACAATCACTGTAAAGTCTTCTTTATGCTGCAAAATCGCCGCAACGTTTAGGTTGTTTGTGATAATTTCTAAGCCTTGGTGGTCTAAAAGTGCCTGTGCAATAACCTCGTTACTGGTGCCGATATTGATAAATAGCGACGAGTGATCGGGAATATGCTGCGCCAAGCAATGGGCAATACGTTCTTTCTCTGCAAGATGCAGGGTTTTGCGCGTACTGTAAGCCGTGTTCACCGTGCTGGATTCGATGCCAGCGCCACCATGTACGCGCCGCAAACGACCTTCGTTGGCTAGTGTGTTTAAATCACGACGAACCGTTTGCGGCGTTACGGCAAAATAGTCAGTGAGTTGCTCAATGCTCATATAGCCGTGCTGGCGCACCAGCTCGACAATCCCATCTTGGCGGTATTGCTGTTTCATGGTGGACCAGCCCATTCGTTATGTATCTATTAGTATGGACATAGATTAGCAAAATTTTCGCAATTACATAGCGTAAACAGCTTGAAACATCACAAACGAAACCATGGCGGTCTTAATTTTCCAGAGAGCTGGCGAGATACCGTTTTTATAGGTAAATAGTGATCGCTGAAATGCCTTGGTTGGGCAGAGAAGCGATTTATCGAGCATTAAGGTTGATGCGAGGTAACCTATTCCAATCGTTTAAGGAGGCTTCCATGCCGACGATATTACAAGTCCACTTTCCTTTTGACGGCCCTTTTGGCAAAGGCATGGTCGAAGCGATGATGCCATTAGCCCAATCATTGAACCCTCCGACGATTAATTCACAGAATAGAATCGCGGATTCCCATCACTCTCACGCGCTTTGTTGCCAAAGCAAGGAGAGCGTGACCGGGGCTCGCGGGGTGTGAGTCGGCTTCTGCGAACTCACACGGGCGGTGGCCTTGCGGCCACCCCCTTGGAAAAATACATGGCCGCGGGCGGCGATGTTGTAGGCGGCATTCAGGTCGGCGTGGTAGCGCTTGCCGCTCTTAAATTCGCAACGGCTATAATTGTCGTCATCGCGCTTTACCGGTCCTGAGCCGTCGAAGGCTTGGCGGGACGTACCACGGGCGTAGATCGCCACGAACCGCAGGCCAACTTCGACAGCTTTGCTTTCGATGCGCGTCACAAGCTGGCGATGAAACCAGCGGTGAAAGCGGGCTTTCATGTTGGAGCCTTTATTGCCCGCCTTAGGGCGCCAGCCTTTCAGGTCCTCGACCGCAATGGCTTGGCAACCGTGGTCGAGGGCGAGGTTCACCAGTTGCCGACTGATCTGATGAGCCTGGTTATCCGCCAGATGGGTCAGCCGTTGGTGATCCCGCGCACAGAACCCAGGCGGCAACGGGGTCTTGTGGCGGGTTTGCTTCCTTGCAGCGCGGCGGATGCGGTTCATCAGGCGATACTCCCGGTCTTTATCCGTGCGCGA
>JBNJFC010000140.1:0-4555 GCA_051746485.1 Pseudomonadota bacterium
TCACGACCTGTTATCAACGTAGCGGCGATACCGCCCGCTCTCCCTGGTCAACCAGGCTTGTGGTTACAAGCCTCCGGCTTCAGCCGGAGGTAGTTGACGCGGTTTTCCCTAAGCGGTGACCATCATGAGCTGAATTAACGTTGACGCGTGGAATCTTTCATTGGCCGTCGCGCTTTCAAACGGCCAAAATAGCGGATAATACAACGCTATTATATTTTCTCGTAATTAAACTGACTGACCCATGAGGACACTTCATGAGCCGCCAAGAACATCCCCTCGGTATTAGCTTTGAGTTTTTCCCACCCAATACCGACGCAGGCCGGGAAAAACTGATGCACACGCGGGATCAGCTGGCGGCGCGTAACCCACGCTTTTTCTCAGTGACCTATGGCGCCGGTGGTTCTACCCAAGCGCGTACGCGTGAAGTGGTGCGCGAGGTAGGCAAAAGCGGCATTACTACCGCGCCGCATCTCTCATGCATCGGCAGCGAGAAAGCGCAGCTGCGCGACCTGCTGGCTCAGTACCGTGAAGAGGGTATTGATAGCTTGGTAGCGCTGCGCGGCGATATGCCGTCGGGTATGGCGAGCATCGGTGAACTGCGTTACGCCAACGAGCTGGTGGAGTTTATCCGCGACGAAACCGGCGATTACTTCGAGATTGCCGTGGCCGCCTACCCAGAATCTCATCCACAGGCACCCCATCTCGATAAGGATGTGGAAAACTTCGCGCGTAAAATGAAAGCGGGCGCTAACATGGCGATTACGCAGTACTTTTTCACCGCCGATGCCTACTTTCATTTCGCCGATAAAGCCCGTGCCCTTGGCGTCGAACAGCCCATTATCCCGGGTATCATGCCGATCACCAACTATACTAAGCTGGCGCGCTTTTCCGATGCCTGTGGCGCGGAGATTCCGCGCTGGATCCGTAAGCAACTAGAAAGCTACGGCGACGATAGCGACGCCATCGCGGCATTTGGTACCGAAGTGGTCAGCCGCCTGTGCCAGCGACTATTGGAAGGCGGCGCACCAGGGCTACATTTTTACACGCTTAACCAAGCCGCGCCGGTACTTAAAATCGTTGATAATCTTGGCTAGCTCACTTTGCCGCCACGGCATAACATCTCACATAAAGAAACCCCGCCTCAGCGAGTGAGAGCGGGGTTTTGCGGGCCATGAGGCACAAAAAGCGCTAACGGTTAAGTATCAGCTAGACGTTGTTGCTGCCTTACCGTTGCCATACAGCCTGCGCTGCATGATAAACAGGATGGCCCCAATCACCAGGCCGGCGATATCGGAATAAAGGCCGCCATAAATCATAAACAGCGCACCGACCAGCATTACCACACGCTGCAGCGTATTCACCGGGCCGAAGAACCACTTCTGAACCATACCTGAGAGCAACACGATACCGAGCGTCGCGGTAACGCCAACGCGCAGAATCTGCATCCAACTGCCTTCCATCAGCATGGCCGGGCTATAGAAGAACATGAACGGTACGATGAACGCGGCCAGGCCAATCTTAAACGACGCCACCGAGGTGCCCATGGGATTGTCGCCAGAAATACCGGCGGCGGCATAGGAGGCCAAGGCGACGGGCGGGGTAATCGCTGAGACGACCGCAAAGTAGAACACGAAGAAGTGGGCGACCAGTGGCTCAATACCGATGTTGATCAAACCCGGTGCCACGACCGAGGCGGCCACGGCGTAAGCGGCTGTAGTCGGCATACCCATGCCCAGCATGATGCTGATCAACATGGCAAAGAACAGAGCCAGAAGCTGGCTCACGCCCGCCAAACCTAACAGCAGCGAAGAAAAGCGCGCGCCCACACCGGTCAACGAAATAACCCCGACGATCAAACCAGCACAAGCACACACCGCGATAATCTGAATCGACATGGTGCCTGCTAGCTGCAGGGCTCTTAAAATGGCGCGAATGCCCATTTTGTTCGGCGATATCCAGCTGACAACCGCGGCTGACGCCGTGGCCAGAGTCCCTGCGCGGATGACCGAGTAGCCCATAAACAGCGCGACGATCAGGATGATAATTGGTGCGAACAGGTAGACCTGTTTCACTAACTTGGAGAACAGCGGAATCTCGTCGTCGCGCATACCGCGCATGCCTTTGCGCGCGGCTTCAAAATCAACCATGAAGTAGATAGAGGCAAAGTAAAGAATCGCTGGAATAATGGCGGCAATGGCAATCTCGGTATATGGGATACCTGTTACTTCCGCCATGATGAAGGCACCCGCGCCCATAATTGGCGGCATGATTTGCCCACCGGTCGAGGCGGCCGCTTCAATGGCCCCGGCACTGCGCGCAGGGTAGCCAACCTTTTTCATCAGCGGGATCGTCAACGAGCCGGTGGATACCACGTTACCGGCGGACGTGCCGTTGATCATGCCCATCAAACCCGACGCGAAGATAGATACTTTCGCCGGGCCACCCCGGGCACGGCCTGCGGCGGCAAAGGCAAAGTTAACAAAATAGTCGCCGACTTTAGATGCTTGTAGAAAAGCGGCAAAAATAATGAACAAGATAATGTAGGTCGAAGAAACGGCGGTGGTTGGGCCGAGTATGCCGGTATCCGTGTACACTTGGCTAAAGAAGCGTTGCACCGAAAGGCCGGGGTAGCCCAAAAAGCCGGGTAAATAGGGGCCGGCAAAAACGTAGGTGAGAAAGACCGCCGAAATAACCACTAATGCTAACCCGGCCACGCGGCGGGTCAGTTCCAGTATCAACATGGAGCCAGCAACCGCCGCCCAAGAAATACCGGGCGGGGCGAAGGATGTACCGGTCGACATGCGAATATTGGTGTTAAACGCCACCAGCAAATAGCCAGCACTGGCGAGCGCACAGACCATTAGGACCAAGTCGGCCGGGTTAAAACGATGGCGCGCTTGACGATAAAACCATGACAGCACAACCGCAACGGCCGTCGTCGCCATGAGCGGATAACCGTAGTGCCAGTTTTCAACGCTTGGGTCGATGCGCATGGCACTGCCGCTGAGCGTTTGGTGCATTAAGAACACTTGCGCCAGTGTATAAGCGGCGGGAATCAGCAGCGCGTAACTCGCCCACTTTAGCCAAGCACCCGACGCGTGACGATCATCTTCGGCAAAACGAGCCCCTGCAAATAGCCCGTAACCCAGAATAAGTGCACCGGCAATATGCACGATACGAAACGACCAAGTTTCCATGGGATACACGTTAAGTGAAATCAGGTGAAAACTTGAGTAAGCAATAGCTAATACCGCAAATAAAATAAACTGCCAGCCGGTAAAAAGGCGGCGGTTGGATTCAACAATTTCTTCATCGACACCTTCGGCGAGTATCTCCGAGGCGGGTGAAGTAGCCTGGGCATCATCGTTGAGGCCGTCGGATTCTTGGTCGGTTTTGTGACTCATTTGAGTTCACCCTCACAGCAAACAAAGGGGCAATAGCAAAAATTGCCCCGCCCAACCAGGGTTGGGCGGGGCGCACGATAATGAAAAAGCTTTACTTGATTAACGCTTCATCAATTTCGTAGCCGTTCTCTTCGTACCAGCGTGCAGCACCCGGATGGAAAGGCAGCACGGTGTTGTGCTTGATGTTTTCCGGAATGGTGGTGGCCGCACTGCGGTGAACCGACATCATGCGATCATTGTTTTCCATAGTGGCTTTGGTGGCTTCGTAAACGAAGTCTTCCGGCAGGTCACAGCCAGCGATGGCGAAGTTCCACATGGAAACGGCGCGGGCGTCTTCTTCCAGGGTTTGGTACGTGCTAGCAGGGATGGAGAATTCCGCGACGGGGAAGTTCTCCATGATGGTGTCGACCTCTTCCTCGGTGAACTCAATGATGTTCACGTCGGTTTGCACTTCGAGTTGGCTAACCGCAGGAATCGGGATGCCAGCAGCAAACGCGATGACGTCGATCAGGCCATCTTGCAGCTGCCCGCCGAGGTCAGACCAGCCACCGTTACGGCGATCAAACTCAACGCCCAAGGTTTCTAGCATGTCCGGGAAGTAGGTGTCAGACGTTGAGGCCGAGGGGCCAAAGCCGATGCGGGCACCGTCGGGGATATCCGAAATCGACTCAATGCCCGAGTCTTCCAGTGCTGTAATGGAGAACGGAGTCTCATACATTGGGAACATGGCGCAGACGTTGTCCATTTTTAAGCCGGGTGCGAGAGGACTTTCGCCATTTACTGCGTCAGCTGCAGGACCCATGGTAGTGAGGCCAAAGGCGGCATTGCCTTCGTGAACCAGTGCCAGGTTTTGCGTCGGGCCACCGGTCACTTCGCCGCCGCCTGAGACGTCTAGCTCGTCGGCGATAAAGTTGGCCCAGCCGGAACCGTAAACGAAGTAAGTGCCGCCTTGGCTGGCCGTGCCGACAGTGAAGTTATCTGGCCACTCAGAGCGATCCGCTTGAACACTACCGGCGGCAAGCAGCGCGCCGCTGGCGAGCAGTAACGCTGATTTAGGCATCATATTGCGCATGGCGATTTTCCCTTAATGCTATTGTTGAATGTTTGTACGCGTAGAGAATCGCTTGGCGATCTCACTAAGCGTAGTAGCT
>JBNJFC010000141.1:0-4529 GCA_051746485.1 Pseudomonadota bacterium
CCTCCGAGCCGGTAAGGGCGTTGTGGACACGCCCATGGCGATTACGCACATCGATGCGCGGTTGTCATTAGAAGCTTGCCAACGCGCAAGCGAAACCACGCCTAACGGCGCAGCCGCTTAGGGGTGGTAGTTCATGATGCGTGACCGCCCAGGCAACCCTGTTATGAAACAGCCCGACTCTTCCACTTGGCAGCAGATGCTCTCTTTCCTCCTCAGAAAGATTAAATAAATCAGCCAACACCGGATGCGTTTCTTTCATGGCTCGTTCGTCTGCAGTGGCTGCAAACTCCAACACAGGACGCATCAGCGTCTGAAAGTCCGGAATGGCCATTAACTGCCTCCTTGTTATGAAAGCCAAAAAATAAAGGGCTCATCTTTGATGAGCCCTTTTAAAATTAACGCACAGTGTTAAGTTTATTCCCACTCAATCGTAGCAGGCGGCTTACTGCTCACATCATAAGTCACCCGCGAAACCCCTTCCAACTCGTTAATAATCCGGTTGGAAACCTTCTCCAGCAGCTCATAGGGCAGGTGCGCCCAGCGGGCGGTCATGAAGTCGATGGTTTCGACGGCACGTAGCGCGATGACCCATTCGTAGCGGCGGCCGTCGCCGACTACGCCTACGGATTTCACCGGCAGGAACACGGCAAACGCCTGGCTGGTTTTTTCGTACCAGCCGGCGTTGCGCAGCTCTTCGATGAAGATGGCGTCGGCTTCGCGGAGGATGTCGGCGTACTCTTTTTTGACTTCGCCGAGGATGCGCACGCCCAGGCCCGGCCCCGGGAAGGGGTGGCGGTAGACCATGTCGTAGGGCAGGCCGAGTTCAAGGCCAAGCTTGCGCACTTCGTCCTTGAACAGTTCGCGCAGCGGCTCGACCAGCTTGAGCTTCATGGTTTCCGGCAGGCCGCCCACATTGTGGTGGGATTTGATCACGTGCGCTTTGCCGGTTTTGCTAGCGGCGGATTCGATCACGTCCGGGTAGATGGTGCCCTGGGCGAGGAAATCGACGCCGTCGATTTTGCTGGCTTCATCATCGAACACGTCGATAAAGGTGTTGCCGATGATCTTGCGCTTCACTTCCGGGTCTTGTTCGCCCTTCAGCTTGTCGAGGAACAGGTCTTCGGCGTCCACACGGATGACCTTCACGCCCATGTGCTTGGCGAAGGTTTCCATCACCTGGTCGCCTTCTGCCTTGCGCAGCAGGCCGTTATCCACGAATACGCAGGTCAGTTGGGTGCCAATCGCCTTATGCAGCAGCGCGGCGACCACTGAGGAATCTACCCCGCCGGAGAGGCCGAGCAGCACGTGGCTGTCGCCGACCTGTTCGCGCACGCGCTGCACCTGGTCTTCGATGATTTGCGCGGGCGTCCACAGCTTTTCAGCGCCGCAAATATCCAGCACGAAATGCTCAAGAATGCGCTGGCCTTGCAGGGTGTGGGTCACTTCCGGGTGAAACTGTACGCCGTAGAACTGCTTGTCTTCCCAGGCCATGGCGGCAATCGGGCAGCTCGGCGTGGAGGCGGTCACGGTGAACTCGGCCGGTGCCTTGGCGACTTTGTCGCCGTGGCTCATCCATACATCAAGCAGGCCCTTTCCGGTGTCGTGATCGACGTGGTCTTTAATATCGTTAAACAGCGCGGTATCGGCGTCGATGCGGATTTGGGCGTAGCCAAATTCACGTTGATGCGAGCCTTCGACGCTACCGCCCAGCTGCTCGGCCATGGTCTGCATGCCGTAGCAAATCCCCAATACGGGCAGCCCCATCTCAAACACGCACGCAGGCGCGCGCGGAGAATCCAACTCAATGACCGACTCCGGGCCGCCCGCGAGGATAATGCCGTTGGGGTTATATTCGCGGATTTCCGCTTCGGTGATATCGAACGCGCGAACCTCAGAATAGACACCAATCTCGCGCACACGACGCGCAATCAGCTGGGTGTACTGGGAGCCGAAATCAAGAATCAGAATTTTGTGGGCGTGAATATCAGTCATGGCAATATCTCGTTGGTGGCCGAGGCCAAAAAAGCAAACGGCGAGGGTGTGCCTCGCCGCCGTTTCATTAATCTGCGCATTTAGCTCGCGCGGTAGTTGGGCGCTTCTTTGGTGATCTGCACGTCGTGCACGTGAGACTCGTTGAAGCCAGCGCCGGTGATCTTGACGAACTCCGGTTTGGTGCGCATCTCTTGAACATCGCGGCAACCGGTATAGCCCATCGAGGCGCGCAAGCCGCCCATCAGCTGATGAACGATGGCGCCCATCATGCCTTTATACGGCACACGGCCTTCGATGCCTTCCGGCACCAGCTTTTCCGCACCGGCGCTTTTATCTTGGAAGTAACGATCAGCGCTGCCCTGGTTTTGCGACATCGCGCCCATGGAACCCATGCCGCGATACGCTTTGTAGGTACGCCCCTGGTAGAGCTCGACTTCACCCGGCGCCTCTTCGGTACCGGCGAGAAGGCCGCCCACCATCACCGCACTGGCACCGGCGGCAATGGCTTTGGCCAGATCGCCAGAGAAGCGTACGCCGCCATCGGCGATCAGCGGGATATCATAAGCTTCAAGCGCCGCAGCAACGTTGGAGACAGCGGTAATTTGCGGCACGCCCACACCCGCTACGACGCGAGTGGTGCAGATTGACCCTGGGCCGATGCCCACTTTCACGCCATCCGCCCCGGCTTCGGCAAGCGAGCGAGCGGCTTCGCCAGTAGCGATATTGCCGCCGATCACCTGAATCTTGGGGAAGTTTGCTTTGATCCAGCGCACACGGTCGATAACACCCTGCGAGTGTCCGTGGGCGGTATCCACAATCACCGCGTCGACACCGGCTTCGGCGAGCGCGGCAATGCGGTCCGGCGTTTCAGGCCCGGTACCTACGGCTGCGCCCACCAGCAAGCGGCCGTCGCTGTCTTTAGCGGCCATCGGGTAGGTGCGGGCTTTTTCGATATCCTGAAAGGTCACCAGACCGCGCAGGTGGAACTCGTCATCGACAATGAGCATTTTCTCGATGCGGTGTTCACGCATTCTGGCTTTGCTTTCTTCAAGATCGGTGCCTTCCGGAACAGTCACCAGCCGCTCGCGGGGCGTCATGATATCGGACACGCTGTCGCCATGGTTGGGCTGGAAACGCATGTCGCGCTCGGTCACAATGCCCACCAGGGTTTCGCCTTCAACCACCGGAAAGCCGGAAAAACCGTTTTCCCGCGCCATGGCGAGCAGGTCTTCGAGCTTCGCTTTGGGACTGACGGTGACCGGGTCATTCACAATCACGCTTTCATGCTTTTTAACCTTGCGCACTTCTGCCGCTTGCTGGGCAATCGACATATTTTTGTGGATGATGCCGATGCCGCCTTCCTGGGCCATCGCAATCGCTAGCCGCGCCTCGGTGACGGTGTCCATCGCCGCGGAAACTAACGGAATATTGAGCGAAAGGTCACGCGTTAGGCGGGTTTTCAGGCTGACATCCTTGGGGAGAATGTCGGAGAAGCCGGGGATAAGTAATACGTCATCGAACGTAAGTGCTTCTTGAGCCATACGTAGCATAGCGGCAACACCCAATGTTGAAGTGGGAAGATGGGGCTTGAAAGGTTAATCGCCTAGTATAACGCCTATGCGACCAAGGCAGCAATGCGCGCCCACTGAAGCGTTTATTCCTGCCCTTCAGGCTCCGAGACACGTGCTAATCTGGGAGCTAATGAAGCCTTTTATTTCAGCGTAAAGTGGCCCGAATATATTATGGAAAAACATCGCGCTCTTGAGTTATTGCATCACAGCAAATCAGAACTGCAAGCTCGCTACGGCGTCACTCATCTAGCACTGTTTGGCTCTACCGCTAGAAATGCAGCTACACAGGCGAGCGATGTGGATATTCTTGTCGATTTTGACGGGCCTGCTACGTCCAAGCGTTACTTTGGCGTACAGTTCTACCTGGAAGACCTCCTGGGTTGTCCTGTTGATCTCGTAACGGAAAAGGCACTTCGCCCGGAGCTACGCCCCTATATCGAACGGGAGCGCGTCAATGTCTGACTCCCCAAACCGCGAGTGGCGGTTCTACATCAACGATATGATGCATTTTGCCAGTAAGGTACTTGCCTATACTGAAGGCCTTGACCAAGCTGGCTTTGTTGCAAGCGGCATTACCTATGACGCCACGCTTCGCAACCTGGAACTAATTGGCGAGGCAGCAACCCACATTCCCCATCATGTACGCCATTCTCACCCAGATATCCCCTGGCGCATGGTGATTGCAACACGCAATCGCTTAATTCACGGCTATCTAGGCATCGACAATGATACGCTGTGGAGCATCGTCACAGACGACATTCCCCCGCTACTTTCAATGCTGCAATCTTTGGACAACGACGTAGCTCCATGAAGCCACTTAGCGATACCCCGTACTCCGTCAGCGAACTCAACCTCAAAGCACGCAAGGCGCTGGAGCGCGACATGGGCGAGGTGTGGGTCGAGGGGGAGCTTTCCAACGTTTCGCGCCCGGCTTCTGGGCATGTCTATTTCACCTTGAAGGATGAC
>JBNJFC010000142.1:0-4500 GCA_051746485.1 Pseudomonadota bacterium
GGGTATTCCTTGCGATCTCGACTCCTTTCTTAGCTTAGTGGCTGGTGCCGCCCTTAGGTCAAGTTTTCGTGATGGCCGCTCGGAGGCTAAGTCTTATCCGGCAGGGCGTAGCTTGCCGTGACGTGGATCACCGGTTTGGTCTCATCGGCGGCAGAGACAATCAGCACTTCGCCTACCGCGAGGCGGCGGCCGAGTTTGATGAGTTTGGCGTGGGCGATGATGTCGTGCTCACCAGAAGCGGCGCGTAAAAAGTGGCAGTTCAAGTCGCTGGTCACGGCCATCGGTTCGGGGCCGATCTGCGCCAGAATCGCGACATAAAGCGCGACATCGGCGAAGCCCATCATCGTCGGGCCGGAAACCCGGGGGCCGGGGCGCAAATGCTCATGGCCGATGTTGAGCCGCATGGTGGCGCACATTTCACCCACGCTTTCGATTTTGCCCATGTGCTGGGGGAAGACGTCATCGAGAAAGTGCTCGATTTGTTCAACGGTCATGACGGTCATTGTTATTTTCCTTTCATTGTTTTTTTCTTACTGGAACGTAAACGTTAACTTTGCCCTAAGCTAAACAAAAGCCCCTTAAGGTGCGAGGCCTTAAGGGGCTGATAGCGACTATGGTCTAGTGCGCTCTGTCGGGCCTAGCGATTACTTCGCTTTGTGGACCTGGCGCCATTCGTGCAGCAGCGGCTCTGTGTAGCCGGATGGCTGTACGCGGCCTTTGAAGATCAAATCCGAGGCGGCTTTAAACGCCGTGGAGTCGTCAAAGTTAGCGCTCATGGCGGTGTACGTCGGGTCACCGGCGTTTTGCTCATCGACGACTTTGGCCATGCGCTTCAAGGTCTCTTCGACGCGCGGTGCATCCACGATGCCGTGATGCAGCCAGTTGGCAATATGTTGGCTGGAGATACGCAGTGTGGCGCGGTCTTCCATCAGGGCGACGTTGTGGATATCTGGCACCTTAGAGCAGCCCACACCGTGCTCAACCCAGCGCACAACATAGCCAAGAATACCCTGGCAGTTGTTATCCAGCTCTTGCTGAATCTCGTCATCCGACCAGTTGGTGTTTTCCGCTACCGGTACGGTGAGCAGGTCATCCAGGTAGTCCGGCTCGCCCAGGCCTTCGAGCTCGCGCTGAACGTCGGTGACGTTCACCTGATGGTAGTGCAGCGCGTGCAGGGCCGCCGCGGTGGGCGACGGCACCCACGCGGTGTTGGCACCGGCTTTCGGGTGGCCGATTTTCTGCTCCAGCATGTTGTGCATCAAATCGGGCATCGCCCACATCCCTTTGCCGATCTGGGCGCGGCCACGTAGACCACAGGCGAGGCCAACCTGGACGTTGTTCTTCTCATAAGACTGAATCCACGCGGCGCTTTTCATATCGCCCTTGCGCACCATCGGGCCGGCTTCCATCGCGGTGTGCATCTCGTCGCCGGTGCGATCGAGGAAGCCGGTATTGATGAACACCACGCGCGAGGTTGCCTCGGCGATACACGCCTTGAGGTTGACGGTGGTGCGGCGCTCTTCGTCCATGATGCCCATTTTCAGGGTGTCGCGGCTCATGCCGAGGATATCTTCCACACGACCAAAGATCTCGTTGGAGAAGGCGACTTCTTTGGGGCCGTGCATCTTGGGTTTGACGATGTACACCGAGCCTGTACGCGAGTTGCGCGGTTGGTCGGCATCTTTCTTAAGATCGTGCAAGGCAATCAGCGAGGTCATGACCGCATCGAGCAGGCCTTCCGGCAGTTCGTTGCCGTTTTCATCCAAAATCGCTGGCGTGGTCATCAAATGGCCGACATTACGCACGAACATCAGCGAACGGCCAGGCAAGGTAACGCTGCTGCCATCGGTGGTTTGCCAGGTGCGGTCGGCGTTGAGCTGACGCTTGAAGGTCTTATCGCCTTTCTCGATATTCTCTTCCAGGTCGCCCTTCATCAGGCCAAGCCAGTTGGTGTAAACGCCAACTTTGTCTTCTGAATCCACCGCGGCGACGGAGTCTTCGCAGTCCATGATGGTTGTCAGTGCCGCTTCGACGACGACGTCTTTCACATGCGCCGGGTCGGTTTTGCCGATAGAGTGTTCCGCGTCGACCTGAATTTCAACATGCAGGCCGTTGTTGGCCAGTAGGATCGTGTCGGGCTTGGACACTTCGCCGGTAAAGCCAATCAGCTTACCCGGGTCTTTCAGACCGGTTTCGCGGCCGCCTTCCAGCGTTACGATCAAGTGCTCGTCGCGGATGGCATACTTCACCGAGTCACGGTGCGAGCCGGTGGCCAGCGGTGCGGCGCGGTCGAGCACGCCACGGGCGTAGGCGATGACTTTTTCGCCGCGCTTGGGGTTAAAGCTTGTCCCCTTCTCGGCGCCGTCTTCTTCGGAGATGGCATCGGTGCCATAGAGCGCGTCGTACAGACTGCCCCAGCGCGAATTGGCGGCGTTCAGGGCGTAGCGGGCATTGCTCACCGGTACAACCAGCTGCGGGCCAGCTTGCACGGCGATTTCCCGGTCAACATTGGCCGTGGTGGCCTTAACGTTAGCGGGGGCGTCCGTGAGATAACCTATCTCTTTCAAAAAACCGCGGTAGGTCGGCATGTCTTTCACTGGGCCGGGGTTTTCGCGATGCCAGGTGTCGAGCTTTTCTTGTAGCGCGTCGCGTTCTTCAAGTAGCTGCTGATTTTTGGGGGTCAAATCGTGAAACAAGGCATCCACGCCAGCCCAGAAAGCGTCTTGGTCGACGCCGGTACCCGGCAATGCTTGTTCGTTGATGAAACGGTCTAGATCGGTTGCCACCTGTAAACGGTGGCGCGTGATACGCTCGCTCATAGGGCTTTCTCCTGTTTAGGGCATTAAGCTTGCTCGTTAGGGCCTACTTAATGCGGTAGAATGATTTATGGAAAATACTTCCACATCTGTGATGGCATGTAAACAGCGTAGACCGTAAAGCGCGACGATGCTCGACCAAAAGATAGGGCTTGACCAAAAAATCGGTCAGGCAGCGTTGCCAAACGAAGCCGTGGGAGTAGCGAAAGCGTGAACATGCACGATTTTCACCACCTGGAGGCGCTATTTCGCCGCGCGCCAGGAGAGGCGACGTTATCTCGATTGCAGCCGGGCGGCGCCTTGGCGCAAGCGCTGGAGGGTTACTTTTGCCATTATGGTCTGAGCGCGCTACTCAGCGATAGTCGCGAGGTGCACGCCGGCTTTCTGGATACCGGGCGCTTTTCGCTCTGGTGCCAGGTGTGGAGCCCGCCCGAGCCAGTGGGCACGGCGTTTGTGGTACACGGCTACTTTGATCATCTGGGGCTTTACCGTCATCTGCTGGAACGCTTGTTAGCGCAAGGTTGGCGTGTGGTGCTGTGGGATCTGCCGGGCCATGGACTTTCGAGCGGCGCTCGCGCCTCAATCGACGATTTTGCTGACTACCAACACTGCTTAACGGCGCTGCAGGCTCGCTTGCGCGAGGAAAACCTAGCGCCAACGCCGTGGTTAGGGGTGGGGCAGAGTACGGGAGCGGCCATTTTAGCGACCCATGCGTTAAGCCAAGGGGAGCCTTCTCCGTGGGCGGGGCTGGTGCTATTGGCGCCGCTGGTGCGGCCTTGGGGCTGGCATCAATCAAGTTGGCTGCATTTGATCGCGAGCCCGTTTGTTAAAGAAATCCCGCGTAAGCATCGGGCTAACTCTAACGATGAGGCGTTTACTGTCTTTTTACGCGATCACGACCCGCTTCAACCCGACAAGCTCAGTGTGGCGTGGATCAGTGCTATGCGCCGGTGGATGCCGCAGCTTTTGGCGCGAGAACCGGTCTCCGTACCGACGCTTATCCTGCAGGGCGAACAGGATCTCACCGTCGATTGGGCGTGGAACTTGCAGATTCTCGCAAAGAAATTTCCTCAAGCAGAAATTCACCGTCATCCTGCGGCGCGCCATCACTTGGTCAATGAGACCGAACTTATCCGGGGGGAGTTATTTGTCGCCATTGATGTCTTTGTCGACAGGCTATCGCGACCATAGTTTGTACAACCGCTGTCCGTGACGGAAGATATCGTGGTGCTTTCACAGTGATGATGGATGACAAGGAGGCAAAAATGGCACAACCGAAAGTGATGGTATTTGCCGGCAGCGCTCGAGTCGGTTCGCTCAACAAACGCTTTGCAAAGCTTGCCGCCGAACGCCTGGAGGTGCTGGGCGGCGCGGCCACGTTCGTGGATTTAAACGACTACCCCTGCCCGTTATTCGATGAAGATATTGAAGCGCAAGGCACACCGGAAAATGTGCTTAAGCTGCGTAAGCTGCTTGCCGAACACGATGGCGTATTGATCGCCTCGCCCGAATACAATGGCTTTATCACGCCCCTTCTGAAAAACACCTTGGATTGGCTCTCGCGTCCGCATGGCGACACACCCGGCCTTGCGCTCTTTGCGGGCAAGCCCGCGGGGCTGATTGCCGCCTCGCCAGGGGGCTTAGGCGGTATTCGTGCGCTGCCGGTCGTGCAGCACTTGCTGCA
>JBNJFC010000143.1:0-4487 GCA_051746485.1 Pseudomonadota bacterium
AAAAAACCGCTCCCCATGTAGGTGGGAGCGGTTTTTTTATTGTGCTAAACGCGGTTAATAACCACGCAGGCTGTGATCAGAGGTCGACAAAACCCTTGCTGACAAAGCTGCCATCTTCCACCGTCATTTCCACCACAACGCCTGGCACATCGCCGTTATCATCAAACTCGTGGGTGCCCGAAGCGCCTTCGTAGTTGATCTCAGTGCCTTGAGCAATCAGCTCGACGGCTTTTTCCCACTCACCGGGCAAGATCTCTTCACCTGGGGCGGTCGCTACGCTACGCAAGGCATCACTCAGGCCTTCACGCTCGGCGCTGCCGTTTTGTTCAATCGCCAGAGCCACTAGAAATGCCGCATCATACGCCTGGGCGGCAAAGACCGCGCTAGGATCAAAACCGGCGTCTTCTGCGGCGGCATTGAAGATATCGGCGCCCGGCAGGTCTGGGCTACCCGGGCGTGTTGCGATCATGCCGTCGAGCACATCGGCACCAATTGCCTCAACCAGGCTATCCCCTACCATGCCGTCGGCACCGACGTACTGAGTGAACATCCCACTCTCATAAGCCTGGCGCATCACCGTTTGCCCAGAGGTATCGGCATACGCCAGCACCACGAGAGTATCGGCACCGGTCGCCGAAAGGGAACCGAGCTCCGCGCGGTAGTCAGCCCGGTTGTCTTCGTGACCAAGATTATCCGCCACGGTGCCGCCACCGGCTTCAAACGCTTCAACGAACGCCTCGGAAAGGCCACGGCCATAATCATTATTGACGTAGGTAACAGCGACGTAATCGATGCCTTTATCCAGCAAAAGCTTCGCTAGCATTTCGCCCTGAAACGCATCCGAGGGTACGGTGCGAAAGACAAGGTCGTTATCGTCTAACTCAGAGACCGCCGGTGCCGTCGAGGCGGGCGATACCATCAACACGCCACCGGGAATGGCGGCATTATTAGCCGCGGCGATCGTCGCGCCGGTACACAACGCGCCCACGATAGCCGTCACCTGCTCGGTGTTCACCATACGGTCAGCGGCGTTCGAGGCGGCAGAGGCGTCGGAGCAGGTCGTATCACCCGACGGCATGACCAGTTCTTGACCGTCTAAAATGCCGCCTTGCGCGTTGATTTGTTGCACGGCCAAGCGCGCGCCATCGAAAATCGGCGGGGTTAAGCTTTCAATCCCACCGGTGAAGCCCCCCAAAAACCCCACTTTCACTTCAGCGTTGGCCACCCCCGCTAAGGCCAGCGAAGACACGGCCACGGCACTGGCGAGTATGCGTTTATTGATCATGTTATTTAGCACTCCGGATAAATGAATCCCTAAATGTCCCGCATTAGGGCTTTATAATAAAAAGGCCCACTTACAATTTGGAACCAAAGCGGAAAAAATACAAATCGCCGCTTTTAACGCTGTCGCCTGCCAAGCTCACGCGCTATGCCGCCCAGCCAAAGCCCAAGATCGGCATGGCAAGCGCAAACATGGCCAGACAAATCATCACCACGGCGATAACGCTCATCACCGCCCCGGCGCGCAGCATATCCATCACGCTGACTTTGCCGCTCCCGAACACCACCGCATTAGGTGGCGTGGCCACGGGCAGCATAAAGGCGCACGAGGCGGCCATCGCCACCGGTATCGCCAGCAGCAGCGGGCTCGCATCGAGGCTCACCGTGAGCGCGGCGGTCAGCGGTAAAATCGCCGCAGCCGTGGCGCTATTGCTGGTGACGTGACTCATCAGCATCACAATCACCACCACCATCAAAATCATCGCCCACGTCGGCCAGCTGCCGAACACCGCCAGCCCGTTGGCAACCACCGCGGCAAGCCCGGAGCTCTCAATCGCGGTACCCAGGCTCAAGCCGCCCCCCACCAACAGCAGCACGCCCCAGGGCAAATTTTTCGCGCTATCCCAATCAAGCAAGAACTGGCGTTGGCGCCAGCGCGCCGGCACAACGAAGAGTAGCAGCGCCCCCATGACGGCAATGCCACCGTCGCTGAGCGTTAGTCCTGTTACGTCTTGCAGCAGTGGACGGGTAATCCACGCCACCGCGACTAACGCAAACACCGCGGCTACCCGCTTTTCGGGGTTGCTCATATGGCCTAAATCTTCTGACTGCTGGCTCAACATGGCGCTGATACCGTGCAGCGGTGCGTGCGACACCGGAAAGATGCTAAAGGTCAAAAGCCACCAGGCAGCAACCAGCATGAGCAGCGCCGGGGGAATGGCGACCAGCATCCACTGGGCGAATCCGATTTGGATACCGTAGTTATCGCCAATAAAACCGGCCAATAACGCATTGGGCGGCGTGCCGATCAGCGTCCCCATGCCGCCGATATTTGCCGCAAGGGCAATCCCCAGCAGCATACACAACGAAAGCGCACGCTGTTGCTCGACGCTTAGCTCATCGTCACGTTCCAAAAGCGCCAACACCGACATGCCAATCGGCACCATCAGTGCCGCCGTGGCCGTATTGCTCACCCACATGCTGAGAAAGGCCGTCGCCGCCATAAAACCCGCCACCAAGTGGTCGGGCCGTTTTCCCGCCACCGATAGCACACCCAGCGCGATACGCCGGTGTAAATTCCAGCGCTGAATCGCCTCTGCCAGCATAAAACCGCCCAGAAAGAGAAAAATCAGCGGATTCGCGTAAGGCACCGCCGCCTCACTGATATCACCCACGCCCAGCAATGGCAGAAGCGCTACCGGCAGCAGCGCGGTAACCGCCATGGGAACCGGCTCCAGAATCCACCACACCGCCATCCATGCCGTCAGCGCGACCACACTCCAGGCGGCAGGCGGCATATCCGCGGGCGCCTCCATCAGCAAAAGCAACACGGCCATAAGCGGCCCTAGAAAGAGCCCTAGCGTCACTTTTGTCCGTGCGACATCCTTCATCCGTCCTCCTCCTGAGCGCGTTCGGCTTGGCGTTTGCGTGCTTTGTTGCGCCGGTAAAGCCGCATAAGCGCAATACCCAGCGCAAATGCCAACATCACGGCTAGCGTCACACCTTGCCAGGGCCTAGCGGCATCACGTAGCACGGTATCTAGGGTGATGATCACCATCAGCCCAATCGCCTGCGAGCCAATCGCCAGCGCCCGCAACGGATCAAAAGTTGGCTGGGGCATAATGTCTCCGAATGTATGTGATGGCGTGATAGGGTTTGTATCAGCCTCTAGTGTAACGATTATTTAGGATAACCATGAATGCCATCGCCCTCGGCCCTGTGCTGCTGTCTCTCCCGCGCCTTTACGCCTTTGCCAGTGCGCTTTTGCTGATCATCGCCGCACGCTATTTACTCGGCCTACCTAAAGCGGTTTACCAGCGTTGGTTTACCGGGCTAATGATTGCCTGGTTCATTGGCGCCCGCGTGGGGCATATCGCCCTCAACGCCGAGAGCTATGCCGCCGCCCCGTGGGACGCCATAAAGCTCTGGCAGCCGGGGTATCACGGCCTATGGGGCATGCTCGCGGGGCTTATTTGGAGCGCCTGGGCGCTGCGCGAGCGGCTCATCGCGATGGGCGGGGCGATGGCGCTGCTTATCGGCGCCTCCAGCCTGTGGTTGGTGCTCGTCACACTCTCACCGCTTGGCGGTGGCAGCACGGTAACGGCCTTACCCGACGTCGCGCTAGAAGACCTTGAAGGCAACACGGTGCACTTGCCCGCGCTTGCCGATGGCCAGGGCAAAATCATCGTCAACCTATGGGCCACCTGGTGCCCGCCCTGCCTGCGCGAAATGCCGCTACTTGCCGACGCCGCCGAGCGCGAGGGCGTCACCGTCGTCGTCGCCAACCAGGGCGAAGATTTACTCTCCATCACCCGCTACCTTGACGAACAGGAGCTCGACTTCCGCTACGCGCTACGCGACCCGAACCAACAGCTGATGGTGGCATTCGACGCCCCCGGCTTACCCACCACGGTTTTGTTTGACGGCGACGGCCGCGCGCTTTCCCAGCACGTGGGCGAGCTCACCCGCGCGCAGTTGGATCAGTGGCTCAGCGAGTCAACTACCTCTCCCTGAAGGGAGAGGCTTGTGACAACAAGCCCGGTTGACCAGGGAGAGCGGTAACCAGCCCGCTACGTTGATAACAGGTCGCCAAGACCCACCGGCAGGTGCTTCCTCAGCCTGCCGCTCTGGAAGGTCAGGATCATGCTGGCGCAAGGTAAAACGCCGAAGGTCTTGATCGCTGCGGCAACGCAGGAGCCGGTTATCGACATTCCCGAGGGGAGACGGGGCAGCAAGCCCCGCGACACCAGACCCGTAAGGGTACGTTTTAAGGAGGAAATCGCATGGCGGTTTTCGTATTGGGAAAGAACAAGCAACCGTTGATGCCGTGCAGCGAAAAACGCGCCCGGTTGCTGCTACAGCGCGGTCGCGCCGTGGTGCATAAACGCTACCCGTTCACGATTCGGCTGAAAGACCGGGTCGGTGGTGACAAACAGCCGCTACGCCTGGGCATCGACCCGGGCAGCAAGACCACGGGGCTGGCGCTG
>JBNJFC010000144.1:0-4394 GCA_051746485.1 Pseudomonadota bacterium
CCGTGTTCTTACGTCTGGTTTTCACGCCTGCTTTATTATGCTGAGCTAAGGAGTTCGTTATGCAGGACATCGCTGATCAAGAAACGGCAGCGCTGAAACTGCCTCCGCACTCCCTAGAGGCAGAGCAGTCGGTGTTAGGCGGGCTAATGCTCGATAATCAGGCGTGGGACAATATTTCAGACCGTTTGGTCGCCGATGATTTTTATCGTTACGAACACCGCTTGGTGTTTAATGTAATGAATCATTTAGCCGAAGCGGGACAACCGCTTGATGTGGTGACGCTTTCAGAGGCACTGGAGGGGCGTGACCAGCTTGATACCGTAGGCGGTTTAGCCTTTCTCGCGGAGCTTGCGCGCAATACACCTTCGGCCAGCAACATTCGCGCTTATGCCGATATTGTTCGTGAACGGGCGACACTGCGTAAGTTGATTCGTGCGGCGAATCAAATTGCGGAAGGGGCATTTGCGCCGCAAGGACGCCCAGCGGATGAGCTTTTGAACGAAGCGGAGCGCCTGGTCTTCCAAATCGCCGAAGAGCGGCCGAAAACCGGCGGTCCCATCGGTATGAGTGACCTTTTGACCAAAGCGGTTGATCGCATCGACGAGCTTTTTAACCTCAAAGGCGAAATGACCGGCCTCTCTTCTGGGTTCCGCGATCTGGATGAGATGACATCCGGTTTGCAGCCCTCCGATATGGTGATCATTGCCGGAAGGCCCTCGATGGGCAAATGCTTGATGAGCGGCTCGCGACTAGTAGACCCAGAAAGTGGCGCACTGGTCACGATTGATGAGCTTGTGGCCCGCCAACAAGCCTCGCTTCTGACGTTAACCGATGACTTTAAGCTTAAACCGTCACATGCATCGGCTTTTGTCGATGATGGGGAAAAGCCTGTTTTTCGTGTTCGGACTGCGACAGGAAGGGAAGTTGCGACAACGCTAACGCATCCGTTCTTAACCGGGAATGGCTGGCAGCCACTGAAAAACATAGCCGTTGGCGAACGCATCGCGGTGCCCCGTGAAATACCGGTGTTTGGCCATGAGGCAATGCCTGAGCACCAAGTGAAAACCTTGGCGTTTATGTTGGCTGATGGTGGCACAACGCAAACCTGCCCCATGTTCACCAACAGTAGCTCGGAACTACGTACTGATTTCACCCAGGCGGTAAGTCACTTTCCTGGCGTAACGTGTTATTTGGTTGAGCGTGGCGAAAAAAGCGCTGATCGAACGCCGACTTTGCGGGTGAGTCGAGATGCAGAACGCTTAAAGCCACTGCGAGCGCAGTTTTCACAAGTTTTGCGTGAGAAGCTTCAGGCACAGGGCATGACTGGAGAGGCGCTAGCTTCGTTGCTAAATGTGAGTAAAGCTGCTGTTAGTGCTTGGTGTAATGGTAAGTCCGTTCCCATTCAGCCAACGTTTATGCGCCTTTGCGAGACGCTAAACATGCCTTTAACGATTGACTACTCTGCGTCTGACTATAGCGCTGTGGCAAAAAACGCACCCAACCCTGTGAGGCACTTTCTTGAAGCGCACGGAGTATGGGCAAAAAAGGCATTACACAAGCGGGTGCCAGATCGCGTATTTCGCTTACCTAGAGAGCAATTAGCATTGTTTCTAAATCGTCTCTTTGCTTGTGATGGCAGCGCGTTTGTGCAAGCAAATGACCAAGGCAGAATCAGCTATGCGTCATCAAGCCGTGAACTGATCCGTGATGTGCAGCATTTGCTATTGCGCTTTGGTATTTTGAGCAAAATTCGTGAGAAGCAGAATCGCTATGCCAATCTGCGCCAATCACCTTGGGAGCTTGAGTTACTCGACCAGGCAAGCCAAAAACGTTTCATCCGCGATGTGGGTATCTTGAGCAAAGAGCGAGCATTAGAAACGCTTAGCGCCTGTATTGACACTAAGCGCACGCATAGTAACCGTGATAGTTTGCCTAAATCGGTCAATCGCTATGTGCTTGCAAAAAAAGGGGAGCGTTCATGGCGCGAGCTGTTCGAGCAATCGGGTGAAACCTTCCCAGTAGGTTATAACCCGCATTTGTCAGGCAGGAGTGAGCGTTGCCTATCGCGCCACCGAGCCGCTGAGTTTGCCCAGTTGTTAGATGCCGATGTTTACCTCAAAAATTTGGCGTCATCCGATGTTTATTGGGACGAGATTGTTGCCATTGAACCGCTCGGTATGCAGCAAGTCTACGACTTGACGGTGGATGACACGCATAATTTCGTCGCGGAAGATATTTGTGTCCATAACACAACGTTCGCTATGAACGTGGTTGAGCATGCGGTGATTTCAAGTGATAAGCCGGTCATGGTTTTCTCCATGGAGATGCCAGCGGAATCCTTGATGCTTAGGATGCTTTCCTCGCTCGGGCGAATTGATCAAACCCGGGTGCGTACCGGTCAGTTAGAAGATGAGGATTGGCCGCGCCTGACCTCAGCGGTGAATTTGCTCAAAGATAAACAGCTCTTCATCGATGATACGGCAGCACTTTCGCCCAACGAAATGCGCTCGCGGATTCGTCGCGTGGTGCGTGAGCACGGCAATATGGCGTTGATCATGATCGACTATCTGCAGCTCATGCAGATCCCGGGTTTCTCGGAAAACCGCACCGGCGAAATCTCCGAAATTTCACGCTCACTCAAAGGGTTGGCCAAAGAGTTCAACTGCCCAGTGGTAGCGCTTTCGCAGCTGAACCGCTCGCTTGAGCAGCGTCCTAACAAACGCCCGGTGATGTCGGATCTACGTGAATCCGGCGCGATTGAGCAGGATGCTGACGTAATTGCTTTTGTGTATCGCGATGAGGTGTATAACCCGGATAACCCGGATAACCAGGGGTTGGCGGAATTGATTATCGGTAAACAGCGTAACGGGCCGATTGGAACGGTTCACATGGCGTTTATCGGTAAATATACGCGTTTTGAGGATTTGGCGCCGGATAGCTATGGTGAGGCATTTGGCGACTAACTTGAGCCTTGGCGGCGAGCCCGTATAATGCGCAGCCTTTTACACGTATTTGTGCGTTTCATCATACGATAGGGGATTAGCGATGGCAGGTGGTTTTAAACGCGGTAATCGACAGCGCGTACCCAAACTTCAAGGGCGGGGTGAGCTGCAGGAGCTGGAGAGAGAGGGACCGTTTAAAGAATGGCTGGGGATGCCGGATCTCTACCGCTACTATCTTACTGTCGATGGCGAGAAATACAGCTATCAGACCGAAGACCCAGAGGTGCCAGTAGCTATCGGTGACAAGGTGGTTTTTCGCTATAAAGAAACCAAAGCGGGGAATTGGATTGACCGCAATTCTTTGGGCAAAGCCATCGATCCTTCCGAGTATCAGTAAACAAAAGGACGTGATCTAACCTACGTGAGTGCTTTATAGCCGTGTGAGAATGAATAAACAAGGAACTCTCCTGTATTGTTATCGTCATATGGCTGACATATAAAAGCCATTGGAATGTCATTGGGTGACGTCATGATGATCTTCATTCGTAAAGGCATCCAGCGACACGACGCAAATAAAAAAGCTAATAACAGGAGGGAACCATGGAGCTTAAAGCACTTAAGGCTTTTGTTGAAAAGCACGATAATTTTGAAATTCGCGTTATTACGCATGCAGGAAGCCGTTTTTATCAAGCCGAGCTAGAGGATGTGGAAGGCGAGCGCCATATGCTAACCCAGCGGGGGAAGCCGATGCTCTTTCGCTCGCTTGAAGACGTTTACAATGAGCTCAAACGCGCCGGTATCCATCGTGCGTATTTGGTACAGCATGTGCCTCATGACGAAGTGATTGGCCGCGACGCTCACTACAGCGAGCCATTGACGTCGCGCATGCCTCTGGTCTTTTAACACCAGTTCTTTAAATGCCTATGTCGCCCGCGATTGGCGCTTTTCCCACCATTGCCCCAATCTTATCCGTCGGCGAGCAAAAAAGCGGTAACTAGCGTCCATTACGGCGCTAACAACCGGTAAGCAAGAAATCCACACCAGCCGCCGGTAGCCCAGAACTGCATAGAGGGCCCGGCTGGCATCCATACCGATGTACCACCTTCCTTGGTTATCCAGCACGTGCAGTTTGCCCATCATGGCATCAAAGTGGGTGTCGTAATCGTCTGCACAAAAGTGCTTATCTTGAATATCCACGAGATTAACGCGCTCGCGGTGGTGATGCTTGCCGAGCCAGTTGACCTCAACTCGGCAGAAAGGGCAGTGGCCATCGTGAAACAGCGTCACGGGAGCCTTGGCATTTAGTGTGCGAAAACGACTCATCAGATTTTGCGCGGGATACCCGGACCTTTTAGTGCCGGGAGGGATAGCGCGTCGCTCGTAGAGCGACCTGGATTACGCCATCGCTTGTCCCGCTCCTCCTTTTGTTGGTTGATAGATAGTTGGCGTGAG
>JBNJFC010000145.1:0-4386 GCA_051746485.1 Pseudomonadota bacterium
CGTATAGCCGGGCCAAGGAGAGTCGTATGAACCTTCTATTCATCTGCAGCGAAAATAGGCTACGCAGTCCGACGGCGGAAAGTGTCTTTTCAGCTTATCCCGGTATCCGGGCAATCGGCGCTGGTACAGGGGTAAATGCTCAAACTCCTGTTTCCCGGGACTTGATTGAGTGGGCCAATATCGTTCTGGTGATGGAAAAACATCACCAGGATGAGGTCGCAAGGAGGTACGAGGACGTGTTGAAGGAGAAGCCGCTGGTCTGCCTGGATATTCCCGATCACTATGAGTTCATGCAGCCGGAACTCATCACCTTACTCAAGGAAAGGGTTCCAGAGTATGTACGATTATCGACGGTTGAAAAGTAGCCTGGTTAGCCATAGCGACGCCTGCTTAGACGCATAGGGTAGTCCTTGCGCCTCAGTGTCTACAGAACCTGTGCTGAGGCGCTATCGCCTGGACGAAATACTTTTCCAAGCCAGCCCTACCAGCGCAATCGCCAGTATGGCAAACAGCACAGCGGCGCCCGACGAATCCAACGCCTGCAGGGTCAGGCCTGAAACTGTCAGCCAAAGCGCTGGAATGATGGCGGCGATCCAGGGGGCGAATCCCCGGAGCACGATAAGCAACAAGCCCAGCGTGGTAACGGCCGTGGGGTCGGCGTGTATGCCGAACACTTCTGCCTGGTACCAGGAGCCTCCGCTTAGCGGCGCTATCAGCGGCATGATGATTAGGCCGAAGAGGCTGATGGCGATGCCTATCGCAACCGGTGGGTTTGTTGCGCGTGGCGCGTTATCCATTCCCCATCCCGTTAGCGCCATCAATGCCAGCAGCACGGCCTGGGCAATGAAAGCGTTGCCCACATAGCCGCCGGCCCAGTTGAGCGCGGCATAGCGCTGAAAGAAAAACGCGACGGCGACAAAGACCCAGAGCGGGGCGGGTAGCAGACAGGCGAGTCGAGTGCGGTGTGTCAGCGCCAGCACAAGGGGGGCGGCGCCCAGCGCGAGGGTCAGCAGGTGCAGCGGCCAGAAGGTTTCGCCCATGCGTTCCAGCAGGCGAAAGTAAACCTCCGCCGTGAAGGGAATAAAGTCCTGCAACTGGTAGCTTGTCCACTCGTTCATAATGATTCTATATAGGCGGCCATCCGCTGCCGCGCGTCGGTTGAGGGCATGGGGTCGTGGCCGGCGCGCATGTTCTCGCGCATGTGCTCGACTTGGGTGGTGGCGGGTATCGCGCAGGTGATCGCCGGGTGGCTGACGATAAACTTCAGCAGAAAGTCCGCCCAGGTGTCGCAGCCACATTCTTCTTTTGCCCACTCGGGCAATGGCGCGTTACGACGCTTGAGGTGCTTGATCAGGCTGCCGCCATCGTAAGGCCGGTTGGCGATTACGCCGATGTTTCGCTCTTCGGCCAGGGGCAGTAACCGGTTTTCGGCCTCGCGGTGGGTGATGTTGTAGGTGAGCTGAACGAAGTCGATGTCCTCTGACGTCATGATCTGCTCGACCTCGCTGTGGCGGCGCCCGTGTGAGGTGGTGATGCCGACATGGTGGATCGCGCCTGCGGCTTTCATCTCCTGCAGCGCAGCCAAGTGCTCGCGCCAGTCGGTCAGGTTGTGAACCTGCACTAGGTCGAAGTGTTCCACCTTCCAGCGGTCTTTGAGCTCGGCCACCTGCTCGCGGGCTGAGCCACCGGCGGGGCTCCAGACCTTTTCTGCGGCAAACAGACTCTCGGGCGTGCCGAGTTCTTGCAGGGCATAACCCATCACGTCCGGTGCCGAGCCATACATGGGCGAAGAGTCGATCAGGCCACCACCATGCTCGAAAAATGCCTTCACCACCTCGGTTCGGGCATCGAGCAACTGCGGGTCGTTGCCAACGTTGAAGGTGCGCCAGGTGCCCATGCCGATAACGGGCAGCTTTTTATCCGTGCCCGCAAAGGTCTTTTGTTGCATTCCGCCCGTGTTGGCAAGAAGCGATGCGGTTGGGAGCGTCATGGCGGCGAATGTGGCACCGATGAGCGTAAGGCTTTGTCTGCGCGTGATGTGATGCTTCATAGCGGTCGCTCCTTCCGATTTTTGTGTTTCGGCAGTGTTGAGACCAACACCAGCACAAAGCATGTCAGCACAAATACCTTATTCACAAACCAGTTGGTGCGCCAGATCGACCACTCAGGGTCGGCGAGAAAACGCACGAACAGGGTGCCGATGATGAGGATTTCAATGACGGACATGCCCACCGCCAAGGCACGCGTATAGCGAGGCCGTTCGAGCAGCGCCCAGCCGAGCCAGACGTGCGCCAGTGGCCATAGATCCCAATAGATATAGCGTGCCCAGGGTTCGCCGTATGCCAGCGCGTAACCCATGGGAAACAGGTATTTGATGAACAGCGTCCAGGCGGCGAGGATAAACAGCAGATGGGCGAGAAACCTGATCCAGCCATTGGGTTGTGAGGCGTGCAGTGACATGACAGCGCTCCTGTCCTGGGTTGACGAGGCTCCGGATCAGGCGTAGGTGATTACCTCGGTAGTCTTGATCATGGTGGTGACGTTGGCCTGGCGCCCGGTATAGCGCTTTTGGGTAGCTTGAATACGCTGTTATATCGAAGCCGGTACGATGCCATCCAACAAGTCTTACTTATAACCTGAATGACATGACGCTGGATGCGCCTTTCGCGGCGATTTGTGGCTATCACCACGCCTATGGCAAACCCATCCATTTAATTGGCGTGGAGTTTTCAAGCGTTCAGCACCATATTGTGGCCTTTGATGTGGGTACGCTGGTTTAGCCACTCGACCTTTTTTATGCCTTGCTATCAGATCCACTCGCTTTCAAACCCGCCAAGACACTCGCTTTCGAGGCCCGCTCGCGCTCAGCATAGAGTGATAGCTCGTCGGTTACCGGAGCACCCAACGCGTCTTCAAAGGCATCTCGATTCGCGTTACCCACATAGGCCTCATTCTGCCCTCCCCCTAGGTTAGATTGGAAAATACCCGCCGCGCTGACCGGTAGAAAATCTTCATAGGTAATGGGCTGGGCTTCCACTAGGCCTTGTTCGATCAACGCTTCCATATCGGTACTGGCACTATTTTTAGCGGCTTGCCCCTGCTCAGTCAGGTGGTAGTGAAAATACGCCAAGCCTTCCCGGCGCATTACCGCATCATTATCAGGGAACTCGGCAAATACGTTTTTCATGACCGTTTGGTGTGCATCGTTATCCAGCCCTGCGGTTTGTTTGCGGCCTTCATTAAGCAACCGGTCATATAGCGCGCGGCCTTTCGGCGTTAACGCCACTCCACGCTGCTCGATTTCACCAAAGCGAGCAGTGTGGGTGCCTTTCTCATCACCGGCAAAGCGGATCGACTCTTCTAACGCTTTAAAGCTGGTTTGGCGCAGCAAAATGGGGCACTCACGACGTGGCGGCCCTTCGATCACGGCTTTGGGGTTCATGCCCATCTCCGGCATGCGGCGCTGTACTTCGTCAATATCCAGGGTGCGCGGCGTCAGGTGATTGATATGCGGCCCACGGAAGCACACCACATCGGCAATCAACCGGTGTTCATCGTGTAGCGCTTGATAGGTATCCAGATCGACCGTCGCATCCTGGTGCCAACGGAAGGTTTCCAGGGCTTCTTTTACGAACTGGTCGGCCTCTTCGCTGGTCAGCCCACCCTGGGTTTCGTACCGCTCAATAAGCTCACGCGCCCTTGGAGTAAAAATATCGCGCTTGGCCAGAATTGCTTCTGAACGCTGGCGCAGTGAATCGCTTTCAATGAGTTCTAAACGCAGTAGCGAGGTAAAAACGCGGAAAGGGTTCATCGCCAGCGCGTCATCGTCGATGGGCCGGAAGGCGGTTGAGTGAACCGGCACGCCCGCTTCAGAAAGGTCGTAATACCCCACCGGATACATGCCCATCACGGCAAACAGGCGGCGCAGCATGGAAAGCTCCGCAGCGGTTCCCACGCGAATGGCCCCGTGGCGCTCGACACTCAAACGCGCCAACTCGCCATGGGCTTGCAGGCGGTGATGCAGTTCAGGGTGCTGGCTAAGCGTTTCCTGGTTAACGCTTTCCACAAGTTCAAGCAGCGTGCCGTACTGTGGCACTTCGGCTTGATACATGGCCGACATGGCCTTGGAGAAACGGTCACGCACCTCATTGGTCGGAAGCAGTATTGTTTGGGTCATTTTTCGCGCTCTCTAGCGGTAGAGTCCTTGATGATCAGATGAACTATAGAAGTTATCCGTTGCTAGTAGCCAGGGAGTTTTACAGCCATTCCTCCGAGAGCAGGTTCATAACCATCAAGCGGTATAAGCAAGCGACGTCAGGATCACTACAGCCCTTCCAGCAGGCGCAGAATCATCTGCGGTTGCTGATTGGCCTGGGCCAAAATAGC
>JBNJFC010000146.1:0-4353 GCA_051746485.1 Pseudomonadota bacterium
GAGCGTATTCAGGCGCTGATGGAAGAGCAGATCGATCAAAGCATCGATAGCCGTCGGATTATCATGGCAGGCTTCTCTCAAGGCGGCGCTGTCGCCTATCACGCGGCGCTCTCTTTTTCGCAGCCGTTGGGCGGGCTTTTGGCGATGTCGACTTACTTTGCCACCGCTGACAGCATCGAGCTCGCCGAGGCGAATCGCTCCATTCCCATTGAGGTGCATCATGGCAACTTTGACCCTGTCGTGCCGGAAACGCTCGGGCGCGCGGGGTTCGATAAGGTCAAAGCGCTAGGCTATTCGGCTAATTATCGCCAGTACCCCATGGCGCATGCGCTTTGCCCTCAGCAAGTGCAAGATATCGGCAAATGGTTAAGCGAACGTTTGGCACCGTAGCCCTCGCCCAAGGTCGTCTCGACAGCGCTGAGGCGGCCGGGCAAACTGCTTTAAGATTTTGTTTGCCCTAAGGAAATGCGATGAGTCACTCCCCCTTTGTTAATCTTCCTGACGCGCAGGGCTACTTTGGTCGCTTTGGAGGACAGTACATCCCGCCTGAACTTAAGGCGGTAATGGATGATATCGATGCTGCCTACGAGGAGATTCGCCATCGCGAGGACTTTCAGCAGGAGCTGGCTGAGCTTTTGGCCGACTACGTCGGTCGGCCCAGTCCGATTTTTCATGCCCGGCGACTTTCCACGAAGCTTGGCGGCGCGCAAATTCACCTTAAGCGCGAAGACTTAAACCACACCGGTGCCCATAAGATCAATCACTGCCTGGGCGAGGCGCTACTGGCCAAGTTCATGGGTAAGACCAAGGTGATTGCCGAGACCGGTGCTGGCCAGCACGGCGTGGCCCTGGCGACCGCCTGTGCGCTGGTAGGGATTCCCTGCGAGATCCACATGGGCCAGGTGGACATCGAGAAAGAGCATCCAAACGTGACCAAGATGAAAATTCTTGGTTGTAAGCTGGTGCCCGTGACGCGGGGTACCGCAACGCTCAAGGATGCAGTAGACAGTGCTTTTGAGGAGTATCTTAAGGATCCACAGCAGTTCATCTATGCCATCGGCTCGGTGGTAGGGCCGCATCCTTTCCCCAAGATGGTACGCGATTTCCAGTCGGTCATCGGCCGCGAGGCACGCCATCAGTTCCTTGAACGCCATGGCCGTCTTCCTGACCATGTCACTGCTTGTGTAGGCGGTGGCTCCAACGCTATTGGGATGTTCACCGCCTTTCTTGATGACGCAAGCGTTCATCTGGTGGGTGTGGAGCCGGCGGGCGAAGGGCTCGACACAAAACGCCACTCCGCCACGCTGACGCTGGGTAAGCCTGGTGAGATTCACGGCATGGCTTGCTACGTGCTGGAAGACGATGCTGGTAACGTCATGCCGGTACATTCGATTGCCTCAGGGCTTGATTACCCCGGTGTAGGGCCGCAGCACAGCTACCTCAAGGACGTCGGGAGAGTCGACTACCAAAGTACGACCGACGCAGAGTGCTTGGACGCCTTTCTCATGCTTTCGCGGGTCGAAGGCATCATTCCCGCGCTGGAAAGCGCACATGCCGTTGCTTGGGCTCTGCGCGAAGCGCCAAAGTTACCAGCAGACCAGCATATTCTGGTGAACCTCTCTGGCCGAGGTGATAAAGACGCGGACTACGTTGCCCATCATCTCGGGCTATAACGAAATCTACCAAGGCGGATAGTGAATAGGGGCTAGCCTCGCTATCCGTCTTTCGCTATCATACCTGCGCTTTACGGGCCCATAGCTCAGTTGGTTAGAGCAGAGAACTCATAATTCTTTGGTCGTAGGTTCAAGTCCTACTGGGCCCACCATCTTTCCCTCGAAATATCCCTTCTTCCCCAATCCCACTGGTTTTTTCGCCTTTTCTGCTTCATTTTGCTGTGGCAACGTTGCCTTTTGCTTTTATTATCACTTGCCTTAACAAGTGCGTCCTTTACAGGCGTGGTAGGCATCTTTGCATCAATTTCAGGGGCTCGTATCACGGGCCGTTTCGCACTAAAGTAAAGTGATATCTTACTAAGGGGCTTGTGATGATTGCTGAACACGAAATGCCGTATCTGAAGCGCTGTGTGGTGTTGGCAGAGGAGGCGCTGAATGCGGGTGACGAGCCGTTTGGTAGTGTGCTGGTGAGTCGCGATGGCCAGGTGTTAGCGGAGGATCGTAACCGTATCGCGGGTGGGGATGCGACTCGGCATCCTGAGTTTGCGCTGTCACGCTGGGCGGCAGAAAACATGACGCCTAGAGCGCGCGCTGAGGCGACGGTTTACACGTCTGGTGAGCATTGCCCGATGTGTGCGGCGGCACATGGCTGGGTCGGGCTTGGGCGGATTGTTTATGCCAGTTCATCCGTGCAGCTAAGCGAATGGTTGCAGGAGTTCGGCGTAGCGCCGCCGCCGGTGGCAACGCTTCCCATTGAGGAGATCGTTCCTGGCCTCGCGGTGGAAGGGCCTGTATTAGCGCTGGAGGAGACGATGAAAGCGCTTCATAAGCGCTGCCATCAAGGAGCGGTATAAGCCGCTTAATCCAACTGAGTCACCAGAACTGGCGCGACGCCGCGTTTAAGCATGTCCAGTTGGCGCGCTGCGCGTTTGGAAAGGTCAATGATCCGGCCTTGCACGTAAGGGCCGCGGTCGTTGATGATCACTTCTACTGCCTGCCCGGTATCCGGCCGTGTGACGCGCACTTTCGTACCGAAGGGCAAACTCGGGTGAGCCGCCGTTAAGGCTTGCTGGTTGAAAGTTTCGCCGCTGGCGGTAGTGGCGCCTTGGAAGCGGTCGCTGTAATAGGAGGCTTTACCTTTCTGTATGACATCATCCGCATAGGCGGTATTGAGACCACCGAGCATCAGTAAGGTAAAACACAGCAATGGGGTG
Source organism: Pseudomonadota bacterium (assembly GCA_051746485.1). Taxonomy (GTDB): domain Bacteria; phylum Pseudomonadota; class Gammaproteobacteria; order Pseudomonadales; family Halomonadaceae; genus Vreelandella. The sequence goes on from JBNJFC010000146.1 coordinate 2,888, forward strand.
AAGCGTTTGAAATCTACCATGGAGATTCCTCATGGTGCTTCTTGCGTTGAGCATAGGCATTAATTAGATGCCATGCTGGGTAATAGATGATAACGGCTAGGAAAACGCTGGGCAAGAAATATCAAGATCGGCGATTTTAGCAGCAGAATTGCCTAAACTAAGTTTTGATCAATTGACGAGGCGTGTGCCAAGGAGTCTTTTATGCATGAATTGGACCATTATATTTATCCGCATCGAGTGCTGCATTGGCTAGTGGCTTTGGGCGTTTTACTCTCATTGGCAAGCGGTCTTACGCTGGGCTTTCTGGGGTTTGAGCGGACGGTTGCGCTGGTCGGGCAAAGTTGGACAAATGCGCTTTATACGGCGCATAAAACGCTGGGTATCACGCTACTGTTATTGATGACCCTACGCATTATTACCCGACTGGCATTTGTCGTGCCAGATCACGATCCGCCGTTAAACGCCTTTGAGCGACTCGTCAGCACAAGCGTTCACCATCTGCTTTATTTAGCCCTAGTGGTGATGCCCATACTCGGCGCGGTGGCTACGGCGACGGGCGGCTTTCCCGTGCAGTTTTTCTATTGGACGTTGCCAAGCGTGGTCGGCGAAAACAAAGCGCTCTCAGAGACGTTGTTTCTTTGGCATGAGCGCGTTGGCTGGCTGCTTATCGTGTTGATCACCCTTCACGTTAGCGGCGCGCTGTATCACTGGTGGATCAAGCGCGATAACGTGATGAAGCGGATGAGCTTGTTTGATTGAGCGACTAGCTTACTGACGAGAAAAGTAAGCGGCTGTTTTCTCAATGACTTTCTCAATGTCGCGAGCGCTAATATCCTGGTGAATCACCAGGCGCGTTTTGCCATCGGCGTAGAGCGGGTCGAGTAAAATGTCGTGCTCTTTAAGCCAGGCGGTTAAAGGCGCGGCCTGGGCAGTGGGGAAGCGCACGAACAGCATATTAGTCGCTATGTATGCCAGCTCTACACCGGGCAGGGCACTAAGAGCGTCGGCGAGTTGTTCAGCGCGACGGTGGTCGTCGGCAAGCGAGTCGACGTTATGCTCCAGCGCGTATTGGCAGGCAGCGGCGATAACGCCCGATTGGCGCATGCCGCCACCCACCACTTTGCGCCAGCGGCGTGCACGGTCGATGAATGCCTGTGAGCCGACTAAAACCGAACCAATCGGGGCGCCGAGCCCTTTAGAAAAACACAGCGATATACTATCAAAAGGCAAGCAAAGGTTTTTTAGCGGCGTATTGCTGGCAACGGCGGCGTTAAATAACCGGGCGCCATCAAGATGGGTGGCAAGGCCGTGTTCGCGAGCGAGGTCGGTGGCTTGGGTCACATAGTCGGCAGGCAGTACTTTACCGCCAATGGTGTTTTCCAGTGCCAGTAGGCGGGTACGGGCAAAATGGAAATCGTCGGCCTTTACGGCGGCGCTGATTTTCTCTAATGGCAGACTGCCATCCG
>JBNJFC010000147.1:0-4350 GCA_051746485.1 Pseudomonadota bacterium
TCTTCAGGCAGGGTGAACGCAACGCTATCACCGTCTAGCCATGTGTTGATTTCTTCTAATGCGGCAACATCAAGCGTGCCCGCTTGCTGACGCAGGGTGAGCAAATTGATCACATAATCGTAGCGCGCGCTGGCATAATCGGCGATTGCGTTGTACAAGTTTTGCTCAGCATTCAAGACATCGACGATATTGCGAGTGCCGACTTCATAGCCCGCACGCGTGGCGTCTAGCGCGCTTTGGTTGGAGACAATCGCTTGTTGGCGAGCCTCAACGGTGGATACGTTATTGCTGACCTGAGTGTAGCGTGAGCGCACTTGCTGCACGGTTTCTCTACGCTGATCTTCGAAGTCGTATTGGCTTGCTTCGAGTAAATAGGTATTTTCTTGGATAGTCGCGGTGGTGGTTCCGCCGGTGTATAGCGGAAGGCTCACGCGCACGCCTACCTGGCTATCTGAGTTATAGCCCGATACGCCATCGGCGTCGTTGTCGCCGTAGTTATAGTTGGCAAACGCATTGACCGAAGGAAGGCGCTGTGCCTCAGCCAGTGCTAACCCGCTACGCGTAAGTTCAACACCGGCTTGGCTTGCGAGCACAACGGGGTTGTTCTTAACGGCCGTTTCTACCCAATAGTTGCGATTGCTCGGCGTCGGGAGATCGACGGGCATCGCCTCGCCCAAGGCTTCAATGCTGTCGTAGCGCTGGCCGGTTAAACGCTCTAGCGCTTCAAAGCGCACTTGCAGATCGCTCTCTGCGGCAATGCGGATCGCGCGCGACTGATCAAACGCCGCTTTGGCTTCTTCCACTTCGGTAATGGCGATAAGCCCGACTTCAAATTGCTCGCGCGCTTGTTCGAGCTGACGACCAATGGCGCGCTCCTGCGCCCGACGCGCTTCAAGTAACTCGTGGGCACGTAAAATTTCAAAATAGGCCGTGGCAACATCGATTAACAGCTGCTGCTCTGTGGCGGCCAGTTGATAAAGTTGCTGATCAATCTGGCGTTCTGCCTGTTCGACCTGGCGGCTGGCAATGGCATCGAACAACGCTTGTGTGGCTTCAAGCGTTAAGTTCACACTATTGATATTGTCATCACCGCTACTGGTTAACGCGGGAGTTGCGCCAGGTTGATCCCTGCTTTGGCTTTCATACGTGCGACTATGGGCAACATTGCCGGTGGTATTAATCTGCGGCAATAGAGCCCCTTCCGTCGCTTCGCGAGCCGACTCCGTACTCCGAGTCACCAAACGCGCCGAGGCGAGCGCTGCGTTATTATTGAGGGCATCCTGAGTAATTTTAAGCAAATCCGCCGACCATGCGGGGGTTGTACAGGTTGACACCACCAGCGTTGGCAGAAGTGCCCGTCGCATCCAAGCCCCGTTGGGCGTCAATGAGAGAGCAGAAGGAAGTCGCAGCATGTCATCATCCTCATTATGATCAGTCGTCAGGCACAATATACATACATTGTCGCATGTTCATAAGCGCTTATCAGGACTCAAGGTAATTTTGCACGTTTTTGCCGTATTCGCTTTCTTGTTTGACGTCCTTTTTTGCCGCAGAACGTACACAACTGAACTACGCTATGCTGCAATGCAATACTACACATCGTATGGCATTGCCACTGCTAAACCAGGAGCGCCTTATGGATGCTGTTACCATCGTCCCCGTAGGTTCGTTAGAAATCGTCGTGCGCGTATGGCATCCCAATGCGCCCCATACGGTAATCGCCTGGCATGGTTTAGCGCGGCACGGCGGCGATTTTGAACAACTTGCCCGCTTACTCGGCCCCAAATGGCGCGTGCTAGCCCCCGACACCCCGGGGCGCGGGCTCTCAAGCTGGTCCTTCTACCCCGCTCAAGAGTATCTATACGCTCACTATAAGAAAGTAGCACTTGCTGTGCTGGATCACTTTCAGCTCGATAGCGTGCCCTGGGTCGGCACCTCGATGGGCGGGCTTTTAGGCATGCTACTCGCGGCGGATAACGAGGCCGCGCCGCGACTTCAATGCCTTGTTCTCAATGATGTCGGCCCGGAGCTTGACCCGCAGGCATTGACTCAGATGGCTACCTACTTCGGCACCATTAAGCGTTTTGGTACCTTTAATGAGCTCAAAGAAGCGCTCAAGGCGAACTACCAGGGCTTTGGTATTCAGCATGAAAGCGAGTGGGATGCGATGGCGGTCAGTAGTGCGCGGCGCCTTCCCGATGGCGCCTGGTCGTTTCATTATGACCCACGAATCGCTGAGCAATTTATCCATGACACCCCCCGCGACATGTGGGCAGGTTGGGCACAGATTCACTGTCCCATAATGCTGATTCGCGGCGAAAACTCACTGCTTCTGCGCGCGGAAAGCATGGAGAAAATGCGTCAAACCCAGCCTGAAATGGAAACGCTAGAAGCCCCTGGCTGCGGCCATGCCCCCATGCTCAATGTGGAAAGCCAAGTGACGCCGCTGCGCCACTTTCTCGAACGTCACACCCCGAGTGCAAAGCCCAATGTATGGCAGCAGTGGGTCGAGCGTGTGAAGCGGAGTATTTAACTCGAAAGTTTGGCCACGCAACGCTCGACCGCACCGCGGTAGCCGGCGCCAAACAACAGCAAATGATTAAGCAGCGGATAGAGCTGAAAGAGCGCCTCACGCCTTGGCCAATCAGCCGGGGCATTTGTGCCCCAATAGGCCTCGAAAAACGCCTCTCCCGGCGCGCCGAAAAGCGTCAGCATGGCAAGGTCCACCTCGGGAAAATGATAGTAAACCGCTGGGTCGATCAATGCTGGGCCATCCGGGGTGTACAGCACATTACCCGACCATAGATCGCCATGAACCAAGCTTGGCGGCGCATCCGGCAACCACGCCTCCAGTGTGTCGGCAATGTTCTCGATGCGTGTGCGCAGCGCATGATCCAATAGGCCCCGCTCGTAGCACGCCGTGCTGAGGGGTAGTAGACGCCGCTCGCGCTGAAACGCGCGACCATCAGCCAAAGGGGCGTTCGGTTGCGGTGTACTTCCGCAGGCATTATCCCAATGCCAGCCGTGCTGCTCACTGTGTTGTGCGTGCAGGGCGCGCAACCCTTCGCCTAGCGCGGCTGCATTGCCACGCCCTTGCGCTTTTAACGCCTCCATGACCAGCCATTCACCTTCCTGGCCGAGCACGTCGGGAATCACCAACGGCGTATTCGCTGCTTTCAACGCGCGCAGCCCTTCGGCCTCTCCCTGCAAACGTGCGGCATCGTCGTGTTTGACCACCACCGCACCCTGGCGCGTTTCAAGCCGGTAGACTGCCGCAATGTCGCCACCGCTTAGCGGCTGAAGATCACCCACAGGCGTCAACTTCTTTTCTTCTAGCAGGGCCTGTAACCTAGAGGGAAACGTTGGAGAGGTAGACATAGCGTAGGAGGCTCCCATGTATAAACTGGCTTTTTTTGTTCCCACCGAAGATGCCGAGCACGTGAAAGAGGCCATCTTTACCACCGGCGCTGGGCGCATCGGTGACTATGAAGCGTGCTGCTTTCAAACCCCAGGTACCGGGCAGTTTCGTCCGCTGGCTGGCGCCAACCCGCATATCGGCCAAGTCGATGAGCTTGAAACCGTCGAAGAGCTCAAAGTGGAGCTAGTCTGTCAGGATGAGCTTATTCGCGCAGCCATCGTGGCGTTAAAAGCGGCCCACCCTTACGAAGAGCCTGCCTATGAGGCTTGGCTGCTAGCGGATCTCTAATCAAGCGCATGGTCGTTAAGCACTGCCAAAATAGCGCTCGCGGTCTTCTGGGGTAATCGTGCCGATGTGAAGCGGAAAAAGGCCGTTGCATCGATCAGCATAGTAGTGACGCAACGTCTCTTCGATGGTTGGAAACGCCAACGCATCCCAGGGGATTTCGTGCTCCTCGAATAGGGCAACCTCTTCGCTCTCGGCGCCAGCATCGAAGCCCCCGATCAAATCAGCACGGAAGATCATGTAAACCTGGTTAATGTGGGGCAAATCAATCAACGTATAAAGGTTCGCTAACGCCACCTCGGCACAGGCTTCTTCACGCGTTTCGCGCTCAGCGGCCTGCTGGGTGGTTTCGGCGTTTTCCATGTAGCCCGCCGGCAACGTCCAGTAGCCTTTGCGCGGTGAAATGGCCCGCCGACATAGCAACACTTTGCTGCCACTCACCGGCAAAGTGCCAGCCACAATACGCGGATTTTGGTAGTGTATGACGCCGCAAGCATCGCAGAGATAGCGCGGACGATCATCCCCTTGAGGGACGGCAAAACGGACTTTCTCACCACATTCACTGCAAAAGTTCATGGCGCACCTTCGGCTGGTCACAACGAAAGCCAACGCTTGACGCCAACGCCCGCTGCTGATTAAAAAGAAAG
>JBNJFC010000148.1:0-4349 GCA_051746485.1 Pseudomonadota bacterium
TAACGCAAAACCCCGCCCAGTAATATCACCAGGCGGGGTTTTAACGTGCTTGTCTAGCGAGACACCTTAATCTTCTAAGTCTTCAAAACGCGGTACGCCGACGTTCCAGGGAATGACCTCTTCGCCTTTTTCACCCCAGTTAGCGTGATCCGCTAAGCGGTGGTCGTCATGTTCACGTACGTCGCCATAGCTTGAGTTTTTGTGGAAGGTCGGCCCGAATTTCTCAAGCACCTCATCTACGCTACCGTCATAGCGCGGGTCCTGCGGGCGCTCTTGCCGCGTCATGTAATACGCCACGTCCCACGCTTCTTGGTCAGATAGCGACAGCGGCTGACCTAGTGGCATGTTGTTTTTGATAAAGCCTGCAGCCGTGTGCGTCCGCACAATACCGGCACCCCAGTTGTTGGAACCATCGCCCCAGGTCGGCGGGAAGACATATTCGCCGTTTTCGTAATGACCAGAGCCATCTTCCTGGTGGCAAATGACACATTGCTCTTCAAATACCGCTTCACCCCGCGCATAGCTTAGCGCTTCCGGGCGGTCAGGCGGCGGAAAGCCACGGCCGTAAATTGGCTGATCGGGGTAAACTGGCGCCCCTGTGGCTAACCAGCGGTGATACGCCGACAACGCCAACATATCATCGCTGCCATATTCGGGCGGCGTGCCGTTCATCGAGTAGGCGAAGCAGCCGGCGATGCGCTCTTCCAAGTTGTTGACGTGTTGGTTTTTCCCCCGGAAGTTCGGCAACGTTATTGCTGCGGGCCACACCGGCGCACTAAACGGCTGACGACCTTCTCCTAAGTGGCAACTGGAGCAGTTCATGTCGTTAAAGACATTCTTCCCTCTAAGCTGCTGGGTATTGGTAAAGAGGTCATAACCACGACGAATGACTTTTTTGAGTTCAGGATGCAAGTCGGCTTCTTCGAGGTCCGCCATGGTCGGCGGCACATGCACCAGCTGGCCTTCTTGTGGTGCTGGATACCCCATCTCGACCAGATTTTGATAGGGCGCCTCAGCGTTCTGCTCGCCGTCACCTTGGGCGTTGGCTGTCACAGCGCTGGCCACAGCGATAGAGGCACCGACGACTGCCAGCGCAAGGCTTGTTTTACGCATGATCATGATTATTCCTCCCCTTCTGCGCTGACCGTTTGACTGGCGTACCAGCCCGCGACCGCTTCGATATCGTCATCGCTCATGCGCTTGGCAATAGCCCCCATCAAGTTCTGCGGGTCATTAGAACGTTCACCGTCTTTCCAGGCGAGCAGCTGAGTACGAATGTAACCCGCATGCTGGCTGGCAATACCGGGGAAATCACTGCCGACACCTTCACCGCCTGGGCCGTGGCAGCTTTTGCACGAGACAATGTACTTATCCCAGTCGCCCCGGTTGGCAATCTGCTCCCCGCGGTTGAGAAGCGCATCGGAAGCACTCTCCCCACCGCCAGCGGGGGTAACTTCCATTTGACTGTAATAGGCCGCCACATCCACGATCTGCTGGTCGTTGAGCATATTAGCGAAGGGCATCATGCTGGCATTTTGGCGCCGCCCGGCTTGAAAATCATGCAGTTGCTTTTCGATATAGCCTGCATCCAAGCCGGCTAAGCGTGGCCACGATTCACCGCCCGGCACATTCTTACCACTGCCGTCGGCTTGGTGGCATGCCGTGCATGTTGCCGCTGCTGTTTGGCCGCGATCCGGGTCGCCCGGCTCAATAGCGAGCACGCTGCCCGTATACAAACCGGCACCAAGTAGCAGGCCTAGCCCGCCTATAATCCTCTTGCTCATCACGGTTTCCCCTTTTATGTTGTCGTTTCCTTAAGCGTGAATGAGACGGCTTAAGGTGGTTGGCTACCCCGCCTCTCCATGTTGCCCAGAGGCGATGGCTGGCACAATGAATTCAACGGTTAGGCCTTCTCCCGCATGGCTTGAAAACGCCACGCGCCCGCCAAAACGCTCGGCAATGGCAACGACGATAGCCAAACCCAGGCCACTCCCTTGCTGCTTACTGGCGCGCCAAAAACGCTGGGAGAGCTGCTTGAGCACCTCTGACGAGACGCCCGGCCCTTGATCCTTCACACAAAATGCCACGGCTTGCTCGGTCTCGAGCCAGTATGCGCTCAGCGTGACGGGCTGATCCTCCGGGCCATGGCGCAAGGCGTTGTCGAGCACATTGCGTAGCGCGGTAATCGCCAACTCGCGTGGCATGCATAACAGCGCCTCTGGCCAGTGCTCGGGCAATACAAACCGCTCGCTGGCATCAACGTTGGTATCGGCAATCGCGCAGGTGGCAATATCGGCGACATCGCTCTCTTCGCCATCATCAAAGCGTAAATGCCCTTCGACACGGGCTAATGTCAGTAGCTGGTCGAGCGTGAGGCTTAGCCGTACGACGCCCTCCTCCGCTTGCTTTAATGATTCAATCGCGGCTTGCCCGTCGACACGTTTAGCCACTTGCAGGTGCGTTTTAATCGCGGTCAGCGGTGTGCGTAACTCGTGCGCGGCGTCATTGGTGAAGCGTTGTTCGCGCACAATCGTCTGCTGGACGCGCGCTAACAAGCCGTTCAGCGTATCGATCAACGGGCGAATTTCCGCTGGCACGCCGTAGGTTGTCACCGGTGCCAAGGCATCCGGGTGGCGACGTGATAGCGATTCACGCAGTCGTGTTAAGGGCGCTAACCCGCGCCAGAGCACCAGCCACAGCACACCGAGGCTGCCGACTAAGGCCACAATAAAGGGCACAACCGCCACGCGGATCACATCCCCCAAGAGCATGTCGCGCTCATCCATCCGGTCGGCAGTGGTAATGGTTAAGCCGCCACGCTCATAGGTGAACACACGCCACGTCATTCCCCCTTCTTCCCGATAGGCATGACCACGGTCACCCGGCATTAATATTTGCTCCATGTTCGAATGCGTACGCGCCATGATTTCTCCCCGGGGAGAGTGCACTTGGCACGCGAGCCCCTCAATCGGCGGGATGGAAAGCGCTCGCTGATCGGCTTGCAGCCATACGTCGGACGGCAGTTGCAGCATTAAACCGGCGACCATGCGCGCCGACTGCGCTAAGCGCTGATCCAACGTTTCGACCACTTTATTTTCCAGATCTTGCATCAGCCAGGCCGCCGCACTGCCCCACAGAAGCGATAGCGTTAACCCTAACGTGAGCAGCAGACGTAGGCGCAAACTCATGACTTTTGCTTCATGGCATCTTGTGGAAGCATCACCGCCTCAGGCTTACCCAAGCGGTAGCCCAAGCCGCGCACGGTATCGATAATGCCGCTACCGAGCTTGCGTCGCAGATGATGGATATGCACATTCAGCGCATTGCTTTCGACATCTTCATTCATGCCGTAAAGGCTATCTTTGAGCTGATCGGCGTTTAGCACGCTTCGCGGGGCGTACAAAAAAGCCTCCAACAGCACGAGTTCACGCCGGGAAAGCGGTACCGCAGCGCCGTCTATACTGACTTGCCGTGAAACCGGATCCAGAGTGAGGGCGCCGTGAGTAATCACGCCGCTGCTACGCCCTGACGCACGGCGAAGCAGGGCGTAAAGCCGCGCAACCAATTCATCAAGGTCAAACGGCTTGACCAAATAATCGTCCGCCCCACCTTGCAAACCATCCACGCGATCACGCACGGCATCGCGCGCAGTCAGTATCAACACCGGCGTTTCCACGCCATTATTGCGCCACTCTTCCAAGAGCAGCAGCCCATCACCATCAGGCATACCGCGATCCAGAATGACAGCATCCGTGGTCACGGCCTCTAGTGCTTGACTGGCTGCTTGCAGCGTGGAGACGTGATCCACGACGAAGTCATAGGTCATTAACCCCGCGCGAATGCCAGAGGCCACTAACGCATCGTCTTCTACCAGCAATATATGCATAACGGTTCCTTAACTAGTGTAGTCAGCATGACAAGGTAGGATTAACCAACGGTTAAAAATCCCCATACAACACCAGATAAATACAAAAAACCCCCTACCATTGGGGCTGGCAGGGGGTGACATAACACGAAGGTCTAACCGTTAACGCGTGACTATTCGCGCCACAAACCAACCCACCACCATGGCGATTAACATGGCGGCAAGCGGAACCGTCAGACCGCTGACAGACGCAATGGCAGGCCCGGGGCAGTAACCCGACAGCCCCCAGCCAATACCAAAGAGTGCCGCGCCACCCAAAAGCTTGGCGTCGAGATCTCGCTTGGTGGGCAGCTGGAAGCGTTCACCGAATAACGGCCCTGAGCGCTTAAACACCAGGCGATACCCAATAAAGCTCGTCACCACCGCCCCGCCCAACACGAACATCAGCGTCGGGTCCCAGGCGCCGGCGATATCTAAAAAGCCG
>JBNJFC010000149.1:0-4328 GCA_051746485.1 Pseudomonadota bacterium
AGCAATCACACATAAAATCATCAGCCGCTGGCGCCAAGGGGCTAGCAGCGCATCGGTGCTATCCCCCACCACAACGGCAAAGGGCAAGTTATCCAAGCGCTGCATCCAGTAAAGGCGCTCTTCACCATCTACCGGCGACTGCATACGCACCGCCTGCGTGCCTGCGTCACTGGTGAGAAAACGCTCGACTTCATCATTCTTGACCGATCCACCGAGCGCTCCCTCGCCATCAGGACGACGGGCCAGCAGCTTGCCGTCGCTATCGATGATCGCCATGCTCTCGCCTGGGCGCATTGTTAAGCGCTGCAAGGTGTCATCAAATCGCTGCGGGGCAATGCGCGCGACTACTAAGCCATCAAAGCCGCCTTCTAAGTCGTTTAACCGACGCGCATGAAAAATAAGGTAGTCACGTTCAACCGCCGACCGCAAAAGCGGTGACACGTAGTCGTCACGCTGTGGGTTTTGTTGCAACACACGGAAAAACGTCATGTCGCCGACATCAAACCCCGGCGGGTGAGCGGCGTTCGAGCTGATCACGACTTTGCCCTGCTCATCGATCACGGCAAGTTCGTTTACCAGCGGCAAACTATCGCGGCGCTTGATCAGCAGACGTTCCAGGGAGGAGTATTCGACCACGCGCGTTGTGCGCGGCGACTCTAAAAGCTGTGCAATATCCCTTAGCGCATGTTCACTTAATGCGAAGGTGCTATTTACCAACTCAGCGACCAAGTCAGCTCGTGTTGAGTTGCGCTCATGCGCCGCATCAATCTCTTGGCGATATTGATCACTCAAAATCCAGCTGAAAATGACCGCCATTGCGATCAGTGCTAGCACATAAAGTGCAAAGGCATTAAACCGTAAGCGTGGATATAAGCGCGATTCAGACGCCAGTACATCAGGGGAATCTGGCATTGCGCCGAGTACCTTATCGTCGTTATTGGGGATCTTAGGCTCCTAAGGATGCCTGATTCAGCACAGCTTTTAAGAAGTTCTCGCACTTTTTTTATGCATATTATTGATACATATCATTTATTGAGCACTTGGCGTTCATCTAAGGGTCATAAAAATGTTTATGGATCATGCCAAAATCTACAGCACAACCTGATAGCCCTCGAACTGCGGCGGGCCGAGATAAATGCCTTCCGGTGCTTTAGCGTTGGCGTGCGCCTTGCGAAACGCGTCAGATTTTGTCCAGGCGCGAAACGCCTCTTCGGACTCCCAAATACTGTGCGAGATAAACACCGTGTAATCATCCTGCTTTTCACCCTGCAGCATCTGAAACTGCTTAAACCCGGGCACTTCGTCAAGATGGCTGTCGCGGTTGCGCCACACGTTGAGAAAATCCTCTTCACCGCCGGGCGCAATACGAAAACGGTTCATGGCAATATACATCACTTGTTCCTCTTCATGATTATGTCCTACCTACGCTACCGTGATCGAACGCGTTTGCAAATAGGCCAGCAGGCTCAACAGGACGCGGTGTCGCACGTCTTGGCGGCCGCGTAAGAAAACCTTGTATGATGCCCGTGGTGTTATCCGTCATCACACGAGGCTTACTCATGCTGAAATCGATACTTCTTACCGCGGCGACCAGCGCCCTGCTACTGACCACCGCCGCTCACGCTGGCGTTATCACTGCGCTCGACCCTTTTGTGCGCGAAGTACCCCCTGGCGCCCCCGCGACCGCTGCCTTCATGACACTGCACAACACGAGCGACTCGCCAGTTCGCTTAATCGATGCGGATAACGACCTCACTACCCACACCGAAATGCACAACCACGTGGATGTTGACGGCGTTATGCAGATGCGCCAAATCGAGCACATTGACGTGCCGGCGAATGGCGACGTCAGCCTTGCCCCCGGCGGGCTGCACCTGATGATGATCGGCCTGGAAGGCGCTGTGAGCGAAGGCGATGAGGTAGCGCTGACGCTCACGTTTGATAACGGCGAGACGCTCGACATAACCGCCCCCGTGCGAGCGATCATGCCGATGAGTCACTAGACCGTTTTCCCTGGTGCTTCGTGGTGTCCCGTCGTGTTCAGGTAGTTTGGTTTAAGCGCGATTTGCGCATTCATGACCATGCACCGCTTTTCCAGGCGGCAGCGGCTGGCCCGGTGCTGCCAGTTTACGCTATTGAACCTGAGCAGTGGCAAACGCCAGATAGTGCCCTACGTCATTGGCAATTTGCCGCCGAGTCATTGCGTGATTTATCCCAAGCGCTTGCAGGCCTTAACTTACCGCTCTGCTGCTGGCAGGACGATATTTTGATGCTTTTAGAGGCGCTTAAAGCCCACTACGGGACGTTTACGTTGCACTCCCACCAAGAGACCGGCAATGCCTGGAGCTTTTCCCGCGACCAACGCGTAAGCAGTTGGTGTCGTCATCACGGCATCTCATGGCACCAACCTTGCCAGCACGGCATCGTGCGCGGCCTGAAAAAGCGCCACGGTTGGGAAGCTCAGTGGGAAGCGCTGATGGCCGAACCCCGCTACCCGGCTCCACAAAACGCTCGCGTGGCAAACGGCTGGGAGGCGTTTCACCATGTGCCCAGTGAGCAGCTCGCCAGCCTGGCGCTAGGTTTTGACCAAACGACCTGCCCTGATCGGCAACCCGGCGGCCGCCGTGAAGGTCACGCGCTGTGGCAGAGTTTTATTACCCACCGCGGTCGACGCTATCGTGGTTCGCTCTCCAAACCACTATTGGCCTGGGAGTTTGGCTCGCGGCTCTCGCCACATCTGGCCTGGGGTACCCTCTCGATGCGCGAGATCGTACAGTCACTACGCCGCCAGCGGCAAAAACACACTAACCACACACAGTGGACCGCGTCGCTGCGCGCCTTCACTTCTCGGCTTTATTGGCACTGCCATTTTATTCAAAAACTCGAAAGCGAGCCGAGCATGGAGTGGCAAACCCTGCACCCAGCGCTGCGCGGCCTGCGGGAACGCGACCCCGAACATGCTAACCTAGTTGCTTGGAAGCACGGCCAAACCGGGGTACCACTGGTAGATGCCTGCATGCGTAGTTTGATCACAACCGGCTGGCTGAATTTTCGTATGCGCGCCATGTTGATCTCCTACGCCACCTTTGGATTGGGGCTGCACTGGCGAGAGCCCGCCTTGCATCTCGCGCGGCTATTTACCGACTATGAGCCTGGCATTCATTACCCGCAGATACAGATGCAGTCCGGCGCAACAGGCACCAACGCGCTGCGGGTGTATAACCCCATCAAACAGGCAGCGGACAACGACCCGGATGGCGCTTTTGTCGCACACTGGGTTCCCGAGCTTGCGCGCCTACCCGTGGATTGGCGCAGTATGCCGTGGTCGCTGCCAGCATCGCTGCGTCAACGCTTTGACTTTCATCCCGGCAAGCATTACCCACTGCCCCATGATTTTGACGCCGAAGCGCGCCACTGGAAAGCACAGCTCTATCAACGAAGGCGCACGCCGGAAGCTCGCGATACTCGTCAAAAGCTGGTAGCAAAACTTGCCAGTCAACGCCGCCCCACTGACCACAAACATCAAAAACCATCACCTAATCAGCTATCGTTGTTTGATAAATAAAACACCAACACCGACAAGGGAATCACCATGCCTCAACAAACGCCTTTTGCCACTGCGCTATTGCTGATGCTTTTTCTCTCGGGCTGCGCCGCCTTTGCGCCCGCTCCACCGCAGGACCAAAGCAATATCTGCGAAATTTTTCGCGAACAGCCCAGCTGGTACGACTACGCACACGATTCTGAAGCGTCGTGGGGCACGCCGATCGAGACGCAAATGTCCTTTATCCAACAGGAATCATCGTTTCGTAGTCACGTTCGCCCGCCGCGCAAACGTTATCTCGGCTTTATTCCCGGTCCGCGTCCATCATCGGCCAAAGGGTACGCCCAAGCCCAAGACCCGGTCTGGGGTGAGTACCGCGACCAAGCCGGCAGCCTTTTCGCTAGGCGCACGCACATGAAGCACGCCACCGATTTTATCGGCTGGTACAACACCCGTACCCGCGCGCAAACGGGTATTTCGCTCAACAACCCCGAGCACCTTTATCTCGCCTACCACGAAGGCGCAGGCGGCTATCAACGCGGCAGCTACCGCGCCAAGCCAGCAGTACAGAGTGCCGCGCGCCAAGTCGCGAGCCGCGCCAACCGCTACCGCTCGCAGCTAGCCAGTTGTGAAGCGGAGTTTCAGTGCCGCAAGTTTTACCAAGTCTGGCCGTTTTGTCGTAAAGGATAGTCAACTACCTCCGGCTGAAGCCGGAGGCTTGTAACCACAAGCCTGGTTGACCAGGGAGAGCGGGCGGTATCGCCGCTACGTTGATAACAGGTCG
>JBNJFC010000150.1:0-4319 GCA_051746485.1 Pseudomonadota bacterium
CGCCCCCGGCGGCGAGGTGGCTGACATTCTCTCCATGCACGAAGAGATGCTCGACGACCCCGAGCTTCGCCACGCCGCGATTGAGGCCATTCATGAAGGCCACTCGGCGGAAGCAGGCTGGTGGGAAGCGATTGAAACCGCGGCTCATGCCCAGGAAATGTTGGCCGACCGACTGCTCGCGGAACGTGCCGCCGACCTGCGCGATGTCGGCCGTCGCGTATTGGGCGTTCTGTGCGATGTGCAACTGCCCGAGCCGCCCGACCATCCGTATATTTTGGTGATGGACGATATCGGCCCATCTGACGTTGCCCGCCTGGATACGTCCCGCGTTCGCGGCCTGCTGACCGTTCGCGGCGGCGCCACCGCCCACAGCGCCATTCTGGCCCGTGCGCTGGGTATTCCAGCCGTGGTCGGTGCCGGCGAAACGGTCATGGCGCTGCATAACGGCGGCATGATGATTCTGGACGGCGAGCGTGGCCGCGTGACATCGCAGCCTTCTGAAGAGCGCCTGCAGCGCGCCGAACAGCAGCTGCTCGATCAACAGCAGCGAGAAGCCGATGCTTGGGAGCTGCGCTTTGATCAGGCCCAAACCCGCGACGGGCACCGGGTCGAAGTGGCTGCCAACCTAGGCAACACGGCCCATGCTGCCGATGCCGTAGAGCGCGGCGCCGAGGGTGTTGGTCTGCTGCGCACCGAGTTCCTGTTTATGGCCTACTCAAGCGCGCCGGACCTCACCACCCAAATTGCCGAGTATCGCGAAGCCACCGATGCCTTGGATGGCCGCCCGCTGGTCGCCCGTACCCTGGATGTCGGCGGCGACAAGCCGCTGCCCTACTGGCCCGTTCCCCAAGAGGACAATCCCTTCCTCGGCTTGCGCGGTATTCGCTTAGCACTGACCCAGCCTGAGGTGCTTGAAACTCAGCTGCGCGCGCTGCTAATGGCGGCCGTTGATCGTCCGCTGCGGATCATGCTGCCGATGGTCAAGGACGTGGCCGAGTTCCGCGCCGCCAAAGCTATTTACGACCGCCTACTCAGCGAGATTGCGCCGCATGAGCGCGCTACCGATGTGCAGCTTGGCATTATGATTGAAGTCCCTTCCAGCGCTCTGTTGGCGCCAACACTGGCCGCTGAGGTGGATTTCTTCTCGGTAGGCACCAATGACTTAACCCAGTACACCCTGGCCATTGACCGTGGCCACCCGGAGCTCTCTGCCCAAGCCGACGGCCTGCACCCAGCGGTTTTACGCTTAATCCAAATGACCGTGGACGCGGCCCACGCCCAAGGTAAATGGGTGGGCGTATGCGGCGAGCTCGCCTCGGATGCGATGGCTGTCCCGGTACTTGTAGGCTTAGGTGTTGACGAGCTTTCCGTTAGCGCGCGACAAATCCCGCTGGTCAAAGCCCGCCTGCGGGAATTCGACCTTGCCGATGCCAAAGCCAGCGCCCAACTGGCGCTTAGCAAAGCCACTAGCGATGAGGTGCGCGACGCCCTGGAGGAAGGCTAATGGCACGGGTGGTATGCATTACGCTAAACCCTGCGCTGGATTTAGCCTTTAACTTGGAAAAGCTCTCGCTTGGCCACGTCAATCGCCCGACCAGCGCCCAACTGGACGCGGCCGGAAAAGGCGTGAACGTGGCGCGAGTGCTAGCCAGCCTTGGCCACGACGTTACGGTTAGCGGTTTTTTGGGTCAGGATAACGATGCCCCGTTCAGCCTAGCGTTTCCCCACTACGGCGTGAAAGATGCGTTTGTGCGGGTACCGGGTAATACGCGCATTAATGCCAAGCTTGCCGAACAAAGTGGCCGGGTGACGGATATCAATGGTCCCGGCATGCCGATTGAACCCGCGCACCTCAATACCCTGCTGGAAACCCTCGACGGCCTGTTTCAAAGCACCACGCCGCCACAAGCGGTGGTCGTGGCGGGCAGCCTGCCACCCGGTATTGACCAACACACCTTTGGCGCGCTGCTAACCACGCTTAAACACTACGACGCACCGCTGTGGGTCGATACCAGCGGCCCGTCGCTACTCACCGCGATTGCGGCACAGCCCGCCGCCGTCAAGCCTAACGAAACCGAGCTTGCCGATTGGGCAGGCAGCACACTTGAAACCAGCGACGAACGCCTGGCTGCCGCCAATCGCCTGCACACCAGCGGCATCGAACACGCGCTCATCTCTGCCGGGGCAGAGGGTGTTTTATGGGTTAGCCGTCACGGCATTTGGCAATCGACCCCGCCAAGTGTGACGGCCACCAACACGGTCTGCGCGGGTGACACCTTTGTCGCCGGCATGCTGCACGGGTTACTAAGCCATCTAGCCCCACAAGATATCCTTCGCTTCGCCACGGCGCTCTCTGCCGAGGCGGTTCGCCATGTCGGCGTGGGCACTTCCCACGCCGACGACTTTGACTCACTCCAACAACAGACTTGGGTACGGCGTCTTGATGACACCATCACCGAGGGAGCCACGCGATGAACCTGATCCTGATTACCGCCTGCCCCAGCGGCATGGCCACCACTTTTCTTGCCGCCAAACGCTTAGAGCAAGCCGCCGAGCGTATGGGCTGGAGCGTTCATGTCGAAATGCACGGTGAAATTGCACCGCTGCAGGCCGCCAACGCCGAGCAAGTCGATAACGCCGACTTAATTGTCGTGGCTGCCGATCATGTACCCGCCCCCGAGCGCTTTGAAGGCAAGCGGCTTTTCCAGGCACCGATTACCGATGCCCTGCCCGACCCCAGCGCTTTTTTAACCCAAGCCAAGCGTGACGCGCCGATTTACCACGCTCCTGCGACCCCGGCGGCAGCCGCTACGCCGGCGGCTAACAGCACCGCGGGGGGCAAAAGAATCGTTGCCGTCACCGCCTGCCCCACGGGCGTTGCCCACACCTTTATGGCGGCAGAAGCGCTGGCTGAGGCGGGTAAAGACATGGGCCACGCCATCCGCGTGGAAACCCAAGGCTCTGTGGGCGCCCAGGACCAGCTAACCGAAGAAGAGATCGCAGAAGCCGACATCGTGGTACTGGCCTGCGATATCGACGTTGACCCAACGCGCTTTGCTGGCAAGCGCATTTATCGCACCTCTACTGGCAATGCCTTGAAAAAGCCTCGCCCCACGCTGGAAGCCGCGCTCAAGGAAGCCGCCGTAGAGGATGGCAATAGCAGCACCGCCACAGCGAAGAAAAGCGCTAAAGAAAAAGGCATTTATAAGCACTTGCTGACCGGCGTATCGTTTATGTTGCCGATGGTGGTCGCTGGCGGCCTGCTGATTGCGCTTTCCTTCGTATTTGGTATTGAAGCCTTCGAGCAAGAAGGCACCTTGGCAGCCGCGCTGATGCAAATTGGCGGCGGCACCGCCTTCGCGCTAATGATTCCGGTACTGGCCGGTTATATTGCTTACTCCATTGCCGACCGCCCCGGCATCGCGCCCGGTATGATTGGCGGCATGCTGGCGGCCAATATCGGCTCCGGGTTTATCGGTGGTATTTTGGCGGGTTTCTTAGCTGGCTATGTGGCACTTGCAGTGACCCGCTATGTGAAACTGCCCTCCAGCGTTGAATCTTTAAAGCCGATTCTGATCATTCCACTGGTGGCAAGCTTAGTCACCGGTCTGACCATGATCTACGTGATTGGCGAACCGGTAGCGGCGCTGCTGAACGCTCTGACCAGCTTCCTGGAATCCATGGGCTCCACCAACGCGGTGCTGTTGGGTATTTTGCTGGGCGCGATGATGTGCTTTGACCTAGGCGGGCCGGTTAACAAAGCGGCTTACACCTTCGGCGTGGGCCTGCTGGCTTCAGAAACCTACGGCCCAATGGCCGCCATTATGGCGGCGGGCATGGTACCGCCCATTGGGATGGGCATCGCCAGTTTTATCGCGCGCAATAAGTTCTCTGCCCCAGAACGTGAGGCAGGAAAGGCCTCGTTTGTGCTGGGATTTTGCTTTATCAGTGAAGGCGCGATTCCTTTCGCCGCCAAAGATCCGCTGCGCGTCATTCCTGCCAGTATGATCGGTGGCGCTGTCACTGGCGCGCTCTCCATGTTGGCCGGCGCCCAGCTGATGGCACCTCACGGCGGTATTTTCGTGCTGCTAATCCCCAATGCCATTACGCCGGCGCTGCTTTATCTTGGCGCGATTGTCGTAGGCTCGCTGATCACCGGCCTGGGCTACGCGTTCATTAAACGTGGTGCTTCCCAAGTGGCCATTGCCAGCTAAGCTTTCCAGTCTAACAACGATGGTAAAACAACAGGACTGCCTTCTATGTTTCAACTTACCCGCAGCGTTACCTGGCAGGCACTCGAACGCCTGCGCGAAAAAACG
>JBNJFC010000151.1:0-4288 GCA_051746485.1 Pseudomonadota bacterium
CTCGCTCACCAGCTCGCCAACCTCTACGACGAACACGGCCAGCAAAAGCGCTTCAATTCGGTCATTGTGGTCACTGACCGAACGGTGCTCGATAGTCAGCTCCAAGACACTATCTACCAGTTTGAGCACGCCCACGGGGTGGTGTGCCCCATTACCCGCGATGTGGGCAACCAGAGTAAATCCGAACAGCTGGCCGAAGCGCTGGCGAGTAATACGCGGATTATTATCGTCACCATTCAGACCTTCCCGGCGCTGTTTGATGCCCTGGGTAAACGCCCCAATCTGGCCGAGGGCCGTTACGCGGTGATTGCCGACGAAGCCCACTCCTCCCAAACCGGCAGCTCGGCCACCAAGCTAAAAGCGCTGCTGGCCGCTGCCGGGGAAGGAACAGGTGATGATGGCGAGATTAGCGCTGAGGAAATGCTGGATGCGGCCGTATCGTCGCGCCGCCCCAACGAGCGCATTAGCTATTACGCCTTTACCGCGACACCCAAGGCCAAGACGCTAGAGCTCTTCGGCCGCGTGCCGGACCCCAGCTTGCCGCCGAGCGCGGACAATAAGCCCGAGCCGTTTCACCTTTACTCAATGCGCCAAGCGATTGAGGAGGGTTTTATCCTTGATGTGCTGCGCAACTACGTCACCTACAGCACCGCTTGGAAGCTCGCCCACCCGGATGGCGAGGAGCAGGAAGTGGACGCCAAAAAGGCGTCGCGCACGCTGGCCAAATGGGTACGCCTGCACCCTTACAACATCGCTCAGCGCGTCGAGGTGATTGTCGAGCACTTCCGCGCCAATGTACGCCACCTCTTAGATGGCCAGGCCAAGGCCATGGTCGTGACTGCCAGCCGCCAGGAAGCCGTGCGCTATCAACTGGCCATGCGTCAGTACGTGGAAGAGAAGGGGTACGACGATGTTCACCCGCTCGTGGCGTTTTCCGGCACCGTGCCGCCGGATGAGGTGATCCCCGAAGAGGTCAGCGAGTCCAGCCAACTGCTCAACCCCGGCGTACGCGGGCGCGACTTGGCCGAGGCGTTGGACACCGACGACTTCAACGTGATGATCGCCGCCAACAAGTACCAGACCGGCTTTGATCAGCCCAAGCTCTGCGCGATGTACGTGGATAAAAAGCTCCAAGGCGTTGACTGCGTGCAAACCCTCTCGCGGCTTAACCGGCTATTCCCCGGCAAGCAGACGTTTATCCTCGATTTTTACAACGACCCTGAGGACATTCTAGACGCCTTCGCGCCGTACTACCGCAAGGCCGAGCTTTCGGACGTTTCCGACCCGCAAGTGGTGTATGACATCAAGCGCACTCTGGATGCCAGCGGCATCTATCACTGGCCCGAGGTCGAAGCCTTTGCCACCGCGTTTTTCGACCCCAAAGCGCCGGCGTCGCGCTTGAGTTACCACTGCCAGCCCGCTCAAGATCGCTTCAAAAAGCGCTACGAGGCGATTCTGGAGCAGCAGGACACCTGGAAAGAGGCGCGCCGCCAGGCGGAGCGACAGGGCGATGAGAAAGGCGTTAAGCGCGCCGAGCAAGAGCTGGAAGACGCCGGTAAAACCCGCGATGAGCTCGACTTATTTCGCAAAAATCTGCAAAGCTTTGTGCGTACCTACGAGTTCTTGAGCCAAATCATCGCCTTTGACGACACGGAGCTAGAACAGCTGTGCGTGTTCGCCAAACACCTTCACCCGCTGCTGCGTACCGACCGTTTGATGGAGGACGACCCTGTTGACGTGAGTGAGCTCGCGCTGGATAGCTACCGGCTCACTAAGCGCGCCGAGCAGCGCCTGTCGCTGGAAGAAAACGAAGGCGAGTACGGCTTGAAGCCTATCTCTGACGTGGGTTCCGGCAAGCCCTTCGATCCGGAAACACAGCGCCTCAATGAGATCATTGAGCGACTAAACGACCTCTACGGCGCGGATATCAGCGACGAAGATAAGCTGCATTTCGCCAATGGCATTGCCGACCGCATCGAGCGGGAGGACGACGTGATGGCTCAAATTCAGAACCATGACGAAGCCCAAATAATGCATGGGCTATTTCCCAAGCGCGTAGAAAAAGCGCTGCTCGATGCCATGGACGACCACGAAAAACTCACAACGCCGCTCTTAGAAGATACAGAGACTGGCAAGCAGTTCGCGCTGTTGATTTTGAAGTTATTGGCGGGGCGGCAGCCTGATAACCGTTTTACCTAGTGCTCCGCTGGAATACACTTGCCGCTAGCTGCCGGGGTTTGGCCTGCGTGACATAAGGAATGAGAGCCATGAAGCTCAAGCAAATTGAACTGGATAATTTCCGAAACTTCTCGCGCTTTGAAACCACGCTAGATGAGCGGCTCACAGTGCTTGTCGCCCGAAATGGCCAGGGAAAAACCAGTGTGCTCGACGGGCTTGCTATTCTCTTAGGCAGTTTTGTTGGCAGTTTCGACATGGGAAAAGGGCGTCACATCGAACGTTCGGACGCCCGTTATCGTCGACAAGGAGAAGATGCCGAGCAAGAACAACAGTATCCAGTGCGCGTTGCGGGTACCGTCGCGGGGTTGGCAGATGATGAAACGTATATAGTTCGTGAATTAAACGGACCTAAGAGCCGTACGACGATTAAAGATGCTGCTTGCCTTACTCAGTATGGCAAGATGCTTATGCAACAGGTACGTGATTTTGACACCGTGACGCTGCCGTTGGTGAGCTATTACGGTACGGGGCGGCTTTGGAAAACGCATAAAAACCTGAAGCGCAAAGCAGTGCTTAGCGAAAGCCGAACACTGGGTTATGAAGACTGCCTTTCATCGGCCTCCAATTATTTACAGCTGCAAGAATGGATGAGTAAAGCCACCCTGGCGGTACTTCAGCACCAAGAGCGTACGCCAGAAAAGCCTTCGAGGCTTGTGGGGCAATTGAATGCTGTCCTGCGCTCTGTCGACATGGTGCTAGAAGCCGAGGGTTGGTCAGGTATCCATTACAGTTTGGCCTATGAAGAGCTGGCTATGCAGCAGGAAGGGCAGGGTATTCTGCCCGTAAGTCAGCTTAGTGATGGTGTTCGTACCATCGTTTCCATGATTGCCGACATGGCTTGGCGTTGTGCCAAGCTTAATCCTCATTTGGGTGCCGAAGCCGCCCAAAAAACACCGGGGATTGTTTTAATCGATGAGGTTGACCTTCACTTGCATCCGGCCTGGCAGCAGCGAGTGATTCAGAGCCTACAAATAACCTTCCCCAATATGCAGTTCATTGTGACCACCCATAGCCCGCAAGTGCTTACGACGGTCTCTCGTGAGTGCATTCGTCTGCTTGAAAATGAGTGGAGTGAGAAAAGTCAAGAGTGGTTAACGACCTCTACTGAGCCTGATTTTCAGACGCGGGGAGTTGCTAGCGTGGAAACGCTTTCCCGCATAATGGGCATTGATCCGGTACCCGATGTGAAAGAAGCGCGCATGTTGGCAGAATACCGGCAAGCAATAGAGCAAGGAGATGCTCAAGCTCCGTTTGCTGAGAAGCTGCATCAACAGCTTGTCGCTCATTTTGGCAAGAATCATCCGGAAATGATCGAGTGCGAGCGTTTGCAGCGCTTTCAAGCAATGAAGAGAAAAATGCAGGGTAGGGAGTCAGCATCGGATGCATAAGCTTGAACGGCCCGAAGCGCCTGGCTGTTTAGCTCGCTATCAAGACGGCCCTAAAGATTGGAGACGGGTAAGCGCAGCTGAAAAGCAGGATATTTGGGTAAAGTTGGAGGCCATGCAAGGGCTACGGTGTGCCTATTGTGAAGAACAGCTCTATCCAAAACGTCGCCATATTGAGCACTTCCGGCAGCGATCCGATTATCCCCAGGAGACATTCCAGTGGGACAATCTCTTTGGCTCGTGCGATAAAGCCGATAGCTGTGGTAGGCACAAGGATCGCCAGTCATATTCGTATGGCGATATATTAAAGCCTGATATCGACAACCCGGATGATTACCTCAGGTTTTTATCTGATGGACGAATAGTGCCGCGAAAGAACTTGCCTGCTGACCGTCTCCATCGTGCCGAGGAAACCCTACGGGTATTCAATCTCGACCATGAGCATGGGGCCTTGCGTCAAAAGCGATACTCGGCGCTTCAGGGTTACCTCAGCGTGGCGAGTGAACTACAAGAGTTTGCTGACCTTGATGAGGATATTTTCATGGAATATCTTCATGATGAGCTTAAGGCCATTGAGGGGCTGCCATTTGAAACCGCCATTCGTCACTTGTTGACCGTGTCCTGAAGGAGGGCGGCAGCTTTTCTCGCAGAAAATATTGTTAACC
>JBNJFC010000152.1:0-4263 GCA_051746485.1 Pseudomonadota bacterium
CGCGGATGTTGGTCCGCGTAGGTAATAAGCTCGATACCACGATTAACGAGCGCCTTTACAGCGCGATGTTCCGCCGCAGTTTAGTCGCCCAAGGCGGGCAAAGTGCGCAGCCATTGAATGATCTCACCAGTCTGCGTCAATTTCTTACCGGCAACGGCCTATTTGCCTTTTTCGATGCGCCCTGGGTGCCGGTCTATCTCGGTGTGCTTTTCCTCTTTCACCCTTGGCTAGGTATCTTTGCCACCTGCGCTGGCATCATTTTGCTCGTGCTCGCCATTGCTAACGAGAAGGCGACAAAGAAACTTCTCGCGGAAGCCAACAGCGAGCATATCCAAGCGCAGAACCTTGCTAACTCCAATTTGCGTAATGCCGAAGTGCTACACGCGATGGGCATGCTGCCGGGCATCATGGGTCGCTGGTCCAAGCGCCACCACGAATTCCTGGCTAAGCAGTCGCAAGCTAGCGACCGCGCCGGCGCGCTGACGAACACGTCAAAAGTGCTGCGCTTGCTGTTTCAGTCGATGATTCTTGGCTTGGGTGCCTTTTTGGTACTTCAGGGTGATATGACGCCCGGCATGATGATTGCGGGCTCTATCATCATGGGGCGCGCGCTAGCACCGATAGACCAGATGATTGGTGGCTGGAAAGGTTTCGTGAACGCCCGTGGCGCTTATGACCGCTTGAACGAGCTGCTGACGCAGATTCCGGAAGAGCAAGAACGCATGTCGTTACCCGCCCCGAAGGGGAATGTTAGCGCTGAGGGCGTGGCCGCGGCACCTCCCGGTTCGCGCATGGCGACCATCCGGGGGATCAACTTCTCCGTGGCGAAAGGCGAACATATCGGCATCATCGGTCCCAGTGCAGCGGGTAAATCCACGCTTGCGCGTGTGCTTTTGGGTATTTGGCCCTCACAAGTGGGCGAGGTGCGCCTTGATGGAGGGGTGATCACCCAGTACAACCGCGATGAGATCGGCCCTTACATCGGCTACTTGCCGCAAGATATCGAGCTTTTTGACGGCACCGTGAGCGAGAACATTGCCCGTTTTGGCGATGTCGACCCGCAGAAAGTGGTCGACGCTGCCAAAAAAACCGGTGTTCACGAAATGATCCTGGAGCTGCCCAACGGTTACGACACGGTGATTTCTTCAACCAGTGGTGCGCTTTCGGGTGGCCAGCGTCAGCGTGTGGGTCTCGCGCGTGCGCTTTACGACAATCCGGTGTTCGTTGTATTGGATGAACCCAACGCCAACCTAGATGACGCCGGTGAGCGCGCCCTGGCGCAAGCGATTCAGCAGCTCAAAGTCGAAGGCACCACGCTCTTTGTGATTAGTCACCGCACCAGCGTGCTGAAGAACATGGATAAGCTGTTGGTGATGAAAGAAGGCCAGGTCAGCATGTTCGGCCCGCGTGATGAGGTACTCGCCCAGTTTGCCAAGAAACCGCGTGCGCAAGTCAGCCAAAACACCGCTCGTTTATCTGCCATTCCTGGTGGCCGCGGTGAGGAGAAGTAACCCATGAGCGATGATCGTTCTAACAGTCCCAACGACGGTCCCAGCAACGGTTCCAACAACACGAACACGCGCAATGTCCCCGCGACATCGGAAATCGACGTTACCCCCAAGGGTCCCGCCACCATAGAGGGCGAGGCGCAAGAGAAACTACCGACCAGTGACAAAGGCTATCGCAAACTGGGTTTTGCGATTTTACTCTTGGCTTTTGGCGGCTTTGGCACCTGGGCGGCCACGGCCTCGCTTGCCATTGCCGTGGTAGCGCCGGGTAGTGTCTCTATTGAGTCATTCAAGCGCACGGTGCAGCACCTAGAAGGCGGTATCGTTGATGAGCTGCATGTAGAAGACGGTGACAAAGTAGAGGCCGGCGATACGCTGATGGTGCTGAGCGACACTCAGGCCAGTTCGCAGTTAGAAATTGCCCGCTCGCAGTACCTGATCAATCGTGCGATGGAAGCCCGGTTGCTGGCAGAGCAAGAAGGCGCCGAGATGATGCCCGTTCCCGAGGATCTGCAAGACGTCGATAGTCCCCGCGTGCAGCAGGTGCTTGCCGTGCAGCAGAGCCTCTTTGTCGCGCGTAAGCAGTCGCTGAAGAGCACATTGGAAGCGCTGGATGAACAGATCGTGCAGATGCGCGAGCAGATCGATGGCCTAGAAGAGCGTATTAGCGTTAATAAACGCCGCATTGCCTCAATGCGCAGTGAAGCCGAAGATTTTCGCTCGCTATTTCAAGAAGGGCTGGGTGATAACCAGCGCCTGCGTGAGCTTGAGCGCCAGATGTTGCAGCTCGAAGGCAGTAACGCTGAATATCGTTCCAACATCGCACAGCTGAAATCGCAAATCAGTGAAAACCGCATGGAACGCGAAATTCAGCAGCAAGAATTCCAGAAGGAAGTGGGTGAGCAGCTGCGGCAAGCGCAGTCGCAAATTGCCGAGGCTGAAGAGCAAATTGTGTCGTTGAGTGATCAGGTCGAGCGTACCGTAATCAAAGCCCCGGTTTCGGGCACCGTGGTGGGTCTTAAGGTGCACACCGAAGGCGCGGTGATTCGCGGGGGCGATGAAATCATGAACATTGTGCCCTCAAATGATGGCTTCGTGGTCGCAGCGCGGATTCCCACCCGCGATATTGATAATATCTTTGTCGGCCAGTTTGCCGAAATTCGCTTTAGCGCCTTCAATCAGCGTTTGACTGAGGTAATCGATGGCGAAGTGATCCACGTCAGCGCCGATAGCTTCGAAGATGAAGCCACGGGCGAGCAGTACTATCGCGCGCGTGTGCGGGTGACCGACGAAGGGCGCGAGAAGATGACCGAGAACATGCAGCTGCTCTCCGGCATGCCCGCCGAAGTGATGATTCGTACCGGCGAGCGCACCTTTGCGAGCTACATCGCCAAACCGATTACCGATATGCTGGCTCGCGCCATCCGGGAGGATTGATGCAACGCACGACACGCGCCTGGTTTCGCCTTGCTCCTCTGGCACTGGCCATCGCCATGACATCGCCGCTTTACGCCCAAGACGACGTGCCTGCCGGTGATGACGCCATGGCCGAGTTTGAAGCGTTGGATGATGCCAGCGTTGCAACATCGCAGTTGCCCTCGCTGCCCGAGCTTTTTGCCCGTGCATTGGATAATGACGCCGAGCTATCGCAACAGCGTTACGAGCTGGAAGCCACCCGTGAAGAGCGCCCACTGGCGCGCTCACAGCTGTTGCCACAAATCAGCGCGAGCGGTGGGTACCTCTGGCAAGATTCCACCAACGTGCAGACCGAGCCTGATGATTTTGGGTTGGATCAGCCCGCTCAGCGCCCGGGTGAGTTCGATGAGCACTACTGGCGCCTGCAACTGCAGCAGCCGCTATTTAGCTTGGAGCGTTGGCGTAAGCTTAGCGTGGCGGATGCACAAATTAGCGCGGCAGAAATGCAGCTTGCCGTGGTCGAGCGCGACCTAGCCTTAAGCGTCAGCGAAGCCTACGTACAAGCCTATTTAGCGTCGCAGCGGTTGGGCCTTTTGACGTCGCAGGAAGAGTCGCTAGAGCTACAGGTACGTCAAGCCAGCCGTGCCTATGACCTGGGTGTGGGTAACCGCGTCGATCTGCTGGAAGCGCAGTCACGCCTCGACCAAGCGATTGCCGATGCCGTAGAAGCTGAAAACGAGCTGGATAACGCTTTAAGCGAACTTGAGCGCCTAACCGGGGTACGCCCGAGTATGCGCGGGCTAGCGGTAGGCGAGCTTGCCGATGTAGCGCTTCAGCGTGAATGGGGCAAGCCCGCCACTTGGATTGAACGCACCGGGCAGAACCTCAACGTGCAACTCGCGCGTGAAGAGCAAAGTGCCACGGAAGCCGATACCAGCACTCGCCGGGCGGGCTACTACCCCGAGCTAAACCTCAATCTAAGCTACTCAGACCGCGAAAGTGACGACCAGCTGCGCAGCAGTGAAGACTACACCGCGACGGTTGAAATGAGCGTGCCGATCTACCGCGGTGGCTACACCAACGCCAGCGTCCGCCAGGGCGAGGCACGTATCAAAGCCGGTCAAGCCGCTGTGGATAACGAGCGCAATCTCGCCGTGCAAGAAGTACGCACACGCCTTCGCTCACTTAACGGCGGTATCCGCCGCTTAGAAGCGTTGAAGCAAGCCATTGAGTCCAGTCAGCTTTTCTTAGATGCCGCCGAACGCGGCGAGCAGTTTGGCCTGCGCGATATGGTCGACGTACTCGATGCCCGCGCCAGCCTTTATGATCAACGCATTAA
>JBNJFC010000153.1:0-4191 GCA_051746485.1 Pseudomonadota bacterium
TCACCCGACGCCGTTTGGCCATTGATGTAATGCGGAATTGCGCTTGGATTTGACGTGCGGCTCATGGGAATACCTATTATAAAAAGAATAAAACTCAATAAATGCTTAACGCCAGCTTAGCGCGCTTTACCCGCCGATCAATTGAGTCTTTTTTAACCAAGATATAAGATTCCCAAATAACACAGCGGCAAAAGGAGCTCCCTTTGCAAGAGTATGCGATGTTGCGGGCGTTTGTAGCCGTCGCGCGAACAGGCAGTGTCTCGCAAGCGGCAGCACAACTTCACCTGACACAGCCGGCCGTTAGCCTAAAGTTGAAGCAGCTCCAGCAGCGTCTGGGGTTAACGCTTTTTCACCGCCGCCCCCAAGGGCTTGCGTTAACCCCAGACGGCCACGCGCTGCTACCGGCAGCGGAAAAAGCCCTCGCCAGCGCTCAAGCCTTTGAGCAAACGGCACTTCAGCTGCACACCACCGTGCGAGGGAAGCTTAAGATCGGCACCATCGTCGACCCGGAATTTATTCGCCTGGGGGACTTTCTTCGCCGCTTAATGCAGGGCGCGCCGCAGCTTGAGACCGAGCTGCACCACGGCATGAGCGGCAGCGTGAGCGAGCGCGTGGAGCAGGGCGAGCTCGACGTGGGATTTTATCTCGCCCCGCCTGGGGAAGGTCCCGGCCCCCAGCACCCCACGCTTTCATTTCGCGAACTCACTCACTTTCACTACCACGTGGTGGCCCCACCCGGCTGGGAGTCGCGGCTGACCGATACCCGCTGGGAAACCCTGGCGGCGCTGCCGTGGATCGTCACCCCTACGGTGTCGGTTCACCACCGGCTGCTCAATAAAGCGCTTGCCGCAAGCGGCGCCACACCCAACCGCGTCGCCCAGGTCGATCAAGAAGCCTGCATGCTCGACCTGGTGCGCGCGGGCGTGGGGCTAAGCCTCGCCCGGGATGCGCTTGCCATGACCGAGCGCCAGGAGAGTGGTCTGGCGGTGGCGGGGGAGGTGCGCCTGCCCTGCGCACTCAGTGTTATCTGGCAACGCGGGCGAGAAGACGAGCCAACGCTTCACGCCGCGCTTAGCACCCTAGATGAAGTGTGGCCATCTCGTTTGGTGTGAACTCGCTGACACCCACATAGCCCTACACAACTTTTACATGACTCGATTGTTATATAAAAACAACATAGAAAAATGGGAACCTGTCAGCGATAAAAAACTCCATGAGAGTGACCGTTTTGAACTAAACCACACTTGGAGTGTTTATGTCGTTTTCGACAGGTTTTCGCCCCCTGACCCTGATGCTTTTTGCCGCGGCGGGGAGCCTAAGCGCCCCTCTCGCCGCGGACACCGAGGCCGACGCCTCCGCTCAAGCCATTTTCGCTGGCGGCTGCTTCTGGTGCATGGAACCACCCTACGACCGCCAGCCTGGCGTCAGCGCCACCATCTCAGGTTACATTGGCGGCGAGCTAGATAATCCCACCTATGAAGAAATCACCGGCGGCGATACCGGCCACGCCGAAGCGGTGAAAGTCGAATACGATCCCGAACAGATCAGCTACGAACAGCTGTTAGCCATTTTTTGGCGCAATATCGACCCATTCGCTGAAGGCCGGCAGTTTTGCGATGTGGGCAACCAGTATCGTTCGGCGATCTTCTACGACAACGACGAACAGCGCGAACTGGCCGAAGCGAGCAAAGCCGAAATGGAAGACCGCTTTGAGCGCGATATTGCGACCGAGATCGTTTCTGCGGATACCTTCTGGCCAGCCGAGGAGTACCACCAGAACTACTACGAAAAAAATCCGGTGCGCTACAAGTTCTACCGCTTTAGCTGCGGCCGCGACGGTCGCCTAGAAGAGGTGTGGGGTGAGGAAGCGGGTGGCCCCACTTTTTAATTCGCACATTCGAAGCCGCCGCGCGGTGAGTTATTGATCTCTTAATGGCAGTCGCCTTGAGACTCGGCGCTGCCATAGTTTTAGCCCAATGGCCATCACCAACCACGTCACTACCGCTGCGATAACGTCATCCAAAACAATGCCGACACCACCATGAACATACTCCACCATATGAATCGGCGGTGGCTTTATCGAGTCGAAGAAGCGGTACACAACGAATGCCAACGTCATTACCAGCGGATGACGCGCCGCCTTCAACCCGATTACCGCCAGCGGGAACGCTAGGTACTCGTCAGCGACAATGCTGCCATGATCTAACCCAGCATAGTGCTGCGCAGCTACGTGGCAAACCGGCACCGCAAGGGCCAGCAGAACCGCCATGATGGTACTTTGCTGAACCAGCGGGCGACTCAACAACCACCACGCCAACGGAATACCCAGCAGCGATCCCACCGTCCCCGGCGCGACGGGCGAAAGCCCCAGCCCAAAGCCGGAGGCTAACCAAAAATTAACCGTGTCCAGCATTAACCCGCCTGCTGCGCTTGACGCTCAAGCTCGGCAGTCATGTCAGGCGGGAGGTTTAGCGCGTTTGCCAGTTGGTCAAGCCATGCTCGCTCCATCGGATTTTGTTCGTCAATGACAGCCACGCTGACCAGGTACATCTCGCGGGCGGCCTGGGGCGAATCCGCCTCACGCGCCAGCACGCTTGCGTCCAACGGCGCTTGAAGCTGCTGCTCGACCCAACGGTGCATTTCCTGATCGGCGCCTAGCGCGTCAATCTGCTGGGTAATCAGCGCTTGTTCTTGTTCGTCGATATGCCCATCGGCACGGGCGGCCAAGATCATCGCTTGCAGAAGCTCTAAGCTACGCCGCTCCTGAAACTCGCCACTAAGCACTTCGACGCGCTCGCCTTCGTTCGCACCCTGCGACGGCTGGCCGCTTATCTGCTGGGCGCTTTGTTGAGAATTTTGTTGTGAGCTTTGTTGAGAGTTCTGCCACGCTTTCCACGCCAGCACCCCCACCCCAGCAATCGCGCCGTATTTTAGCGCTTTGCCGCCTAGCTTGCGCCCGCGCTTGGAGCCGACGAGTAGCCCCATTGCCCCACCGCCAAGCAGGCTTTTCATATCAAAACCGCTACTGGAACCGCCTGTTTTTTGTTGACGGCTCGGCTCCTGATTGCCACCGCCGAACTGTTTCGAGAGTCCATTCAGCATCCCTTGGACGTCGACGCCGCTGCCTTTCTGGCTCCCGCCGGCCTGTTGCATCAACTGCTGAAGAATTTTGCTTGCATTCATGTCATGCCTCCCCGTTTGGACAACGCCGTTTTGCACCCGTCTATCGAGCTCGCGGGGCGTATCTTTGTGCCGCTAAAGTATGCCTAATATGCGACGCCAACGCGCGCGACACAATATCTTAAACGCGCATTACGCGGCGCCGGTTTGTACCCGCCACTGGGCGGCATAGTGGCCATTGGCGTCGAGCAGACTTTTATGCGTGCCGCGCTCGGCCACCCGGCCTTTTTCAATCACCACGATTTCATCGGCGTGCACGATGGTAGATAGACGGTGGGCAATCATGATCACCGTCCGCCCGTGGGCGATGCGTTTCAGCGAGCGCTGAATGGCCGCTTCGGTTTCGTTGTCCACCGCGCTGGTGGCCTCGTCGAGCACCAGAACCGGTGGATCCTTGAGCAGCGCCCGGGCCAGCGAAAGCCGCTGACGCTGGCCGCCGGAAAGCCGCACGCCGCGCTCCCCCACCGGTGTATCCAGCCCCTGGGGCAGCGTCTCTATAAAGCTCCACGCCTCCGCTGTTTGCGCGGCGTCGATAATCGCGGCGTCATCGGCGTCGGGCTTGCCGTAGGCGATGTTGTCGCGAATGCTGCCTTCGAACAGATAAACGTCCTGGCTGACCAGCCCGATCGCCTGGCGAAGCGAGTGCATACTCACCTCGCTCACCGGCTGGCCATCGACCAGCACGCGCCCGCTTTCCGGGTCGTAAAAGCGCAGCAGTAGTTTGACCAGGGTCGATTTACCCGAGCCAGTAGCCCCCACCAGCGCCAGCGTATGCCCGGCCGGGGCGTGAAGGTCTATCCCATCGACACCTACCTGGCTGGCGGCGTAGTGAAAACTCACCGACTCAAAGCGCACCTCGCCCTTGACCGGCTGGGCCAGGGGCGTGGTGCTGTTGTCCTTCACGGTAATCGGCTCTTCCAGCAGGTCCAGAATACGCTTGGTACTGGCCATGGCGCGTTCGAACAGGTCGATCACCTGGGCGAGGCCGGTCAGCGGCCACAGCAGGCGCTG
>JBNJFC010000154.1:0-4174 GCA_051746485.1 Pseudomonadota bacterium
CCCTCTTTCAGCATAAAGCTGGAGGCTTTTTCGCAGCGAATGCCGCCGGTGCAAAACATGGCGACTTTTTTGTGCCGAGTAGGGTCGTAATGCTCGCGCACGTAGTCGGGAAACTCGCGGAAGGTTGCCGTTTTGGGGTCAATCGCGCCTTCGAAGCTGCCGATGTCGACCTCGTAATCGTTGCGGGTATCGATCACCAACACTTCCGGGTCGGAGATGACGTCGTTCCACTGCTCGGGCTCGACGTAGGTGCCGACCGTATCGTTAGGGTCGATCTCCGGCACGCCAAGCGTCACGATCTCTTTTTTGAGTTTGACCTTGGTACGGTAAAACGGCATCTCGTCGCAGTACGATTCTTTATAGTGCGCCGCGTTATGGGGGATATCGCTCAAGCGTGGGTCGGCGGTTAGCCAAGCAAGCAGCGCCTCCACACCCTCGCGGGTGCCTGCGACGGTGCCGTTAATGCCTTCTTTAGCCAGTAGCAGCGTGCCTTTGACGCCGTTATCCAGCATGGTTTGGCGCAGTGGCTCGCGCAGCGCTTCAAAATCATCCAACGTGACAAATTTGTACATCGCCGCGACCACAATGGGCGGCGTTTCGGTAGGGTGTGGCATGTAAAACTCCTGGTTGTCGCCCCCGTAAAGGGCGGACCATTAACAACGACGCCCCACATCAGTGGGGCGTCAGGTATGACAGCGAAAGTCACTCAGCGTTTAGTCGTTTTGGACCAAGCTAGCTGTTTTGCGCCGAATAGAGCGCGCGAATTTTCAGCGTGTGCGAGACTTCCTTCAACGCTTCTAGCGCCTGCGGGCCGTAGGCTTTGTCCACGTCGATCACCACGTAGCCGACTTTTTCGTTGGTCTGCAGGTACTGGCCGGAAATATTGATGCCGCTCTCCGACAGCACGCGGTTGATCTCGGAGAGCACGCCCGGCACGTTGTCGTGAATATGCAGCAGGCGGTGTTTGTCCGGGTGAGCGGGCAGTGCCACTTCGGGGAAGTTAACCGAGGTCACGGTGGTGCCGTTGTCAGAGTAAGTGATTAGCTTCTCGGAGACCTCGATGCCGATATTCTCCTGCGCTTCCAAGGTCGAGCCGCCAATGTGCGGAGTCAAAATCACGTTGGCCAGGCCGCGCAGCGGGCTCTCGAACTCTTCGTCGTTGCCTTTCGGCTCGACCGGGAACACATCAATCGCGGCGCCGTTGAGCTTGCCGGCTTTCAGCGCTTCGGCCAGCGGCTCGATCTCGACCACACTGCCGCGCGAGGCGTTGATGAAGATCGCGCCGGGTTTCATCGTCGCGATCTCTTTCTCGCCGATCATCCAGCGGGTCGAGGGTAAATCCGGCACGTGCAGACTGATCACGTCGGAACGGCCCAGCAGCTCTTCGAGGCTGCCGACCTGGGAGGCGTTGCCCATGCCCAGCTTGGCGATGACATCGTAATAAATGACGTTAAAACCAAGCGACTCCGCGAGTACCGAAAGCTGCGCGCCGATACTGCCGTAACCCACGATACCCAGCGTCTTGCCGCGCGCTTCGTGAGAGTTTTTCGCCGATTTCAGCCAGCCACCTTCATGGGCGCGGGCGGTCTTTTCGGGGATGCCGCGCAGCAGCATGATCGCTTCGGCCAGCACCAATTCGGCCACCGAGCGGGTATTGGAGTACGGCGCGTTAAAGACCGCAATACCACGTTTGAGGGCAGCATCCAGGTCGACCTGGTTGGTCCCGATACAAAAACAGCCAACGCCAACGAGCTTCTCTGCCGCCGCAAACACGCGCTCGGTAAGCTGCGTGCGCGAGCGAAGGCCGATGAAGTGAACGTCGCGGATCTTCTCGATCAGCGATTCTTCATCTAGCGATGTCGGCAGGTGCTCGATGTTCTCGTAACCTGCGTTATGAAAATTGTCCACCGCGCTCTGGTGGACGCCCTCGAGTAGCAGGATCTTGATCTTGCTCTTGTCCAGGGACGTTTTAGCCATGGCTGAATCAACCTCATTGGTCGGCGCTTGCGCCGTGTATCGGTTCACGAAAGGCCCGTATATTAGCACAGCCACGGCGCTCGCGCGGGGCGGCGCAGATGAAAAGTCTACGCGCTCAGCATGAACGCGATGCATCCACCCAAGCGTTTAACGACATTCGTCCAAACGCGGGCAGACGCGCTGGGGGGTGGTCGGTGTATACTGAGCGGCCATTTTCCATGACACTGGTCTTAAACAAACGTGAGCTTTGAGAGACGGCAGGCATCGGCGATGAGTGATACGACATCTTCCTCTCCGCAGGATTTTGCGGCTACGGTGGAGCAGCTAGAAGCGCTGGTTGAGCGGTTGGAATCGGGCGCCCTGTCGCTTGAGGATTCGCTCACGGCGTTTGAACAGGGCGTGCGGCTTACCCGCGAGGCGCAAAACCGCCTGGATAACGCCGAGCTGAAAGTGCGCGCGCTAAGCGAAGATGGCGACGGCCGGCTGGCGGTCACGCCGTTCAGCGCACCGGACGATGACGCCTCCAGCGAGGAGAACCCGCCATGGTAGCCACCCAGATGCCCACGCTGGAAACCCTGCGCCACGCGAGCAATGCCCGCGTCGATGCCATGCTTTCCGCGCTGTTCGAGGCGCGCCCGGCCACCGCCCCGCGGTTAGAAGCGGCCATGCGCCACGGTCTACTGGTCGGCGGCAAGCGCTTGCGTCCGCTTCTGGTTTACCTCGCGGGCCGCGCCCTAGGCGCTGATGACGAGGCGCTAGATGCCCCGGCGGCGGCCATTGAGCTGATCCACGCCTACTCGCTGATTCACGATGACCTGCCGGCGATGGACGACGACGACCTGCGCCGCGGCCACCCCACCGTCCACATCGCCTATGACGAAGCCACCGCGATTCTTGCTGGCGACGCGCTGCAGACGCTGGCGTTTGAAGTGCTGGCCAACACGCCCCACCCGCGTTTAGGTAGCCTGGTGCGCACGCTGGCCACCGCTTCCGGTCGCGATGGTATGGTGGCCGGACAAGCGCTGGATTTAGACGCCGTGGGCGGCCACCCGGAGGTTGACGCCCTCGCGCACATGCACGCGCATAAAACCGGTGCGCTGATCGAAGCGGCCGTGCGCTTAGGCGGCTTGATCGCCGTGGCTGAAACGGACCCGCGCCTAGAGGCGCTATCTCGCTACGCGCGCGCGATTGGCCTCGCCTTTCAAATTCACGACGACGTATTGGATGTCACTGGCGATACGGCAACGCTGGGTAAAGCCTCCGGCGCGGATGCGGCCCGGGAAAAGCCCACTTATCCCAGCTTGCTTGGGCTTGAGGGCGCGCAGCGTAAAGCCCGGACCCTAATCGACGAGGCCATCGCCGCGCTAGCCCCGCTGGGCGAGAGCGCCGCGCCGCTGGCCGATTTAGCCCATTACATGATCAAGCGCGACCATTAGCGATCTGATAAACGAGTGCCCATGAAGCTGTTCGACGAGATTCCCCGCGAGCGCCCGGCCACGCCGATGCTCGACTCTTTTGATCATCCCGCAGCACTGCGGGCCATGAACGCGGCGCAACTTGCGCAGCTCGCCGATGAACTACGCGCCTATTTGCTGTACAGCGTCGGCGTCTCCGGCGGCCACTTTGGTGCCGGGTTGGGTGTGGTAGAGCTTTCTGTGGCCCTACACCACGTTTTCCACACCCCTCACGACCGCCTTGTATGGGACGTGGGCCATCAGGCCTACCCGCACAAAGTGCTGACCGGGCGGCGCGACGCGATGCTGAGCATTCGCCAGCACGGCGGGCTCGCGGCGTTCCCGCGCCGCGCTGAATCCAAGTACGATACCTTTGGCGTGGGCCATTCGAGTACCTCGATTTCCGCCGCGCTCGGCATGGCGCTCGCCGCTCGCGCCCAGGGCGAAAACCGTCGCGTGTGCGCCATTATTGGCGACGGTGCGCTGAGCGCGGGCATGGCGTTTGAGGCGCTGGCCCACGCCGGCCACGTCGACGCCAACATGCTGGTGGTGCTCAACGACAACGAGATGTCGATCTCCGAAAACGTTGGGGGCATGGCAACCTACCTGGCGCGGGTGCTGTCCAGTAAGCCGTATCTCAAGATGCGCGAAGAAAGCAAAAAGGTGCTTTCCCGCCTGCCCGGCGCCTTGGAACTGGCGCGCCGCACCGAAGAACACATGAAAGGCATGGTCAGCCCCGCCAC
>JBNJFC010000155.1:0-4132 GCA_051746485.1 Pseudomonadota bacterium
GGGCTGCGTAACCCGCATTTTCATTCCCGTATGCGTACCGCCGCCGCACTGATTCATGATGGCCGCGTTGAGCAGTTGTTGCTTTCCGGTGATAACCGCACGCGAGCGTATAATGAGCCACGTGCTATGTGGCAGGAATTAACGCGCCGTGGTGTCGACGGCGAGCGGCTCACACTCGATTTTGCTGGCTTTAGTACCTTCGATACGCTCGTGCGAGCGCAAAGCGTGTTTCTACTGGATAAGGCGGTGCTGATTACCCAGCGCTGGCATCTGCCGCGAGCGGTATTTATTGGCAGAGCACTGGGGATGGACGTGGTCGGGTGCGTGGCAAACGATAATGCTGTGAAGGGGGAGTGGCGCTTAAGATTGCGCGAGTGGTTCGCTCGGGCGGCTATGTTGGGCGATCTTTATATCTGGCATCGAGAGCCCTATTTTTTAGGGCCCGCCGAGCCGATCATGCCATTAAACGCCACACAGTCTGTGACCGATTAGCGCCGTGGTTTACGCTTTTGCAGCCCGTAAAGCTCACGGATCAGCCGACGGCAGTTTTTCATGCAATCTTCGATAACCGGCTCGATAGGATCGGGAAGAGGGTGCGTAAAGAGGGTCGATAGTGCCTGCATCAATACGCGCTCTTGTTCTAATAGCTCGTTGATAAGCACTTGACTGTCGTTACCGACAAAGCTTTTGAGTCGACTCCAAAGCCATAAAAAATCGTCACGCTCGACGTCAGCATCTCGCGGTAGCATTTTTAAGTGCGTACGGGCGAGCTCCTGCAACTTTCTCATCTGCTCTAAGCGCTGTTCGTAATGCGGTTTCAGCGCTTCGCGCAGCGAGGGGCGCAGGCGTTCGACATTATCCTGAAAATAATCAATGCTGTCGGCCAGCGCTTCTAGCGCGCTGTCCATCGCCACTTGGCGATTGTCGAGAAACATGAGCGTCTACCTCCTTCGGTGACGCAGATTGTGGCGGTGCTGGCGTGCTTTTGCCACCCCTTCAATGGATTATTTTTACTTTTTGTCCTTAGCCTTTCGGCTTGGGCGGGGCTTTACGCGGCGTGATGGCATTTTTCTCGATATAGTCGATAATCAGCCCGGCAATGTCTTTACCCGTGGCTGTCTCAATACCTTGCAGGCCGGGAGAGGAGTTGACCTCCATAATCACCGGGCCGTGGTTAGAGCGCAATAAGTCCACCCCCGCGACCCTCAACCCCATGGCCTTCGCCGCGCGAATCGCGGTTGAGCGCTCCTCGGGGGTAATGCGAATCACGCTGGCGCTACCGCCGCGATGCAGATTGGAACGAAATTCGCCTTCAGCCGCTTGGCGCTTCATCGACGCCACGACCTTATCGCCAATGACAAAACAGCGGATATCCGCGCCTTTGGCCTCCTTGATGTACTCCTGCACCATGATATTGGCTTTCATGCCCATAAAGGCTTGGATCACCGACTCCGCCGCTTGGTTGGTTTCGGCCAAGACTACGCCAATACCTTGGGTACCTTCGAGCAGTTTGATCACCAGCGGGGCGCCTTTGACCATCGTGATGAGGTCGGGAATGTCATCTGGCGAGTGGGCGAAGCCAGTAATCGGCAAGCCCAGTCCCTTGCGGGAAAGCAGTTGCAGTGAGCGTAGCTTATCGCGAGAACGGGTTATCGAGACAGAGTCATTGAGAACGTAGGTGCTCATCATCTCGAACTGGCGCAGCACTGCGCAGCCGTAAAATGTGACCGATGAGCCGATACGCGGAATCACCGCATCAAAGGGCTCAATCTCTTCGCCCTTGTAGTGAATTGAAGGGTGGTGCGAGGCAATGCTCATGTAGCAACGCAGCGTGTCCACTACACGCGCCGTATGGCCGCGGTTTTCCGCCGCTTCGACCAGGCGCCGGGTGGAGTACAAATTGCGATTTCGTGAAAGCAGGGCGATATGCATATGAGGCTCCATGCCAGACTAAAGTGATCTTGGCGACAAATAGTGGATGCACCCGGTGTGGACGCACCCGGTTAGGGTTCACCGTGTAAAAAAGCAGTCCCTGGGGCGATGAGCAAGCGGCGCATCGCGCGGCGCCCAAGGAGCATAGGGTGGCGCATGTCGCTTCTGTCGGTGAGCGACAATTCCACCGGGAAATTCAGCTCGCCCATTTGCATCGGCGTGCGGATGATATAGCGCCACTCGCTATGGCCGTTTGAGCTGGTGATGCGTCGTCGGTCGTGCAGATGCAGCTTAACCCTGTGTGCTGGCGTTTCGGGGCCACCGGAGTGAGTAACAAAACTTATCCATAGCTGGCCGTGTTCATCTTCAGAGGTATGAATATCCTCTGCATGCAGCGCGGATGTCCGTGCGCCGGTGTCTGCTTTACAGCACAGGTGTAAATTGAGCTCAGGCAGGGTGACCATTTCGCGTCGACCGATCACTGCCTTTGCTTGAAAAGGTAGCTCCTTCACGGTACCTCCTTAATCGTCCATTGCGCTTAAGTGATAGACGCAAGTCGCTGTTGAATAGTGGAGCCCTCGGGGGCATCGCGCAATAGCATAATCACTGGTAAGCGTAGCCGCGGAATCAATGCAAGATCGCGAATAACGGCGCCAAAGTCGCTGCGGTCATCTTCCGCCAGTCGATTTAGGTAAAGCGGCAAGCGTGCGTTATCTTCCAAATGTCGCCAGCCACGACCGGCAATCGCCGCGAGTAAATCGGGTCCGCAAGCGTGGGCATCTTGCAGCAATTGCTGGTACCACTCGCCGACGACCATTGTCTCGCTGCTACCCACGGCGCGTACACAAGCGCATAAGGTTTCGACGTCGCCTTGTTGCGCTGCCTGCTCACCGCAGTCGCGTAACGCATTCACCAAGGCAGTGGGCAGGGCAGTGTGCTCTAGGCAGTAGCAAATCGAGTGCAGCATCTCAACCGGTAGTGCCTCAAGGACGCCTGTAAGTTGTTGCGCCTGCGTGTCATCCATACGCACCACAAAATCGGCTACGCCCTGCAACCCTAGTGCTTGCCAGTCAATGGTTTGCTGGCGGCTGATATAAGCCTCAACCAGCTCTAGATGCTGGCTGGCAGGCAAACCTAAGTCATGGGTAGCGCGCGCGTTGAGCATAGCCTGAAAAGGCAGGCTCGGCGTGAAAGCCAGCGGATTATCCTTCATTAAGTGCTCAACCTCGCGGGCGCTCTCGTCGCTGATCGGCCTGACACTGTTTTGATTAACGTCTTGCTTATTCGCGTTGCGTCCCAGCGTTTCGAGTAGGCGCTGTAAAAAGGCATCGCGCTGAGCAGGAGATAAATACCCTTGTTCATCAAGCGGCAAGCCGAGAAACCAAATAGCGGGCTCAGGCATATCGCCTAGGCGAAACACAATACCCAAACGCGCGTGTCCTTGCCAAGGTTCAGGCCACGGTGCGTTGCCGGTTTCAAACGCGGTGAGTGCTTCGCGTGGGCAGGGCGTAACCCTGCGGCCCATGTGGTAAAACGAAACGTCCGCGCCGCTGCGCATAAAAAAGTCGTCAAGTGTATGAATAGGTTGCATGGCATCCTTCCGCGTTTTGAGCGAGCACTTTACCTTGCGACTTGCTGAGTGTCAGCCGGTCAGGGAGAAAAAACAGCTCAGCATTTTACGCGGTGGTTAAATAATAAACAGTCACGGCGAAAGCCCATGAGAAAAGCCTAAACGACATCTTTCCATAGTTTATCCACAGGCTCTTACAAGGTTTCTGTGAATCTATTCGGCTTGGGGAAAAGTGCACGTCAGCCGGGTAGCCGCAATGGTGTCTGGCTGGGATAATATGACCCTATTTTTTAAGTGGATTACGATGATGACAGCACATCAGCAACTAGCCCAGGCGCTAGACGAGTTGGAAGCCACGCTCAAGGTGTCAAATCTATGGCGAGTGGAGGAGCCGAGTGCGGCAGATTTCGCCAGTCAGCAGCCGTTTTGTGTGGACACCATGTCGCTACCGCAGTGGTTGCGCTTTGTGTTTATCCAGCGTTTGCAAACGTTAGTGGAGGCGAAAGCACCCATGCCGGCGAAGTGTGAGGTGGCGCCTGCGATAGCCGCCTACCTACAGCAAGAGAAGATTCGGGCGAGCGACCAGCTTTTGGTCGTACGGGCAGTGGAGAGAGTGGATAAAGTGGTAAC
>JBNJFC010000156.1:0-3972 GCA_051746485.1 Pseudomonadota bacterium
GACCGAAGGGTCATCGTGTTCGCCTTCTTGAATGTCTAAGGTGCCGTCCTGAATGTGTAGGTAGTAATCGCTGGCGTCGGTAAAATGAAATTGAAAAATGTCATTCATGCCTTCCGCCGCTTCAGGGTTAAATCGAGCTTTCAGTTTTTCTAACGTTGTCGATGACATGGTGTAAAGCGTCCTTAGGGGTGTATGTCGAGATAATAACGAGGGTATTTAAAACAGATGTTTTAATCAAGTGTTGATAGTGGCTAGGTAAAGAAAATGAACACAACGATAAAGCAAGGAGAAAGCCAGTGAGCGACTGGATAATCGAGCTAGGAGCGTTTCTGCTCCAGGTCTTAGTTGTCGTGGCGTTAATCGGGTTCGGTGTCATGATGGCAATGCGAGCAAAAGAGGGAACGGATAAATCATTCACGCTGCGAATTGACACGTTAAACGATCAGCGACGTCACCGGCGGCGGCAGCTGAAAATGGCCGCTATCACGCCAAGCCAGCGTAAAAAATTGGTGAAAGCCTTTCGTCGAGATGACAAGAAGCAAGAAAAATCGTCTTCCAAAAAAAGTGAAGATAACGTCGGCCAACGCGTCTGGGTGCTAGATTTTCATGGGGATATCAGAGCTTCTGCCACCGAGCATTTTGCTGAAGAGATTTCTGCCATTATCGATGTGGCTGACGCTAACGATGAAGTCGTGGTGCGCTTAGAGTCGGGAGGCGGTCTTGTACATGCATACGGACTCGCGGCGGCACAGGTCGACCGACTACGTGAGGCTGGCTTAATGACTACGATATGTATCGATAAAGTGGCGGCAAGCGGCGGTTATCTAATGGCGTGCAGTGCTGCGCATATTAAAGCAGCCCCTTTTGCCGTGATCGGCTCAATTGGTGTGGTGGCCCAGGTGCCTAATATTCATCGGTTGCTTAAGCGCCATGATATCGATGTGGAGCATTTAACCGCAGGCAAATATAAGCGCACGTTGACAGTGTTAGGAGAGAATACCGACGAAGGACGTGAGAAGTTTATCGATGATCTGGAAAATACGCACCGGCTTTTTAAAACGTATGTAGCCGAGCGACGCCCTGAAATGGACATTGAGAGCTTAGCGACCGGTGAGATTTGGTACGGCAGTGAAGCCCTCGACTGCAAGCTCATCGACAGCGTGCAGACCAGTGAAGCGTATCTTTTCGAGCGGATGCAGGAGGCGAAGGTGTTGCGCGTTGCTTTAGAGCCGCCACAAACCTTAAGCCGAAAACTGGGAATGGCCGTCTCTCATGGCATTGAGCAGGCGGGTATAAAAACGCTGGGTGTGTTGGAGGCATCTCGCTGGTATAAGCAGTAAGTCTGAGGCTAGGTGCTAGCGGCAAAATTGTGTCGCTAGCATCTCTACAATGGCTTTTGCTCCATCACTTGTCAGCGAATAGTAAATAGTTTGTGATTCGCGCCGGGTGTGCACCAAATTATCGCGGCGCAAAATAGCAAGATGCTGCGAAAGCGCAGACTGACTTAGTGTTAGTTGCTGATTTATCTGCGTGACCGATAACTCCCTCTCCAGCAGTAAACACACGATTTGTAATCTTTTTTCATTCGCCATGGCTTTTAACAACGACGTGGCCTGCTCAATGGCACGCCCGTTTTGTGCCAGCAAATCAGCAGCGGCGGTCTGGGGTAAGGGCATAAGAAGCTCCTAGCATACGATGTGCAACGCGTTGTTATATCTTATGTATGCAGCAATGTAATGTTCGGTAATTTAGTGAGTCTTGTCCAAAGTGCTAATTAACGTTTAATCAATGGTAGCAAACGTATGTTTGTTGACAATGTGCGTGGTTTTGTACGTCTTTAGTCGATTTTTAGCCCATAGTATGACGGATTTTTCCCAGTTTCCTTTATAAAGTGTCAACAATCATACCAACGCTGCTACTTATGTGGCGCCGCTTACCGTTGACAAGCACTGACAGACAGGGCACTTATGAGCCGTTATCAGCAAGAATTTCAGCACGCAACGCAAACGCCTGAGACATTCTGGGCAGAGCAGGCCAAGCGAATCCCATGGTTTACGCCGCCGTCGACAATCCTGGCGTATGACGACCAGCAGCATGCACGCTGGTTCGGCGATGGCGAAATGAATATTTGCCACGCAGCGCTTGATCATCACGTTGAGCAAGGGCGCGGAGAGCAGCCTGCTATTTACTGGGATTCCCCCGTTACCCATAAAAAAGCCATCATTACTTATTCAGAGATGCGTGATCGTGTTGCCCATTTCGCCGGAGGACTGCAAGCACTGGGTGTTGAAAAGGGGGACCGGGTTGTTATCTATATGCCGATGATCCCGGAAGCTCTGGTCGCAATGTTTGCCTGTGCCCGCCTTGGCGCGATTCATTCGGTGGTTTTTGGTGGCTTTGCGCCTCACGAACTGGCCGTACGCATTGAAGACGCGCAGCCAAAAGTCGTGGTGGCAGCTTCGTGTGGGGTCGAGGTTAATAAAGTCTTGCCCTACAAGCCGATCATCGATCAAGCAATTGAGCTGAGTGCCCATAAACCCGATGCATGTGTGGTCTATCAGCGTGAAGA
This sequence comes from Pseudomonadota bacterium, assembly GCA_051746485.1. GTDB lineage: Bacteria > Pseudomonadota > Gammaproteobacteria > Pseudomonadales > Halomonadaceae > Vreelandella. The sequence continues at coordinate 2,570 of JBNJFC010000156.1, forward strand.
GCACCTAGCAGAGTTGGGTGAGGGCGATCATGACTGGGCGAAATTGATTGAAAAAGCCTCCTATGCCGAGTGCGTGCCGGTTAAAGGCACGGATCCGTTGTACGTGCTTTATACCTCCGGTACTACGGGTAAGCCGAAGGGGGTGGTGCGGGATACGGCAGGCTATGCGGTGGCGCTTGCGTACTCGATGGAGGTGATTTACGACGTCGAACCGGGCGATGTGTTCTTTTCTGCTTCAGACGTTGGCTGGGTCGTGGGCCATTCCTATATCGTGTACGCACCGTTATTGCGTGGCTGTACCACTGTGGTGTACGAAGGCAAACCAGTAAAAACACCGGATGCGGGGGCTTTTTGGCGTTTGATCGAAGAGTATAAGGTGAAAAGCTTCTTCACCGCGCCGACCGCCTTTAGGGCGATCAAAAAAGAAGATCCGGATGCCAAACTGCTGGAACAGTACGATATCAGTAGCCTGAAAAACCTCTACTTGGCCGGAGAGCGTCTCGACCCGCCCACGTTCCACTGGCTCGATGACTTGCTTGACGTACCGGTGATCGACCACTGGTGGCAAACTGAAACCGGCTGGCCTATCGCCGCTAACTTGCCGGGTCTTGAGCCGATGCCAACTAAGGCCGGTTCGGCGACCGTGCCAGTACCGGGCTTCAATGTGCAAATTCTTGACCGTGACGGCGAACAGGCCAACGCTATGGAGCAAGGCAGCGTGGTGATCAAACAACCAATGCCGCCGGGTTGTTTGGTGGGCGTGTGGGGGGATCCCCAACGGTTCCATAGTGCCTATATGGCCGCTTTTCCCGGCTACTACTTAACTGGTGATGGCGGCTATTTTGATGACGACGGGTATCTTTTCATCATGGGCCGTACCGACGATGTCATAAACGTCGCCGGGCACCGCCTCTCTACCGGTGAGATGGAAGAAGTGGTGGGCGCCCATCCCGCTGTGGCTGAGTGTGCGGTCATTGGTATTCACGATGAGCTTAAAGGACAGCTGCCAGTCGGGTTGGTGATCCCCAAAGACGGCTTTGACGGTGATGAAACCTCGCTGGAAAACGAGCTTATCGCACGCGTTCGTGATCAAATTGGCCCGATTGCCTGTTTTAAACAGGTGCTGGTAGTTAACCGCTTACCCAAGACACGCTCCGGTAAAATTTTACGCAAGCTGCTGCGAAATATTGCCGATGGCAAAGAGTTTGGGGTGCCGTCGACCATTGATGACCCAACCAGCTTAGACGATGTGCACGGTGCGATGCGTGAGCGTGCTGTCGGCGCAGCGGATAAAGCCACACCGGTTTGACATCCTCCCGCCACCTTCAGCGCTAAAGCGCTTGTGGTGGGGGATTCCCAGGTCGTTACCTTCCTGGTTTCTGCTTCCAAGACGACTGCCCGAG
>JBNJFC010000157.1:0-3933 GCA_051746485.1 Pseudomonadota bacterium
GCCCGAGAAGGCTTACGCTGCTGACTCATTGCCCGGCCTCCGGGGAAAGAGCGCGTAACAGTGACACCATTTCCATCGCCGCCATCGCCGCTTCGGTACCTTTATTACCGGCTTTGGTTCCCGCACGCTCAATGGCTTGCTCAATCGACTCCACCGTCAGCACGCCATTGGCGACCGGCGTATCAAACTCCAGCTGGAGATTGTTCATCGCCGAATTACAGCCACCGGCGACGAATTCAAAGTGCGGCGTGCCACCGCGGATCACAGCCCCTAGGGCGATGACCGCATCAGGGCGGCTCACTTTCAGCACTTTCTTCACCGCCAAAGGCAGCTCCCAAGCGCCGGGGACATGTACGATTTGAATCTGCTCGGAGTCGACGCCGTGGCGCACCAGGCTATCCACGGCACCTTCAACCAGGCTATCGACCACGTGATGGTTAAAGCGCCCCACCACGAGAACATAGCGGCCATTAACGTCGAAAAAGTTACCTTCTACTTGCGAGAGGGGTTCCATCAATCTGTTCCTGCTGAAATAGAGTGCTGCTGAGAAGTCGACTCACCAGCCGCATCCGTTGGACTTAGTCGCTCCACGACTTCCAAATCAAAGCCTGAAAGCGCAGAGAATTTCCACGGCGAACTCAATAGCCGCATTTTACCCACGCCCAGGTGTCGCAGAATCTGCGAGCCCGTGCCAATGGTCAAATAGTTACCTGCGCCATCAGAATCGCTGGTTCGCGGCTGACGCACACGGTCTAAGAAAATATCTAGCTGATCTTTCAAATCTTGATGCGGGCGCGCATCATCAATCAAGACAAAAACACCGGGCTCGGCGCTGGCAATTTCTGCCAGGGCTCGCTGGGCATCCCAGCGGTGCTTGCCGTCTTTTAACAGCCCCATTACATCGTGCAGGGTATCCGCTAAGTGCACGCGTACGGTCGTCGGTTGATCGGCAGTAGGCTGACCGTTCACGAGCGCCAAATGATGCGCACCTTGGATGCGATCACGGAAAACGTGCAGCATCATATCGCCGTGAGCAGTACTTTGCGGCAGCGCCTCGACGTGGTCCACGGTCTGCTCGTTAATGATCCGGTAGTGGATCAAATCGGCGATAGTGCCCATCTTAATGCCGTGCTCTTTGGCAAACGCCTCAAGCTCCGGTCGGCGCGCCATGCTGCCATCATCGTTCATGATTTCGCAGATCACACCGCTTGGGTCACAGCCGGCAAGCGAAGCCAAATCACACGCCGCTTCGGTATGACCCGCTCGGCGTAGCACGCCACCCGGCTCCGCCATCAGCGGGAAGATATGCCCCGGCTGAACAATATCGTCAGCCGTGGCATTCGGGGCGACGGCCGCTTGTACAGTGCGTGCGCGATCAGCCGCGGAAATACCGGTTGTCACCCCGGTTGTCGCTTCAATCGAAAGCGTGAATTTGGTACCAAACCCTGAGCCGTTATCGCTCACCATTAGCGGCAGGTTCAGCTGCTCGCAACGGTGGCGCGTCATTGGCAAGCAAATAAGCCCACGGGCATGACGTGCCATGAAGTTGATATGCTCGGCCTGGACTTTCTCCGCGGCCATGATGATATCACCTTCGTTTTCTCGATCCTCGTCGTCCATGAGGATCACCATTTTGCCTTGGCGAATGTCGTCTACCAAGTCAGCGATGGGGGCCAGACCCCCGGAGGAGGAGTGCGCCATGGAATCTCCAAGTCTGTGTCGCATTGCGTGCGATTTCGCGCGTCAGGGTACCTTGGTATGACTGACGGCGCTAGTCACGAACCGGGGAGGCGACAATTCGCCAGTCCTGCCCCACCGCGCGAATATCGTGAATGGTTAGCCGACGCTGGTCGGCCATTTTACTCAAGCCCGGCAGGGCAAACAGCGGCCGTGCTTCACCGCCTAAGAGTGTCGGTGCGACAAAAAGCTGCATCTCGTCCACCACATCGGCGGCCAGCATGGCGCCAGCGAGCGTGGCGCCGGTTTCCACCAGTAGCTCGTTAACCTGCTCGTTTTCAGCCAACCAACTAAGTAGCTGACGCAGATCGATACGCCCCCCTTCCGCCGCCGGTAGTACCTGCACGTCGGCACCTGCTTGTTCGAGCTTGTCGCGTTTTTCCGGCGCATGAGCCGCTGTGGTGAGAATTAGCGTTCGCCCGGGGGCAGACAAACAAGCAGCGGCAAGCGGTAAACGCAAGCGCGTATCCAAAATCACCCGCAACGGTTGGCGCTGCACGACCTCGTCGGCGTTAGGCAACTGAAGCTGCTCGGCACGCAGCGTTAAGCGCGAATCGTCCATAATGACAGACTCCACGCCGCTTAACACCGCACTTGAGCGGGCACGTAAACGCTGCACGTGACAGCGCGCCTCTGGGCCAGTGATCCACTGCGATTCCCCAGAACCCATCGCGGTGCGGCCATCAAGGCTCATCGCCATTTTCAGCCTCACAAAGGGGCGTTTGTACGCCATACGCGCGATAAAGCCTGGATTAAGCTGCCGAGCATCTTCCGCTAATAACCCGACATCGACTTGAATGCCCGCCTCTTCCAGCAGGCGAATGCCGCGACCACTGACCTGCGGATTCGGGTCCACCATCGCCACCACCACACGGGCAACCTTCGCCTCCGCCAGGGCCAATGCACAGGGGCCGGTGCGTCCGGTATGGGAACAAGGCTCTAACGTGACGTACGCGGTAGCGCCCTCGGCATTTGTGCCCGCCGCCACAAGGGCATGAATTTCCGCGTGAGGTTCGCCCGCCCGCACGTGAAAGCCCTCGCCGACCACCTCAGCCTGGCGCACGATTACGCAGCCCACGCGTGGATTCGGGTCGGTGGTATAAAGGCCGCGTTCAGCTAAGTGCAGCGCACGCGCCATGTAGTGATGGTCATCGGGTGTAAACGGCATCGGCGTGAGCGCCCTTTAGGTCAAGGTTCTTGCGAAAGGCGGTCGATTTCGGCACGAAACTCGTCCAAATCCTGAAACTTGCGGTATACCGAGGCAAAGCGGATATACGCCACTTGATCCAACTGCTTGAGCGCCTGCATCACCGACTCGCCGATTTCCCGCGCGTTGATTTCACGATCCCCCCGGGCACGCAACGTTTGGCGAATGCGCTCAACCGCCGTTTCGATGGCTTCAGCGCTGACCGGGCGTTTCTCCAGCGCGCGCAACATGCCCGCGCGCAATTTTTGCTCGTCAAAAGACTCGCGCGAGCCATCGGATTTCACCACCCGCGGCATGATCAGTTCGGCCGTTTCATAGGTGGTAAATCGCTCATGGCAAGCCGCGCATTGGCGGCGACGGCGCACTTGATCACCCTCCGCCACCAAACGGGAGTCTGTGACTCGGGTATCGTTAGCACCACAAAAGGGGCAATGCATGGGGTCGACCTGTTGTCAGGCGTGTTAAAAAGCGTACGTTACGATTTATTCTATAACGCATTGTAACGACTTAAGCGGCTAGATTCATACAAACAGGGCCAAACGCTTTTTTCACAACGTCTTCATGGCGCTAATCAGCGCCTAATCTTCGCTTGAGATAATTCGTTTATACTCCGCCGCCACCCCAAACGTCACGCGAGCTCTCCACGCTCAAGAGGACACTATGTTGCGATCATCCACGTTTTTAGCGCCTGTTTTAGTGCTTTCATCCGCCCTATTGACTGGGGTAAGCACGCAAGCGTTAGCACAAGAAGAGCTTCCCGCCCCCGTCAAAGCATTAGAAAGCCAAGGCTTTGACATCCACGGTCAGTTTAATGCCCCCGGCGGGATGCGCGGCTTTGGGGCTAGCGTGCAAGGTCGCGAAATGGCGATCTACTTAACCCCCGATGGTGGGCACGCCATTGTCGGTACGCTGATGGATAGCGACGGCAATGACCTCACCGAGCCACAGCTCGATGAGCACGTTCGCGCCCCGCTAGAAGCGCAAACCTG
>JBNJFC010000158.1:0-3892 GCA_051746485.1 Pseudomonadota bacterium
CGTGAGCTCGACGTCGACGACCCACACATCTTTGCCTTAGCGAATCGCCTAATGCCGCCAGCGTAAACATGCCGAGCCTCCAATGGTGCCTACATCAACAGCCAGCCAAGCACGAAAAGACCCAAGACGGTACGCACAATCCCACCGATCAGCGCACCGCGAAACAGCGCGCGCAGCCCGCCCCACAAAAACCACAGACCCATTACCAGCACCAAGATACTGAAAAAAGACGGACTGATGCCCAGCGAACGCGCTAGGCCGTTGATAAACGCCTCAAAGGCGTCGAAAAAGTTGCTAAACACCGAGAGCAAAAACGTGACAACTGCCTGAATCGCCTCGCCAACGGCTTCTCCGATTCCCTGAAAAAATCCGTTTGCTTGCATTGTTAGACCTTTGGTGGATTGCACAATATTTCCCTTACGCGGTATCAATGCACGCTATCATGATTCACGCGCTTGCGGGAGAGACTGCCTTCGATCCTCATGTCGAGGCAGCGCCGAAGGAGCAACCGCCCCGGAAACTCTCAGGCCCCCGGACCGCTTGCGCGATCACTTTCCGAAGAGCGGCTGTGTCAGCGTCATTCAGCCCACCGAAGGAGCAAACAAGCCTGTCGCTTGTGAATCTCTCAGGTTATAGACGGAAGGGGCACACGCCGTTTCAGCGTGTATTTCCCTGACGCCTACCTCCTCGGAGAGACAAAATGCTACCCGCTTCCCCCCGCCATATCGCCGTCATCGGCGGCGGTATCACCGGTATTACCACCGCGTATAGCCTGATCAAGCGCGGCTTCGATGTGACCGTCTTCGAAAAAAACCGCTATGCCGCCATGGAAACCTCCTTTGCCAATGGCGGACAGCTCTCTGCCTCCAATGCCGAAGTGTGGAACCACTGGCCGACGGTGACCAAAGGCATGCGTTGGATGCTACGCCGCGACGCACCGCTGCTGGTTAACCCACGCCCTTCCTGGCACAAGCTGAGCTGGTTCGCCGAGTTTATTCGCTCAATTCCGCGCTACGCCGATAACACAAGCGAAACGGCACGGCTTGCCATCGCCGCGCGCGAGCACCTGTTTCAGTGGGCCGACGACGAAGCCATCGACTTCGACCTGAAGCGCAAAGGCATTTTGCATATTTACCGCGACAAAGCCGGTTTTGAACACGCCGCCAATGTGTCCAAGCTACTGGCCAAAGGCGGGCTTGAACGCCGCGCGGTCACGCAGGAGGAAATGCGCGCCATCGAGCCGACGTTAGCAGGAAGCTACTACGGCGGCTTCTTCACCGAAAGCGACGCCACCGGCGATATTCATAAATTCACCCACGGGCTAGCCCAAGCCGCCGAGCGCCGCGGCGCCACCCTAAACTTCGGCCATAGCGTGCAGGATGTCGGCGCCGATGCCAGCAGCGCCTGGGTAACCGCCGACGCCGACGGCGAGCCCGTACGCCAAACCTTTGATGGGCTCGTGGTGTGTGCGGGAATTGGCAGCCGCGCGCTGGCAGCCAAGCTCGGCGACCGGGTCAATATTTATCCGGTCAAAGGCTACTCGATCACCGTGCAACTTGATGACCCGACGTCACAGCAGGGCGCGCCGACGGTCAGCCTGCTAGACGATGAAACCAAGCTTGTCACCAGCCGCTTAGGCGACGACCGCTTTCGCGTGGCGGGTACCGCGGAATTCAACGGCTTCAATCGCGATATCCGTGACGACCGTATTCGGCCGCTGATTCGTTGGGTAGAGGAGTGCTTCCCCGATGTCAGTACCCGCCGGGTAGTGCCCTGGGCTGGGTTGCGCCCGATGCTGCCGAACATGATGCCCCGCGTGGGAAGCGGGAAACTGCCGACCGTGTTCTACAACACCGGCCACGGGCACCTCGGCTGGACGCTTTCGGCCATTACCGCCGACCTTCTGGCCGATACGGTGGAAAACAGCGTGCCGTAAAAAGCGCCACCAGCGTTTATTGCTGATTGACGCTCTCTTGCTTTACCCCCTCTTCGAACGCCTCGGGGTAGCGCCGCTTGGCGCGGGCCATACGGATAATGGTGACCATATTGGTCACCACTATCAGCCCTTCTGCCAGCGTACCGCCAACCGAGCCGATGGCAAGATTATTGAGCATCCAACACAGCGCCGCTAACCCCAACACCACGCGCATGGCGATACCGCGCAGCATAAACATACCCAGCGTGCCGAATATGGCCGCCGTTAGAGGCAGCATATCCACCGCGCTTTGCCAGGTCAGCGCGGCCGCGACGAAGTTGGCGACAAGTACAGCGGCCATCACGGATTTGCTACCCACGTAGCGCCGCGCAAGGATAATGCGCACGATAACTAATAACGTCAGCGCGGCGGCCGTCCAGCTGGCGAAAAAAACAAACTGCAGCGCAAAGGCAACGTTCGCCGAAATTAGCAGCACCAGCAGGCGGTCATCGTTTTTACTCGCAAACGCCACCAAGCAGATGACCAAAGCGACCAGACCAAAAAATTGCCCCGCTAGCGCGCTGGTACTTATTTCACTTAACATGCAGAGGTGTCTCCGTATTACGCTCTATATTTGATGCCTCGAAAAGGATTTGAGATGGCAAACCACGACCCGGGATACGAAGCATCCGCTGACGATATCGCTCTCTTACGCCGCTATCGCGCCGCGTTCACCCAATCGCGCGAGGCCATTTTATTCTTTCAGCATGGACGCATTTGTGACTGCAACCCCGCTGCTCTCGCGCTTTTTCGTATTCAGGACTCTACGCAACTCGCCAAACTGGATATCACCAACCTATCACCGCCCATGCAGCCAAGTGGCCAGCGCAGCGAAGTGGCAGGCAATATCCAAATTAAACAGGCATTTAATACCGGCCAAGCCTTTTTCGCGTGGCAAATGCGAGACCTTGACGGACGCGAATTTCCCGCTGATGTGATGCTCTACCGTCTTGATCTACCGGAAGGCACGGTACTACAAGCCACGATACGCGATATCAGCGAGCAGCAAGCGCAACGTCAAGCCCTGCTTCGGCGCAAGCAAGACTTACTCGAAGCGCAGCGAATTGCCCGCTTAGGCAACTGGATTTCCGATTTTGAACGCGGCGAAATCCACTGGTGCGAACAGATCTACCAAATGTTCGGTCGCCCCCTCGGCGAGCCCATCACCCACGCGATTTTTATGCAGGCCGTTCACCCTGACGACCGTGAGCGCGTACAAGCAGCATTTGATGCCGCGCTACATGGCGCGCCTTACGATATCATCCATCGCGTGGTTCATCCGGATGGCAGTGTACGTACGGTTCACGAGCGCGGCCAAATAGAGTTCGGCCCCAAAGGTCAAGCACGACGGATGATTGGCACCGTGCAAGACATTACCGAACAAAAAACCTTGGAGCACAACCTGCGCCGCTTGGTGGCAATACTCGATAGCACCTCGGACTTTATTACCATGCACGGTCCCGACGGCGGCATGCTGTACATGAACAGCGCCGGGCGATGCTTCCACGGGCTGCCTGCTGCCAGTGTCAGCGATGAATGGGACCCCGAGCAGGGCTGGCGGCGCCATGCGCTGCCCCAAGCCACCCGCAGCATTGCCGAAACAATACGTCTATTTCATCCCGAACGGGCCGCTCAGCGCATCGAGCAGGAAGCCATGCCCACGGCGCTACGCGACGGCATTTGGCAGGGTGAGTCAGCGCTTCTTAACCCTGACGGTGTTGAAGTGCCAGTCTCGCAAGTGATCATCGTTCACTACGATGAAGACGGTAATGTCGACCAAACCTCAACCATGATCCGCGATATTACCGAGCAGAAACGCCTGGAAGCAGAGCTTGAGCACAACGCCATTACCGATCACCTCACCGGCGCCTTTAACCGCAAGCGTTTTGATGAGGAAATGGAGAAAGCGCTCGCCCG
>JBNJFC010000159.1:0-3865 GCA_051746485.1 Pseudomonadota bacterium
GCCGTGGGCATCGCGAAGCTGATGGGCGCCTCCGACCAGGTCATGGCCTCATTGGCAGCCAAATCGGTCACCGCGCCGATCGCTATTGGCATTACCGAACAGCTCGGTGGCTCGGTGGCGCTTTTAATGGGGGCGCTGCTGATTACCGGGGTCGCCGCCATCGCCTTTGTCAGCCTGGTGGCGCGGGTGATGAAGATTAATGACGAACGCTTAATTGGCTTTGCGCTCGGCCTCAACGGCCATGCACTCGGCACGGTACGGGCGTTTGAAATCGGCCCCACTGCGGGTGCTTTTGCGTCGTTGGGTATGAGCCTAACCGGAATTTTTACTGCCCTTCTTCTGCCATTGGCTTGGCGCTTGCTCGGCGGATAACGGCCTGCGAATCGAGGAGAGACATGGGAGAGCCAGTTGCCCCCTACCGCATCGCCATCAACGGTTACGGCCGCATCGGACAGTGCGTGCTGCGCGCGCTGGTGGAGCGCGAGCTGCCCCACCTTCAAGTGGTGGCCATCAACGAGCTCTCAGATCTTGCCACCATCGCTTACCTAACCCGTTTCGATACAACCCATGGGCGCTTTCCCGGTAAGGTGGAACACGCAGAAGAAAACGGCACCGATCACCTGATCATCAACGGCCAGCATATTCGCGTGTTGAGCGAACCTGAACCGGCAAAGCTCCCTTGGCGCTCGCTTGACGTGGACTTGGTATTGGAATGCTCCGGCAGTTTTAAGGATCGCGCCACCGCCGAGCAGCATCTAGCGGCCGGCGCCAAGCGGCTGCTTTTCTCCCAGCCGGCGGAGAATGATGTCGACGCCACGATTGTGTGGGGCATCAACCACAACACACTGGATGCTCAGCAGCGTATTCTCTCTGCCGCGTCCTGCACCACGAATTGCCTCGTACCGCTACTCACGGTATTAGATGAAGCGCTCGGGGTGGATCACGGCGTCACCACCACCATTCACTCGGCGATGAACGATCAGCCCGTCATTGATGCGTATCACCAAACCGACCTGCGCTTAACGCGCTCGGCGATGCAGTCGATTGTGCCGGTCGATACCGGGCTTGCTCGCGGTATTGGCCGCTTGATGCCATCGCTTACTGACCGTTTTGAGTGCTTGCACATGCGCGTCCCCACGATCAATGTTTCAGCCATGGACATGGCCATCACCGTAGGCCGCGATACTCATGTGCGTGAGATCAATCGCCTGCTGCAAACGGCGAGCCAAACACGGCTAAATGGCGTGCTCGGCTACACTGAGACCCCCATGGCTTCAATTGACTTTAATCATGACCCGCGCTCCGGCATCGTCGATGCCACTCAAACGCGTGTCGCCGGCACACGACTCGTTAAACTGTTTTGCTGGTTTGACAACGAGTGGGGATTCGCCAACCGCATGCTGGATATCAGCCTGCACCTAGCGACGCTTCACTCGCGATCCCGCGTGATGCCTTTAACGAACTGATCGACTCTCTTTATCGCTATCAATACGAGGACAGCTTCGCATGAACGTGCAAAAAATGACCGACCTGCCCCTAAGTGGGCAACGCGTACTGATTCGTGAAGACCTGAACGTCCCGGTCAAAAACGGCAGCGTCTCCAGCGATGCCCGTCTGCGCGCGGCGTTGCCGACGATTCAAGCCGCTGCTGACGCTGGCGCGAAAGTGTTGCTGATGAGCCACCTCGGCCGCCCGACGGAAGGCGAACCTGCCGAGGAGTTTTCCTTAGCACCAGTGGCCGCCCATCTTGGCGAGCTGCTGGGATGCCCCGTCAAGCTGGTAAAAGACTACCTGGGCGGCAACCTTGAACTGGCCGATGGCGAGGTCGTCCTGTTAGAAAACGTGCGCTTCAACAAAGGCGAGAAAAAGGACGACGAGGCACTTGCCAAGCAATACGCCGCGCTGTGCGATGTTTTCGTGATGGACGCGTTCGGCACCGCTCACCGCGCTCAGGCGTCAACCCACGGCGTTGCGCGCTTTGCGCCTCAGGCATGTGCTGGCCCACTTCTCGCCAACGAGCTCGAAGCACTGGAGAAAGCACTGGCCCACCCGGCCCGGCCGATGGCAGCTATCGTTGGCGGCTCCAAAGTATCCACCAAACTCGACGTACTGAATGCGCTCTCCGAGACGTGCGATCAGCTCATTGTGGGGGGCGGTATCGCCAACACTTTCATCGCCGCAGCAGGTTACAATGTGGGCAAATCGCTTCACGAGGCTGATTTGATTGCGCAGGCTAAAACGCTGATGGAAACGGTCGATATTCCGCTACCCACCGATGTGGTGGTGGCCACTGAGTTTTCTGAGTCGGCGCAGGCTACGGTGAAGCCGGTTGACCAAGTTGGCGATGATGAAATGATTCTGGATATCGGCCCCGAAACTGCCGTGCACTTGGCCAGCCTGCTAAGAGAGGCGGGTACTATTTTATGGAACGGCCCGCTGGGCGTATTCGAGATCGACCAGTTTGGTAAGGGTACCGAAGTGATCTCGAAGGCCATCGCCGAAAGCCCGGCCTTTTCCATCGCGGGCGGTGGCGATACGCTAGCCGCCATCGATAAATACGCCATCGCTGAGCATATTTCTTATATCTCCACCGGTGGCGGGGCGTTCTTGGAGTACGTTGAGGGCAAAACGCTGCCTGCCGTCGCTGCGCTAGAGGCAGCCGCCCAGCGCGGTTAATACGTCATCATTTGCACGTTTACGCATTCATACAAACCATTATATTCACAGACAACTGAAGTAAGGTGACCCTATGGCTTTAATCAGCATGCGCCAAATGCTGGATCACGCGGCCGAGTACGGCTACGGCATTCCGGCCTTTAACGTCAATAATCTTGAGCAAATGCGCGCGATTATGGAAGCCGCCGACAAGACCGATTCTCCGGTCATCATTCAGGCATCTGCCGGGGCGCGTAAATACGCCGGGGCGCCGTTTCTGCGCCACTTGATTTTAGCGGCCGTCGAAGAGTTTCCGCATATTCCGGTCGCCATGCACCAAGACCATGGCACGAGCCCCGCTGTATGCCAGCGCTCGATTCAACTGGGCTTCTCATCGGTGATGATGGACGGCTCGCTCGGGGAAGACGGCAAGACGCCGATGGATTACGCCTACAATGTCGACGTCACGCGCCGTACCGTGGAAATGGCGCACGCTTGCGGTGTCTCCGTCGAGGGTGAACTGGGTTGCTTGGGTAGCTTAGAAACCGGCATGGCCGGTGAAGAAGACGGTATCGGCGCGGAAGGCAAGCTCGACATGGAGCAGCTTCTCACCGACCCGGAAGAGGCCGCGGAGTTTGTCAAAGCCACCCACGTCGACGCGCTCGCCATTGCCATTGGCACCAGCCACGGCGCTTATAAATTCACCCAGCCGCCCACCGGCGACACGCTGTCCATCCAGCGTATCAAGGAGATCCATGCACGCATCCCTGATACCCACCTGGTGATGCACGGCTCCTCCTCGGTACCGCAGGAGTGGCTTGAAGTGATCAATCGCCACGGCGGCGAAATCCCTGAAACCTACGGCGTGCCAGTAGAAGAAATCGTCGAAGGCATCAAACACGGGGTACGTAAGGTCAACATCGACACCGACCTGCGTCTCGCTTCCACCGGTGCGGTACGCCGCTTTCTCGCCGAGAACCCGGCGGAGTTCGACCCGCGTAAATTCCTCAAAGAAACCGTCTCAGCCATGCGTGATCTGTGTATCGCACGTTACGAGGCCTTCGGCACGGCTGGCAATGCTTCAAAAATCAAACCGATCAACCTCGAAACGATGTTCAAGCGCTACGAACGCGGTGAGCTCGATCCCAAGGTGAAATAACGGCCTTAAATGATGGCTCTTAAAGGCAGCTCAATGTGGCTGCCTTTTTAT
>JBNJFC010000160.1:0-3641 GCA_051746485.1 Pseudomonadota bacterium
GCGTCCCCGGCAGCGGATGCGTACTCTACGGGTTCACCGCCGGGTTGGCAAGGGATTTGTAAAAAAACTCCAACATTTCACTGCTAAGAGGGAGTGTCGAGCAATGCTCTACTCTTTAAACAGGCTCATTCAGTGCGCTCATGGCTCCAGACACCAGCGACTCCGAACTCAGATCCGCAATCGTACGCGCGCCAGTCAGGGTCATGGCCACCTTCATCTCTTTTTCAAACAGCTCAAGCAAATGAGAGACGCCAGACTCCCCAGCGGTCGCGAGCGCATAAATGAAGGCGCGACCAATCAGCGCTGTATCCGCCCCCATGGCAATCATTCTCACGACATCCAGGCCGTTGCGCACACCCGAGTCGGCCAGAATTTTCAAATCACCCTTAACGGCGTCCGCTATCGCAGGCAAGGCTCGCGCCGTGGAGGGAACACCATCTAGCTGACGACCGCCATGATTGGAAACAACAATACCATCGGCACCGAAGCGCACCGCATCTCGAGCGTCTTCAGGATCTAGGATGCCCTTAATGATCATAGGGCCATCCCAAAACTCGCGAATCCACTCCAGATCTTTCCACGAAATGGCGGGATCAAAGTTGTCACCCAGCCAGGCAATGTAATCCTCAAGCTCGGTCGGCTTACCTCGATAATCAGAAACGTTGCCCAAGTCGTGCGGGCGACCATGGATTCCCACGTCCCACGCCCACAGAGGGCGCATCGCCGCCTGAAGGACACGCCTCATTGGCCCGTATTTACCACTCATGCCTGAATGCGCGTCGCGATAGCGCGCGCCTGGCACAGGCATATCGACGGTAAAGACCAGCGTTTTGACCCCCGCCTCTTTGGCACGCTCAAGGACATGCTTCATAAAGCCCCTGTCTTTTAGCACGTAGAGCTGGAACCAGATCGGGCGTTCAACGGCAGCCGCGACTTCGGCAATCGGGCACACCGATACCGTCGAGAGGGTAAAAGGCACGCCTTTCTTAGTGGCCGCTCGCGCCGCTTGAACTTCGCCACGCTTCGCGTACATGCCTGTTAACCCAACGGGTGCCAAGGCAACTGGCATGGAAAGTTTTTCGCCAAACAGCTCGGTTTCTAGCGAGAGCGACGACATATCTTTGAGCACTCGCTGCCGCAAACCGATATCCGCAAGATCCTCGACGTTACGACGTAACGTACGTTCCGCGTAAGACCCGCCATCTGCGTAGTGAAACAGGAAGGGAGGGAGGCGACGCTTGGCTGCTTGCCGGTAGTCTGTGGGTGCTGAAATGATCATGACGAGCCCTATGCAATGAGTGCACTATTTGAAGCCGTTACCAAAGAGTCGGCTTACGGCGGCTATCCGGTGCTATACATGCTTATCTAGGCTGGCGCACCGCACTTAAAAAATTGGTTTTACCAATTTACAAAAAAGTCAGGCCCAACGGTAGTGAAACGCTAGAAAAGTGTCAAATCACGACACCCTCTTGTCACGGCTTTCTCGCCTATACTTTAGTTTTACGCCCTCGAAGAAAAGCCTTGTCAGCAAAATATCTTTCATCCCACGTGGCCTGCCAAACCGGTTGAAGGCGCTGCGCAAATTGCTTAGCATTGGTCTTACCAATTAAGGAGCTCCTCATGACTTACTCGCCGCTTCGCCAACCGCGCTTAGCCGATGTCATTACCGAACGCCTAGAAGCCATGATATTAGAGGGCAGCCTAAAGCCAGGGCAGCGCTTACCGCCGGAGCGCGAGTTGGCCGAGCGTTTTGGCGTCTCACGCCCCTCGCTGCGCGAAGCCATTCAAAAGCTGGCCGCACGGGGGCTACTGAGCAGCCGTCAAGGGGGTGGCACGTTCGTCAACGATACGCTCAATAGCGGTTACACAGACCCGCTGCTGGAAATGCTCTCACGTCATAAAGAGTTTCACCTTGATCTCTTGGAGTTTCGCGATGCGATGGAAGGCATCTCCGCCTACTATGCGGCGCTGCGTTCCACACCGGCGGACAAAGCCGTGTTGATTCAACGCTTTGAAGAACTAGACGGCGGCTTTGCCGGGGCTGATCCTGCTCAGGAAGCTAAACTAGACGCCGCCTTTCACCTTGCCATTGCCGAAGCCGCCCATAATGTCCTGCTGCTGCATAGCATTCGAGGGATTTTTCACCTACTGGAACAGAGCATTGTCGATAACCTTGCACACTTGTTCGCAAAGCCCGACTCGCGTAACCAGCTAATGCAGCAGCACCGTGCATTATTGGATGCCATTTTAGATGGCCGTGCCGAAGATGCTCGGACCCGCGCGCACGAACACCTCGTCTTCGTTGAAGAGGGTTTACTGGAAATGGCGCGCGCCGAAACCCGTGCCCAACGTGCTCTACGCCGCTCCCAAAGCGTTTCTTCACCGGCATGATACAAAAGAAAGGCTTTAAGCAGTGGCGACACCTTGGTTGGTTTATTGTCGCTGTCGGATTACTTGTGGTGATGTGGCAAGCTGCCCAATTCGCGCGGGAGCAAGCGCTTACAAACCTTCAAGAGGATGCCGAGAATGAGCTGCGTCTCTCCGCTGCCAACCTAAACGGCTACTTGCTGCGCTACGATTATTTGCCGCAAATGCTCGCCACCCGCGAAGGCGTTCAGCGTTTCCTTGCCTCCCCCGAGCGCCAAGACGTAATGCCGCTCAACCTGCTGCTTGACCGTTTTCGCTTTACCGCTGGCGTGTCGGATGTCTACCTACTGAATCGCGAGGGCACCACGCTCGCCGCGAGTAATTGGCACCGAGCTAACACCTTTATTGGTCAAAATTACGCGTTTCGAAGCTACTACACTGAAGCGATTGCTGGCCGCCAAGGGCGCTTTCACGGGCTTGGCGTTCAGTCACAAGAGCGCGGCTACTATTTTTCCGCCCCGGTATGGCTAGACACCACCTCTCCCGACGCGCGCCCGGATGGCGTGATGGTGGTGAAGGTGCTGTTAAACGATGTGGAAGATAACTGGGCAGAACAGGATGCCACGTTATTTGTCACCGACACAGACGGCATCATCTTTCTGGCTAGCGAACCTGAGCTGCGTATGAATGCGCTCCATCCACTCTCCGATGAGCAGCGCGAAACCCTACGCGAAACCCGTCGCTATGCCGCTGAACCACTAGAGGCTTCCGGCATCCGTATGGAAGCGCAATACGCGCCTGGCACTCAGCTGATCGGGTTCGATAACGGGCCGCTTAGCGATCATCGCTACTTGAGCTTGACGCGCAAACTGCCCGAGTTTGAGTGGAAGATGCACATTCTGAAGCCGATCAACTCGATCGTCAGCGCGCAGTGGATGACGGCCTTGATGGCGGGCGGACTTTACGGCGTCGTCGCCCTTGGCGGCGGCATCGGTTGGCAGCGCCTGCGCCTGCGCCGCGAGCGCGAAACCTTCGCCGAACGCGAACGCCAGACGCTTGCGCGCGTGCGCGATGAGCTAGAAATAAGCGTGGAGCGGCGCACCCGCGATTTAGTTGCCAGCAATCAACGCTTATCAGCCGAAATCGAAGAGCGTCGGCGTGCTGAGGCCAACCTACGGCAAACCCAAGATGAGTTGATTCAAGCCGCAAAGCTCGCCGTGCTCGGCCAGCTCGCCGCGGGCATCAACCATGAACTCAACCAACCACTCGCCGCG
>JBNJFC010000161.1:0-3639 GCA_051746485.1 Pseudomonadota bacterium
GGTGCTGAGCGCGAGACATTGCGTTAGTTTCATTGTGAAGCCTTTGCTGTTGTTATTTTAGGCAGCTGATGTGGTCTTCAGCTGTGGTGTTAAGCCGCTGTCGTTGACGGGCTGTCGCACCATGCTAGAAACAAACGCGCTCGCTGAGTTGACTGATTCGGTCAATGTTTTTGCAATTCATGCCAATTTATGGCGGTTAGCAGTTCACGTAAACAAGATTGCCGCCAATAAAGCCACATTTCAGGACAGCTCGCCAAAGGCAAAACAAGATGGTAGGACAAAGGGATAGGGCAAAGCGGGAAAATAAAGTGGTAAGGCAAAGCGCTCAGGAGCGTCATCTGAAAGGTTGATTTTTGTTGTGCAGAAGTCATACATTTTATTGTGCAATTATAAGGGTGATGCTACTTTATCCTTAAGGCTAGAGTTATGGCCTTATAACTAACGCGATTTTTGCAAGGAGTTAACTATGGAAATGGTGAAGTTCGGTAGCGATGATATCGAAAATAGCTTAGCGAGCATGGACGAAAAAAACCTGGATGAACTTGCCTTTGGCGCTATCCAGCTAGATAAAGACGGCAAGATTCTGCAATACAATGCCGCAGAAGGGGGCATCACCGGTCGCGACCCCAAAAGCGTGATTGGTAAGAACTTTTTTAAAGAAGTCGCACCCTGCACCCAAGGCAAAGAGTTTGAAGGTCGCTTTAAAGACGGGGTGAAAAGCGGCAATCTCAACACGATGTTCGAATACGTATTTGACTATCAAATGCAGCCGACCAAGGTGAAGGTGCACATGAAAAAAGCCATTTCTGGCGATACGTATTGGGTCTTTGTTAAGCGGCTCTAAACGCCCTCCCTGTTCATTTTTCGTTCGTTTATTTGAAGGAGCGTAATCCGTGCCAACATGGATGACCCCGACGCTGATTCGCCCGTTACTGCGTTCGTTATTGCAGTCTGAACTCAGTGCTTATCGGGGGGCTCCGCTGTTGTCCCTGCCCGACGCTCCTGCGATTGATTCGTTGGAGCGTCTCTATTTGGCATCGAGCGTGGCGGAGTTTTTCTGCTTGCATGAGACCGGCGTGGAAGACCGTTTGCTCATGGAGGAAAGCGTGGAGGCTTGGACAGCGCTGATTGCACAAGCAGTGGCGCACACCTCCGGCTTGGTTTTTCGCACCTCGGGCAGTACCGGCGAGCCTAAAGTTTGCCACCACCGTTGGGCGGATATCGAGGCTGAAGCGCAAGCGCTGCACCAGCGTATTGGCGAGCGCATCACGCCCAAGCGCGTGGTGACGTGGCTACCTTTGCACCATCTTTACGGTTTCATGCTGGGCGTGGCCTATCCCGCCTTCAATGACACAGACGTGGTTATCGCCGATAAAACGCTCCCCACGCTATTGGAAGGCGATGTCGTCGTCACCGTGCCGCCGCGCTGGGCGTATCTCGCTAAGGCGCGCACCGACTGGCCTTCGAATGTGCTTGGGGTGAGTTCAACCGCGCCACTACCGGACGACGTGGCCGAAACCCTCTCGCGCCGGAACATGGCGGCGGTGATGGAAATCTACGGCAGTTCAGAGACTGGTGGTGTGGCCACGCGTTTTCGCCATGACGCGCCTTTTACGCTGCTTCCCCACTGGCAAAAAGCAACAGCTGATACGTTAATAGCGGCAGACGCGCGCGATCATGCGGTGAGTCTGCCTGACCGTGTTGAATGGGAAGATACGCGCCGTTTTACCTTGGGGGGACGACACGATGATGTGGTATCGATTGGCGGCGTCAACGTCAGTCCCGCCAAGGTTGCTCGCGAGATGGAAGCCCTGTCCGAGGTGCGTCAGTGTGCGGTGAGACCGACTCGGGCCGGAAACGGTCAGATGCGTCTCAAAGCCTTCGTGGTACCAACGAATTCCTCACACAACGACGTCGCCGAGCGCATCGACGCCATGCTCCACGAGTGGCCTGCCGCCAAGCGACCGGTTTCCATTACCTACGGCGACGCGCTGCCCATCAATGCCATGGGCAAGGTAACCGATTGGTAGCGCCACCCGCGCCGCTCAAGTAGGGACACATGAAAAGGACATTGCATGCTGACATTTCTCACCCTTGAGCGGCTCGAAGCCGTGGCACTCGCGCGAGACACCGTGACGCTTTCGCCCGCCGAGCGCCTACAGCTGGAAAAAGCCCATATATTTTTGCTTGAACGTATTGCGTCTCGTCAGCGGATCTATGGCGTCACCACCGGTTACGGACCGCTGGCGAGTACCTATGTTGCCCCGGAACAGTCGGCACTTTTGCAGCAAAACCTGGTGTATCACCTCTGCAGTGGCGTGGGTGAGGCGTTAGCCACCGATCAGGTGCGCGCGCTGATGACGGCCCGCTTGATCAGCCTCTGCCAGGGCCATTCAGGCGTGAGCCCGGCGATGGTTGATCGGGTGCTATTTTGGCTGGAGCAAGGCCTAACGCCGGAAATCCCCGCGCGTGGCACTGTCGGCGCCAGCGGCGACTTAACACCGCTGGCGCATCTTGCCAGAGCGTTAAGCGGGGAGGGGCGCGTTAGCATGAACGGCGGCCCTTGGATCGCGAGCGCAGAGGCGCACGAACAGTTGGGGATTGCACCGCTGATACTCACTCACAAAGATGCGATTGCTCTGGTCAACGGCACCTCCGTGACGGCCGGTATTGCCGCGCTCAATGCGGTGCGGGCGCAGCGGGCAGTGAAAATTAGCACGTTGATGGTGTTGCTCTATGCCGAATTGTTGAAAGGCCACCGCGAGGCGTTTCATCCACTCATTGGTGCCGTGCGCCTGCATCCTGGGCAACAGCAACTTCATCACTGGCTGTGGGTTCTGTCGGCCGAGAGCCGGGCGCTTAAACCACTGGAAACAACGACGCTGCCCAGCTCAATGGACGGAGTCTCGCGCGATCAGGCGCTACCTCAGGATGCCTACACGCTGCGCTGTGCCCCACAGGCGCTGGGCGCCGTGTGGGATGTCTGCACGCAGCACGCCAAAACGGTGGAAACTGAACTCTCCGCGGTCAGCGACAATCCACTGCTGTTCCCCGATGATGGCGAAATTCTGCATGGGGGTAACTTCTTTGGTCAGCATCTCGCCTTCGCCAGCGATCACTTGAATAACGCCGTGGTGCAGATGGCGCTTTATAGTGAAAGGCGCATCGCCCGTATTACCGACCCGGCGCGAAACCAGGGCCTGCCCGCTTTTATGCAGCCGCGCGATACTGGGCTACACAGCGGCTTTATGGGCGCTCAGGTCAGTGCTACGTCGCTGGTGGCGGAGCTTCGCAGTCATGCCATGCCCGCTTCCATTCAATCGATACCCACTAACGCGGATAACCAAGATATCGTGCCGCTCGGTACCATCGCGGCAAGGCGCGTCGGCACCAGCCTTACCCAGCTTTATCAGGTATTGGCGATCGAGGCCTTGGTGCTGGCACAAGGTGTGGATATCACCGGTCGTGAGTCGTTAAGCCCCGCCACAAACGCGCTATATCAATGGGTACGCCAACATGCTGCCGCATTGGAAGGCGACCGCCCCCTGGCCGAAGACATTGAAGCCGTCGCCCAAGCGCTGCTCGACCCTGACCAAGTCGCGTCGCTTTTAGCACCGCTGGAAAGTACGCTACCTTGAT
>JBNJFC010000162.1:0-3625 GCA_051746485.1 Pseudomonadota bacterium
GGTTCTTCCACCATGCCGCACAAGGTCAACCCCATCGACTTCGAGAATTCCGAAGGCAATTTGGGGCTTTCCAACGCTGTATTGGGCCACTTGGCACAAAAACTACCGATTTCACGTTGGCAGCGCGATCTCACTGACTCCACGGTACTGCGTAACTTAGGCGTTGGTCTCGCCTACGGTATAATTGCGTATCACGCCTCGCTCAAAGGTATTAGCAAGCTAGAAGCCAACCCTGAGCGCCTGGCAGCCGATTTGGATAACAGCTGGGAAGTCCTAGCCGAGCCGATTCAAACCGTCATGCGCCGCTACGGCATTGAAAAGCCTTACGAAAAACTCAAAGAGCTGACACGTGGCAAGCGCATTGATCAAGTCGGTTTTGCTACCTTTATCGACACCCTCGCGCTCCCGGACGATGTTAAACACGAATTAAAAGCGCTTAGCCCCGCGCGCTATATCGGCAACGCCGAAACCCAGGCCAAAGCGCTGATTGCTGAGCTTAACACGCTGTAAGCGCTCTCGTTATTCGCCACTATTTTCTTTTGAAAGGATACCGCCATGAGCCATCGCGACACGCCGCTGACGCTGCTGGGCGATTTAACCCCGGCCGAATTTATGGCCGAATATTGGCAACAGAAGCCGCTGCTGATCCGCGGTGCTTTTCCGGATTTTTTAACCCCGCTAGACCCGGATGAACTTGCCGGGCTCGCCTGCGAGGAAGGCATCGAAGCACGACTGGTGGAAGAAAATGGCCCCGATGGCCCGTGGCAGGTTTCACACGGCCCCTTCGATGACGCCACTTTTGAGCGCCTACCCGAAGAAAACTGGAGCCTTTTGGTGCAAGCGGTGGATCATTATGTGCCGTCTGTCGCATCACTGATGGAAGCGTTTGATTTTCTCCCCCGCTGGCGCCTTGACGACATCATGATTAGCTACGCGCCACCGGGCGGCAGCGTTGGCCCTCACGTCGATCAATACGATGTCTTTTTGCTACAAGCCAGCGGCGAGCGGCGTTGGCAACTCGGCCATAAGGTGCCGGATGACGCCCCCATCATCCCCGGTATTGATCTGCGCATTTTGCAGGAATTTGAGATCGAACCAGGTTCAGATTGGGTGTTAGAAGCGGGTGATATGCTTTATTTGCCGCCGGGCTGGGCTCACCACGGCGTCAGCCAATCCGATGATTGCATGACCGTTTCCTTGGGTTTTCGCGCGCCCTCTGCTGACGAAGCGATCACCTCGTACGCTGACTACCTCGGCGAACAACTACCGCCCTCGCGCCGTTACAGCGATGCTGGGATGGCGCCGGCCGAGGATGCTAGCCAACTTGATGATGCCGCCCTTGAGCGAATGCGCAAACTGATCCTTGATACGCTGGATAACCCGGCACAAATGAGCCAATGGTTTGGTCGCGTAATGACGCAGCCCAAATACGTGGATCAGTTAATCCCCAACGACCCACCGCTCACCGACGCTGAGCTTGTTGCCGCGCTACAAGAAGCGCCTTTACATCACGCCCCAGGATCACGCTTTGCATGGCGCACTGACAATGACGTTACCACGCTGTTTGTCGACGGTGATGGCTACACCTGCACCCAGGCACTTGCACAGCGCTTGGCCGATCCCAGCCCACTTCATAGCGATGTCCTCGATCTGCCAGACGCCAACGATCTTCTCACTAAACTGGTCAATACTGGCAGCCTCTACTGGCAGTCAGCGGATGACGAGGAATAACGGCTTGGAAGCATGACTACCGATTTAACGCATGCGCTCCCTTAGTGTAGTCGGGTTACAACGTTGTCTGCCCCCAAGGGGCAATTGTTGCACTGCAAAGAATCAGGGATAGTAGGTCCATCGCAGCGCCACCCGGCCTGCCCAGTAAACCTCGGTACGCGGCAGCACCACGTTAGACTTTTTATTTAAAGACAGTGCCGCAGGAATCGGGGATGCTGGTATCAACTTCGCAGGTGCAGCATAAATAACCGCTGACCTGCGATTCACCATCACGACCCTGAGGGAAAGCTCATGACTGGACTACTCGACGAAATCAAAGCACTCGCTCAACTGCGTGAAGCACAAGGCGGCAAGTGGGATAATATAACGCCCGAATACGCTGCCCGCATGCGTAGTCAGAACCGTTTCCACACAGGTCTGGACATCGCACGCTACACCGCCAAGATCATGCGTGAAGACATGGCGGCTTACGATGCAGATACCTCGAAGTACACTCAGTCATTGGGCTGCTGGCACGGCTTTATCGGCCAGCAAAAGCTGATTTCCATCAAAAAGCACTTTAACACCACCAAGCGTAGCTACCTCTACCTCTCCGGCTGGATGGTTGCCGCCCTACGCTCTGAGTTTGGCCCGCTTCCCGATCAGTCTATGCACGAGAAAACCTCGGTGGCTGACTTGATCGAAGAGCTCTACACCTTCTTAAAGCAAGCCGATGCGTGGGAGCTTAACCACCTGTTCCGTGCGCTGGATGACGCGCAGCAAGCCGGTGACAAGGCACAAGAGCAAGAGCTGATCAGTAAGATCGATAACTACGAGACGCATATTGTTCCGATCATCGCCGACATCGACGCTGGTTTCGGTAATGCTGAAGCGACCTACCTGCTGGCCAAGAAGTTCATTGAAGCCGGCGCCTGCTGCATCCAGTTGGAAAACCAAGTCTCCGACGAGAAGCAGTGTGGCCACCAGGACGGCAAAGTGACCGTGCCGCACGAAGACTTCATCGCCAAGATCAACGCCGTTCGCTACGCGTTCCTGGAGCTAGGCGTGGAAGATGGCGTCATCGTTGCTCGCACCGACTCACTCGGCGCCGGCCTGACCCAGAAAATTGCCGTCACCAACGAGCCAGGCGATTTGGGCGACCAGTACAACAGCTACCTCGATGGCGACGAAATCGCTAGCGCCTCCGACATCAACAATGGCGACGTGGTGATTAAGCAAGACGGCAAGCTGGTCAAGGTCAAGCGCTTGGCTTCTGGCCTCTTTCAGTTCAAGCCGGGTACCGGTGAAGACCGCGTCGTGCTGGACTGCATTACCAGCCTACAAAACGGCGCAGACCTTCTATGGATCGAAACCGAGAAGCCCCACGTCGGCCAAATTGCCGGTATGGTTAACCGTATCCGCGAAGTCTGCCCGGATGCCAAGCTGGTCTACAACAACTCGCCGTCGTTCAACTGGACACTCAACTTCCGCCAGCAAGTGTTCGACGCCTGGAAGGAAGAAGGCAAAGACGTTTCTGCCTACGAGCGCGAAAAGCTGATGGCACCCGAGTACGACGACACCGAACTTGGCAAGCTGGCCGACGAGTGGACACGTAACTTCCAGCGTGACGGCGCTCGCGAAGCGGGTATCTTCCACCACTTGATCACGTTGCCGACGTACCACACCGCGGCACTGTCCACCGACAACCTGGCCAAGGGCTACTTCGGCGACGAAGGTATGCTGGCTTACGTGGCAGGCGTACAGCGTCAGGAAATTCGTCAAGGTATCGCCACCGTTAGACACCAGGACATGGCCGGCTCCAACATCGGTGACGACCACAAAGAGTTCTTCCACGGTGACGCCGCGCTTAAAGCGGGCGGTAAAGACAACACCATGAACCAGTTTGGTTAATCGG
>JBNJFC010000163.1:0-3617 GCA_051746485.1 Pseudomonadota bacterium
GTCTACTCGGCATCGCTATGTAAACGAGTAGGGCTATCGCCGCGATGCCTAACACCAGCGAACTCAGTGCTAGCGCTGCCACTAACGGGTTGTCCATTGACGTCTCCTGTGCGAAACACGTGAGCGGAAACGATGCTGTAAGTCCCTATGCGGCATCGGGTTATTATTAGGTTATCAGGATAATTCCCTGTATAGGGAGTCAATCAATATTGTAGGTAGTAAAAAAGCACCACGTGTGTGGTGCTTTTGGACTTGGCGCGACAGTATCACTCGAAGCGATCATAACCGTTATGCATAAACGGGTAGTCGGTGTAACCCGTCTCATCCCCGCCGTAGAAGGTTGTATGATCCGGTTCGTTGAGCTTGGCGCTCACGCGGAATCGCTCGGCGAGATCCGGATTGGCAATATAGGGGCGACCAAATGCCACGGCGTCGGCGGTGTTTTCCTCCAGGCGCTGAGTGGCGCTATCGGCATCGTATTTGCCGCAATAAATGATAGTACCCTTGAAACACCTGCGCAGCTGCTCGCGAAACCCCTCGGGGAAGGTAATATCGCCGCCGGCCCAGTTGGGCTCGTTAAGGTGAATATATGCCAAACCGCGTTTAGAAAGCTGTTCTGCTAAGTAGAAGGCCATCTCATCGGGTTCGTCGTCGGTCAGGCCGAAAAGCTCGATAAAGGGCGTTAAACGAATGCCTACACGGTCGGCACCGAAGACCTCCGCGACCGCATCGACCACCTCCAGCGGGAAGCGCGCGCGGTTTTCAACCGAGCCGCCGTACTGATCGGTGCGCTTGTTGCTGCCGGTGGCGAGGAACTGATTGAGCAAGTACGCGTTGGCGGCGTGGACTTCCACCATATCAAAGTCGGCGCGCTTGGCGCGTATGGCGGCCTGACGGTAATCTTCGACGAGACCGGGGATCTCATCAGTCTCAAGTGCGCGCGGCGTGCTAGTAGGGTGCTGCCCTGCGGTGCCATCCTCAAACTCGACAAAACACTGCGCGCCTTCGCCTTTTAAGGCGCTGGGGGCCACGGGCTGTTGGCCATCGGGCTGAACCATCTCGTGGGAGACGCGGCCTACGTGCCATAGCTGCAACGCGATGCGACCGCCCTTGGCGTGTACCGCGTCGACGACGTCTTTCCAACCGGCTTCCTGTGGGTCGGTCCAGATGCCTGGCGTGTAAACGTAGCCGCGGGCAGTGGGGGAGATGTTAGTGGCTTCGCTAATGATTAAGCCAGCACCAGCGCGTTGGCCGTAGTAGGCCTGCTGCATTTTGCCGGGAATGCTGTCGGGCGTACGTGCGCGGGTTAGCGGCGCCATAATTACCCGATTGGGAAGGCTCAAGCTCCCGAGTTGAAGGGGGCTAAGTAACGCGTTATGCGGCATGCAATCGCTCCTATGGAGTAGCGCGTATGCGCTGAGGGTATAAAAGTAACATCACCATAGACGCATTGATGATAATCGCCAAGGTGTTTGGAATAAGGTGTTTGGGAATAATGTGCTTGCAATAGTTGTGCGCTGATACCCAAGGCCTATGACGTTTTGCTTATCGCTTTAGTAAGCTGGCATGGCAAAATCATGAGATCCGTTGATATGCATCAACCAAGCGGGTGAAATGTGTTCTGCAAAAAACGTACAATGATTGACAACAACGTATTAGATTAAACGAGTCTAAAAGGCTGAGTGTCCACCCCATCGCCGCATTATCGGCACGAGGAGTAAAAATGCGCATAACGATAAAGGCGCGTCTGATCACTGTGATCGGCGTGATGTTGGTATTGATGTTGCTTGTTGGTGCCATGGGCTTTAGTGGCATGATGACAGCGAACCGTTCGGTCGACACCATTTATCAAAACAACCTGCGTGACACTCAGCGTATTGCCGCCCTCAACCAACATGCCAAGGATATGGTCATGGAGTTGGCGCTGGCGGGGCAGCATGATCCCATCCTTCCCGTAAGCGATTTACACAATCACGAAGTGCAGATGCACATGGACAATATCGTGATGAACCTGTCGGAAATCGACTCTCACTGGCAGGAGCTGACAGCGCATGATTTACCGCCTGAAATTCAAGAAGTTGCTGACCAGTTCATGGAAGATTATCGTCAGCTCCTAGGATCCGTTGCGCCTATTATGCCGATGTACTCCACCGGCAACTACGATGCTGCCAACGAAAAAGCCTTTACCGAGGCGTTGCCCGCTTACCGTCAAATGGACGAAACACTTAACCGGCTTATCGAGCTGGAAGAACAGGCCGCGCAAGCCGAGTACCGCAACGCTGAGTCGCAAGCAAACTTCATGCGCAACCTGATGATTGCGACGCTGATCGTGGCCGTTATCTTGGGCAGCATTATGGGGTGGCTGTTAATTCGGCGTATCACCCAGCCTTTGGCGATGGCACGTAAGCACTTCCACGCCATGGCAGAGGGAGACTTAACCCGCTCTATCGACACCTCACACCGCGATGAGATCGGCGATATGCTGATGGAGCTTGGAGATATGCAGACCAAGTTGCACTCGTTGATTGGCGATATTAAATCCTCCGCCGATGCCATCTCGACCGCTTCCTCGCAAATCTCCACGGGCAATATAGATCTCTCGCAGCGTACCGAGCAGCAGGCCTCCAGCCTGCAAGAAACGGCAGCGAGTATGGAACAGGTCGCTGCGACGGTGAAGAACAACACCCAGCATACCGGCGAGGCGAACAAGCTGGCTCACACCGCTAGCACCTCAGCAAGCCAGGGCGGCGAAAAAGTAACCGAGGCGGTGGGCAAAATGCACGAGTTGACCGATAGCTCGGAGAAGATCAGCGGCATTGTGACGATGATCGATGGCATTGCCTTCCAAACCAATATTCTCGCGCTTAACGCTTCGGTGGAAGCCGCGCGTGCTGGTGAGCAGGGACGTGGCTTTGCCGTGGTCGCTCAGGAAGTGCGCAGCTTGGCGCAACGTAGTGCTGATGCGGCAAAGCAAATCCAAGAGTTGATAGTGCAAAATGATGAAATCGTCTCGCAAGGCAGCACTGTAGTAGAAGCCGTGGGTGACTCCATGAAGCAGATCGTCACCAATATCGGCAAGGTGTCTGACCTGATGGAAGAAGTGAGCCAGGCGTCCACCGAGCAGAGCTCTGCCATTGAGCAGATGAATACGGCGATTAACCAGATGGACGATGTCACTCAGCAAAACGCTGCGCTCGTTGAGCAGACGGCGAATGCATCGTCTTCTATGGAAGAGCAGGCGCGTGATTTGGCCAACGCGGTGGCCTTCTTTAAGCTGAGTGCTACTAGTGCAAGCCCGGCCTTGGCGTCATCATCCAATGGGCTAAGGCGTCCAGCACTGGGCGGCGGCGAACATCAGTCCAACGCACCCACCAGCTCGCAAGGTGCGCATCGCTCGCGGCCTAAGCAGCAGCATGTCACGCAAAACGACGATGATGACTGGGAAACGTTCTAACTGATTTTTTAGTGTGATTCGCTAATCGTAAAACGCCGTTGGTTACGTCATGGTAGCCAGCGGCGTTTTGCTGTGCGGGGCTGTGTTTCGCTTTCATCTGTTTTGCGCGGGAAACCCGGTTGCTTTAGCGCCGGGAGGGATAGCGCGTCGCTCGCAGAGCGAC
>JBNJFC010000164.1:0-3611 GCA_051746485.1 Pseudomonadota bacterium
CGGCCGCTGGGTAATCAAGTTACCCACAATGCCGCTTATCCCGGCGATACGCCCCATGGTTCCCATCAGCCAAACCGCTGAGAAGCCAATCAGAACGCCACCAACCAGCCCTTGCAGGCTTGCTGTCCAATCCACGCTTTTCTCCTTTTTAACGGGCGCTAGTTCGCGATATTAGCGATAACTTTCTTGCAATGATTTTCCTGCGATGACGACTACTTCGTCTTACAGGTATTAACGCCTATCAGCGAGTAAAGCGGGCAGAAGTTAAACAGGCCCGTTGCAAGCGGCACAATACCGATCCAACCCCAGGCACCAACGGTGCCGGTTAAGGCGAGAAGGATGAGCAAAGCCCCCACAACAATACGAGCAATTTTATCGACACCACCTACGTTCGTTTTCATCGTCTATCTCCTAAAAGGTTGCTACTAGATTTTGCGGACAGGCCTAAGCGGGCGCCACTTTTGGCGCCGCCTCGGGGAAATCGTCCTCCAGCGTCAACGCTCGCGCATTAGGGCAAGCGGACTGCTCGGGGTATACCGCGTTGGAAGGCTGCGTCAGCGCTACCCACGCGCTAAAGGTACTCAAATGAACAAAACCGGTTAAGTCCTGGCAAAACGTGGTGTTCTGCAGACGATCCATCACGGGTCCTTTCACTTCTGCCAAGTGCAGCACCACACCGGCATCGTCCAACCGCTGATTGATGGTTTCCAGGCTTTCAAGCGCTGAGGCATCAATGACGTTCACCGCTTGGCAGGCCAGCACCACGTGTTTGACGTCGGGCTGACGGCTCACCTCGTCCATCACCGTATCTTCAAGATAGCGCGCATTGGCAAAATAGAGGCTTTCGTCAACGCGCAAAATGCACAGGTGAGGCGCGGTTTCGACGTGGTGACGCTCAACGTTACGAAAATGTTCGCTCCCTGGCACCCGGCCAATCACCGCGCTATGCGGGCGGCTGGTACGGTAGAGGTGTAACGCCAACGAAAGCCCGACGCCGGCTAAAATCCCGCTTTCCACCCCACTCACTAGTGTGACGAGAATCGTCGCCAACATGGCAGCGAAATCGCTGCGCGAGTAGCGCCAAGTGCGTACCAAAGCGGGAAAATCAACCAAGCTAAGCACGGCAACAATGATCGTCGCGGCCAGTGTCGCCACTGGCAAATAAGCAATCAGGGGCGTTAATACCAGAGCCGCCACGCCGATACCCACGGCGGTAAAGGCTCCCGCGGCGGGTGTCTGCGCGCCCGCATCGAAGTTGACGACCGATCGGGAAAAGCCGCCGGTAACCGGCATACCACCGGAAAAAGACGCCGCCAAATTGGCACTGCCCAACCCGATCAATTCTTGGTTGGGGTCTATACGCTGGCGACGTTTTGCCGCCAACGTCTGCCCCACCGATACCGATTCGACAAACCCCACGATACTGATCAGCACCGCTGCCATTAACAAATCTCGCCACAGACCCAGCTCAAACCCCGGCAACGTAATGGGCGGCAACCCAGCGGGAATATCGCCCACCACATCGACGCCGCGTTGATCCAATCCCAAATGCCAGGTAATCAGGGTGGTTGCCGCGACCGCGACGATGGGGGCGGCTTTGGTCAACATGTCGGCAACGCCAGACGCCACGCCCACGTTCAAAAGGCCTTTTTTCAGCCAGCGCCGCGCTGCGTAAAGAAACACCAAACTGCCGCCGCCGAGCAGTAACGTCGGAAGATGAATATTGCCCAGTTGGCTCAAAAGCCCGGTGAGCAGCGTCACCATGTTATGACCGCTCGCTTCCACGCCCAGTAGATGACGCAGCTGCCCCGCCGCAATGATCAAGCCAGACGCAGTAATAAAGCCGGAGATCACCGGGTGGCTGAGAAAGTTGGCCAGAAAACCCAGTCGGGCCAGACCCATTAAGGTCAAAATGAGCCCCGAGAGCAGCGCCAATACCAGCGCGGCACCCACGTATTCGGCACTTCCTGGCGTAGCAATATTGCCCAAGGCCGCTGCCGTCATCAGCGATACCACCGCCACCGGCCCCACGGCTAGCGTCCGGCTAGTACCAAAGATCGCGTAGGCCACCAGCGGCAGTACGCTGGCATATAACCCCACTTCGGCTGGCAGCCCCGCTAACATGGCATACGCCAGCGACTGCGGGATCAGCATGATCGTCACAATCACCGCCGCCAACAAATCTCGCGTCAGGGTGCTGCGCTGATAGTGCGGCAACCACTGAAAAATAGGCAGATAGCGTTTAGGGTTCACGGCATTGCCTCGCCATATTTGCGTTTAACACCTAGCGGATAAAAAAGAGACAGGCTCAAAACTTATTGATCGGCACTTTGAGGTACACCTGGCCGTTATCTTCAGCCGGCGGCATTTCGCCCGCCCGCATGTTGACCTGTACCGACGGAATAATAAGCCGCGGCATCCCCAAGGTAGCGTCTCGCTCTGAACGCATCTTGACGAATGCCTCTTCGCTAACCCCATCACGCACATGCACGTTTGCCGCGCGCTGCTCGGCGACGGTGGTTTCGTGTTGGTAGGTATCACGCTCGGGCGCCTTGTAGTCGTGGCACATAAACAAGCGGGTAGACCCAGGCAACGCGAGCACTTTTTGGATCGAGCGATAGAGGGCTCGCGCGTCACCCCCGGGGAAGTCACAGCGCGCGGTGCCATAATCCGGCATAAACAGGGTATCGCCGACAAAAGCGGCATCACCGATCACATAGGTCAAGCAGGCGGGCGTATGGCCCGGCGTATGCAGCACGCGCGCTTCAAGACCACCGATTTGGAAAGTGTCACCCTCTTCGAATAAGGCATCAAACTGGCTGCCATCGCGGGCGAACTCGGTACCGGCATTAAACGCCTTACCAAAAACATCCTGCACCACGGTGATGTTGGCACCGATTCCCGTCTTGCCGCCGAGTGTCTCATGGAGATACGGCGCTGCCGAGAGATGATCAGCGTGCACGTGCGTTTCCAAAATCCACTCAACCTCGAGATTGTGCTCACGCACAAAGGCAATAATCTCGTCAGCGGAGCGCACATCCGTGCGACCCGCCGCATAATCAAAATCGAGCACCGAATCCAAAATGGCACAGGCTTGGCTGTTGGGGTCTTGGACCACGTAACTGAACGTGTTGGTCGGTTCATCGAAAAAGTGAGTCACCAATGGAGCGGTCATATCGCCTCCGAATAAACGTTGGATGCACCGAGCAAGGTGCGCTGACATAAGTATAGCTCAAATAACGTTATATATTTATATTATTTTGCACTATTAAATCCTATGCATAAAACAACACCGCCCGAACGTCTACCAAAGAGAAACGCTCGGGCGGTGTTTGCTGCATTTACCGACATAACAGTGAGGGCGATATCGCCTAAAAAACGTTAGAAGCTATACACCGGGATCGACGGATCACGCATCATCTCAGCCATCGGCCCCGGCGCGGCAACACCGACGCCTTCACGCAAGTCGTCTTCAGAATAATCAGAGTTCGGCAGGTAGATGGCACAAACATCAACGCCGACGCCTTCTCCCATCATCATCTGCATTAATCCTTCGGGCTTGATCTGTCCG
Source organism: Pseudomonadota bacterium (assembly GCA_051746485.1). Classification (GTDB taxonomy): domain Bacteria; phylum Pseudomonadota; class Gammaproteobacteria; order Pseudomonadales; family Halomonadaceae; genus Vreelandella. The sequence goes on from JBNJFC010000164.1 coordinate 3,572, forward strand.
GCCGGGTTGCTTGGCGGCGTGTTAACGGCCTCATCGCTCT
>JBNJFC010000165.1:0-3531 GCA_051746485.1 Pseudomonadota bacterium
AGCCACGGCATCGGTGCCGTGCTTAGCCTGGTGGGAATGGCGGTACTCCTGGTAGCCGCGAGCTTGGCGAGTCATGTCGACCCGTGGAAGATGGTTGGCCTAAGCCTGTACGGCACGACGCTGATACTGCTTTATACCGCCTCGACGCTGTATCACAGTGCGCCGCTCCAGCGCTGGAAACGACATTTTAAGCTACTTGATCACTGCTCGATTTATCTACTCATCGCCGGGACTTACACGCCGTTTCTGCTCGTTAATATGCGCGGTACCACGGGATGGGTGTTGTTTGCCGCCGTATGGGGGCTGGCGCTGGTGGGCATTAGTGGAAAACTGCTTTGGCCCGAGCGTTTTGCGGTATTACGCGTGGTGATCTACCTGCTCATGGGCTGGATGATCGTGCTGGCATCCGAAGAGATGGCGGCCAGTTTATCGTCAACCGGCATCTTTTTGCTGGCCGCCGGAGGGGCGGCCTACACGCTGGGGGTGATCTTTTACGCCGTCCGCGCGATTCCTTACAACCACGCGATTTGGCATCTGTTTGTGATCGCCGGTAGCGTTTGCCACTACTTTGCTATTTATCACACCGTTTTGCCCCACACAGCGGTGACTTAAGCGTTTAGCGATGGGTCGTGTTTAACGGCAACTAAGCGTTCGGCGATGATATTAATGCTCAGCGGCGGATTTTTCACGATCCATGGCTTTGGCCATCGCCGGGCGCTTGGCGTGACGCTCGCGGTAGCTGGTAAGCGGCTCCGGCAGGCGATGTTTCATGCTCGCCGCCCACGTTAGCGTGTGGGTAAGAAAGAGATCAGCCAGAGTGAAGGTATCGCCGACCAGGTTTTCCTGACCGTGGTAGCGCCGCTCTAGCGCTTTCAACGCGCGCTGAAACTCCCAGGCACAGGTCGGTAAAACGGCCGGAATGCGTTTCTCCTGGGGAAGCGCGAATTGGTGCTTGGCCTGAGCCCACAGGGGCTGTTCCAGTTCGGTGACGATAAAGCTAAGCCATTGATCGACCTGCGCGCGGGCGGCGAGGTCGTGGGGTAATAGTGCGCCATCACCATACTTCTCGGCCAGATAACGGCAAATGGGCACCGACTCGAACAGCGTGAACTCGCCGTCCTCCAGCACCGGCACCTTGCCGTCGGGATGACGCGCCAAATGCTCGGGTGTTTGCCCCTCCCCTTTATCTAACGCGACGTGCTGGCAACGGTATTCGACACCGAGCTCCTCTAGCGTCCAGGTAGCGCGTAGCGAGCGAGAGTTGGGGTAGCTGTAAAGCGTGATCATGGTGCCTCCTTGCAGGGGGCTTGAAAGGGAGCCAGCGAGAAGCATAGCAAACCCTCAATCTAGCGGCTTACTGACGGCCTGTCACGCGGGGTTATTCCCGTGCTTTACAAATGCGCTCATAGGCGTTGGCGATCTCGCTGGTGCGCGCCTGCGCCACGTCGCGCATGCTTTCGGGTAGCCCTTTGCCCGCCAGTTTGTCCGGGTGGTTCTGGCTCATCAGGCGGCGATAGGCCTTTTTGATGTCGGCATCGCTGGCGTCTTCCGAAACGCCGAGCACCTGGTAGGCGTCTTTGAGTGCTTCTTCGCTGGCGCCTTGGGAGTTGGCGGCGGCGCCGTGCAGCATCGCTTCGATTTGCTGCACTTCGGTCTCGCTGCAGCCGACGCCCCGGGCCACCCGAAGCATCATCTCGTGTTCGCTGTCGTGTAGCACGCCATCGGCAGCAATCGCTGATAGCTGAACCTGCAGGAACACCTGGCGCATGACGGGCTGGTGGCGGGTAAGGCGATTCACGCTGGCAAGCTCGGCGTCTAGGTCGAAGTCGTCGGCGCGGCCGCGCTCAAACGCCGCGCGTGCTCGCTCGCGCTGTTCACCTTGCAGGCGCATCTGGTCGAATAACTTTTCAGCAATGCCCAGCTCGCCGTCGGTGACTTTGCCGTCGGCTTGGCATAGGCAGCCCATTACCGAGAAAATGGATTCGAGAAAGCCCTCTTGAAGGCGTTGTCGCGCAACATTCAGACGGCGTTTGAGACGCCGACCTAGCCACCAGCCCAAGCCGCCGCCAATCAGCAAGCCAAGCGGGCCGCCAATGGCAAGGCCGATCAGCGCAAACACAATAATCAGAAATAACATGGCAGTCTCTATAAGTCCTTGAAGCTTTGTCAGATTTTGAAACGATCACGCGTTGAAATCGCTAGCGTCGGTGAGTCGTGCTTAATGACATCTCAGATTACGGCAGCCGGGCGCGGATGGCACGCTCAATCCCCTCAGCATCCAGTCCGCAGTCGCGCAGAAGCTCGACGGGAGTGCCGTGTTCGACGAAGGCATCCGGCAGGCCCAGGTTTAACACTTCAATTTGAACCCCTTCGGCGGCAAGGAGTTCGTTGACCGCGCTGCCAGCGCCGCCGGCAATCACGTTTTCTTCCAGCGTGACTAATAGCTCGTGCTCATCGGCGGCATGGAGCACCGCGTCGCGGTCGAGCGGTTTGATCGAGCGCATGTTGATATGCGTGGCGTTTAAGCGCTCAGCGACCTCGGCGGCAGGGCCGTTTAGGCTGCCAAAGGCGAGTAGCGCGATGCGCGTGCCCTCGCCACCCTGGGTGCTGCGCCGGGTGTCGGCCTGGCCGATGGGGAGTGGCTCAAGGTGCGCGGGAATCTCGGTGCCCGGGCCGGTCCCGCGTGGGTAGCGCACCGCTGCGGGGCCGGGGTGGTGGTAGGCCGCACTTAGCATTGCGCGGCACTCGGCTTCATCCGCCGGGGCTAAAATGACCATGCCGGGCACGCAGCGTAGATACGAAAGGTCCATGCTGCCGTGATGGGTGGGGCCGTCTTCGCCCACCAGCCCCGCGCGGTCGATGGCAAACGTCACGTCGAGCTCTTGCACCGCGACGTCGTGAATCAGCTGATCATAGCCGCGCTGTAAAAAGGTCGAGTAGATCGCCACCACCGGCTTCATGTTTTCGCAGGCCATGCCGGCGGCGAGCGTTACCGCGTGCTGCTCGGCAATTGCCACGTCAAAATAGCGTTCGGGGTATTCCTGAGAGAAACGCACCAGGTCGGAGCCCTCGCGCATTGCCGGGGTAATCCCCATCAAGCGGCTATCCACGGTGGCCATATCGCACAGCCAGTCGCCAAAAACGTTGCAGTACTTTTTCTTAGCCGGTGGTTTCTTAGCCGACGATTTCTTGTCGGCGGCTGACTTAGCTAGCGGTGCCGGTTGGGCGTCTTCGAGTTTTTCCAGCTTGGTAATCGCGTGGTAGCCAATTTGGTCGGCCTCGGCGGGGAGAAAGCCTTTGCCCTTCACCGTTTTGATATGCAGAAACTGCGGGCCGTCAAGCTCGCTTAAGTGGGTCAGCGCCTGGGTGAGCGAGTCCAGGTCATGGCCGTCGATGGGGCCGACGTAGTGAAAGCCCATCTCCTCGAACAGGGTGGCGGGGCTGACCATGCCTTTCATGTGTTCTTCGGTGCGGCGCGCCAGTTCCAAGGCGCCGGGCAGGCGGGAAAGCACCTTTTTGCTTTCTTCGCGC
>JBNJFC010000166.1:0-3436 GCA_051746485.1 Pseudomonadota bacterium
GCCGAGAAGCGGCTGACGAACTGCTGCAGCTCGGCGATCTGCGCTTTCTTCTTGGCGTTGTCGGCGTGCTGGCGTTCGCGCACGGCGGTGGCCGCGGTCATGTAGTCGTCGTAGTTGCCGGGGAACAGCGTGATCTCGCCGTAGTCCAGGTCCGCCATGTGGGTGCAGACACTGTTCAAAAAGTGGCGGTCGTGGGAAATGATGATCATGGTGCTGCTGCGCGCCCTGAGCACGTCTTCCAGCCAGCGGATGGTATTGATATCCAGGTGGTTGGTCGGCTCGTCGAGCAGCAGGACATCGGGGTCGGAAAACAGCGCCTGGGCCAGCAGCACCCGCAGTTTCCAGCCTGGCGAAACTTCGCTCATGGGGCCGAAGTGCTGTTCAAGAGGGATGCCGAGGCCGAGCAGCAATTCACCCGCGCGCGCTTCGGCAGTATAGCCATCGAGCTCGGCGAAGCGAACTTCCAGATCAGCCACCGCCATGCCGTCCTCTTCGCTCATTTCCGGCAGCGAATAGATGCGCTCACGCTCCGCCGCAACCTGCGAAAGCTCGGTGTTGCCCATGATCACGGTGTCGATGACGCGCTCGTTCTCGAACGCGAACTGATCCTGGCGCAGCTTACCCAGCCGGGCGTTGGCATCCACCATCACCTGCCCGGCGGTCGGCTCCAGGTCACCGCCAAGAATCTTCATGAAGGTCGACTTGCCGCAACCGTTGGCCCCGATCAGGCCGTAGCGATTGCCGTTGCCGAACTTGACGGAGACGTTTTCAAACAGGGGCTTAGCCCCGAACTGCATGGTGATATTGGCGGTTGCGATCACGGAAGGGTCCAGTTGAAGTGCAAAAGTTCGCCATTTTACGCGCTATGCGCCGCGCATTCACCCCACAACCCCAGGTAGACAAGAGAACTGAACCCCGAAACCTGCGATTTTAGCGGCATGCTAAACTACGCGTTTATCACGCCGCTCACATCGAGGGCGTCAATAAGCTCGCTTTAAAGGAGCCCTATGCTGCGCATTTCCAACACCGTGGAGCTGGGCGATTGGGAAATCGAACTGCACCCGATTCGTGCCCAGGGCGCCGGCGGCCAGAACGTCAATAAGGTCGCCTCCGCCATCCACTTACGTTTCGATATTGGCCGTTCGAGTCTGCCGCCCTTCTACAAAGAACGGCTACTGGCGCTGACGGATCAACGCATCACCCAAGAGGGCGTGGTGATCATCAAAGCGCAGCGCTTTCGCACCCAAGAGCATAATCGCGAGGACGCGCTAAATCGCCTGCGCGAGATCATTCGCGAAGCGGTAAAACAGCAAAAAACGCGTAAGCCGACTCGTCCTTCACGGTCTGCCAAGCGTAAGCGGGTGGACGCGAAAACGCGCAAAGGCAAGACCAAAGCGCTGCGGGGGAAAGTGCCTAGCGGTTGAAGGCCGCCTTGCGCGAGCCACTTGCGGTACCCCCTTTGATTACCAATACTGACGTCATCTTCCCTTTTGTCAGCAAGGAGCCCGATATGCAGGATTTTTTAACGCAGTTACCCAACGTAGAGCTCCACTTGCACATTGAAGGCTCGCTCGAGCCTGAGCTTATGTTTGCACTGGCCAAGCGGAACAACATTACGCTTCCGTATGCGACTGTCGCGGAGGCGAAAGCCGCGTATCACTTTAATGACCTGCAAGGCTTTTTGGATCTCTACTTTCAAGGCATGAACGTGCTGCGCACAGAGCAGGACTTTTATGACCTGGCGATGGATTACTTCAAGCGCGCCAGGGCAGAAGGCGTTGTGCATATTGATATGCATTTTGACCCGCAAGCGCACCTTCAGCGCGGTGTGGCGTTAGATGTTGTCATGGCGGGCTTGCTGCGCGCGAAACAAGACGCCGAGTCGTCGCTCGATTTGTCGGTCGGAATGATCATGGCCTTTTTGCGCGACCGGCCCGCCGACGAAGCCCTTCACGTGCTGGAACAGGCCGCGCCGTACTGGAAGTTTCTCGACGCGATTGGCTTGGACAGCGCCGAGCGCGACAACCCGCCGGAGAAATTCCAGGCGCTGTTTGCGCGCGCGAAAGCGCTAGGCCTTGTCCGGGTCGCCCATGCCGGCGAAGAAGGGCCCGCTGACTATATCGAGCAGGCACTGGATATCCTCGACGTGCAGCGCATCGATCATGGGGTACGCTGTTTGGAGAGCGATGCCGTGGTGCAGCGCTTACGTGAAAGCCAAACCGTGCTGACCGTCTGCCCGCTTTCCAATGTGAGCCTGAAAGTCGTCGACGACCTGCGCGACCACCCGCTTCCCAAGCTGCTGGCGGAAAAGCTAAAAATCACCATCAGCTCGGACGACCCGGCCTATTTCGGCGGCGGGCTACTGGCTAACCATATGGCCTGTGCTGAGGCGTTTGGTTGGGATGAAGCGGTCTTTCGACAACTCAATCGTAACGCCATCGACGAAGCGTTCATCAGCGAGGACCGGCGTCAGCAACTGCTTAAGCGCCTAGAACAGGCGTAGCGGTAGCACGCATGGATTAGTCGACCCGGGTAATCGCCTGGCGGTTGGGGTCGACATACCATGGCAGGCCAAGGCGGGTATTACGCTCCAGCTCGGCAATCACTTGGGCGCCCAACAGCAAGATAATGGCGCCCACTTCGAGGCTCAGCAGCACGATCACCAGTGTCGCCAATGAGCCGTAAACGGCGTTGACGAACGAGAGATTGGCGAAATAGTAGACCAACAGCAGCCGCACCCCCTCCCACAGCAGCGCCGCCACGAAGCCGCCTACCACCGCTCGGCGTAACGCAATGCGCACGACCGGCAGCACTTTATAGATGGCACTGAACAGCAAAAACACCCCAATAAAACTGCTCAGGTTAAGCACCGGTTCGGAAAGCCCGGCCAACGGCAGCTCCCGCTCGAAAATCGCCAGCACCATCGTATTGAGCGAGCTGGCCAGGGTGACCGCCAGCGTCAATGCCATTAGCCCCGCTCCCAGCACTAGCATGAAGGCGTAAGGCAGCATGACGGATACCCAGACGCTGCGCTTTTTGTGCGGGCTCTCCGGCGCATGGAATATGATCGCCATGGCGTCTTCGAGCATACGAAAGGCAAATGAGCTGAAGAGCAACAGGATGGGGAAGCTGAGAATGCCGATCACATCGCCGGAATCCAGTAGGTCACGGACGGCATCCAGCAGGACCTCGGCATGGGCCGGCGCCAGGTGGCGCACTTGCACAGACAAGACACTGAGCAGATGCTGTTCATCCACCACTTGGGTCAACAGCACGACCAACAACGCGAATAGCGGCACGATGGAAAGCAGAATATTGTAGCCCACCCCACCGGCCAGCAGGATGCCGCGGTTCTTGAGGAAATGGCACAGTACACGCCAAACGAAGTTAGCCAGCCGTGGGAGCAACAGGAGGACGGCACTGAATAATGTGGGGG
>JBNJFC010000167.1:0-3424 GCA_051746485.1 Pseudomonadota bacterium
TCGTGGGTGCTACCGAAGTGCTCGGCTTGGTGCTGCACGTGGCTGAGCTTTTCGCCGAGCTGATCCATCATGTTGTTGTTTTTGCGGAGTTGGTTCATCAGTAACAGCAGTGAAAAGCCGTAGCGCAGCACCACCGGGTTGGCTTCTTTGCGGCCAACCAACGCCTCCAGCATGTCCAGCCCGCGGCGTAAATTGTTGGGGTGGCCACCGTATATTGCCTCAAAGCTTTCGGGATTGGTGTCCACGGTGGCTTGAATCAGGGTATCCCAGGCGCGCTGGTCCACTTGTCCGGTCCGGGCTAGCTCATCCACCAGGCTTGCGGCTTGAAATACGCCAGCGAGTGCCAGCGCTTGGCGCGTGGCGGGATTATCCGGGGCGCGGTGAATTGGTGTTGTCGTCGTCATGCAGCCGCCTCCTGGGCGTTCCAAGTCGTGCGAATGACACCGCCACCCAAGCAGATATCGCCGTCGTAGATCACCAGTGACTGCCCCGGCGTTACCGCGCGCTGCGGTTCGTCAAAGTGGACGTCGACACTGCCGTCATCGTGGCTAATAAGTGAGCAGGCGCGGTCGCTCTGGCGGTAGCGGATTTTCGCGGTAAAGCGCCCCTCGCGCGCAGGCGGGTGGCCTGCCACCCACTCCATGGGCTCGGTCGCGAGTGAATCTGAATAAAGTAGTGGGTGATGTTTGCCCTGTACGGCAATTAACACATTGCGGTCTAAATCTTTGACGGCTACGTACCAGGGCGCTTCCGAGTAGTTGGCCAAACCGCCGATACCTAAGCCCTGGCGCTGGCCCAGCGTGTAATACATCAGCCCCATGTGATCGCCGATCAGATCGCCTTCGGGTGTTTCCACCTTGCCCGGTTGAGCGGGGAGGTAGCGCTTGAGAAAGTCGCTAAAGCGGCGCTCACCGATAAAACAGATGCCGGTGGAGTCCTTTTTCTTCGCGGTAATTAATTGGTGTTGCTCGGCCAGAGCGCGAACGGCGGGCTTTTCCAGCTCGCCTACCGGGAACAGGGTGCGCGCGATGGCGGCCTCCGGCACAGCGTGTAGGAAGTAGCTCTGGTCTTTGTTGGGATCGAGCCCTTTGAGCAGTCTCGGGCGCCCGTCGCGGATGCCCTGACGAACGTAGTGTCCGGTAGCGATCAACTCAGCGCCGAGCTTTTCCGCGTAGTCGAGAAAGACCTTAAACTTAATCTCACGGTTACATAGAATATCCGGGTTGGGGGTGCGCCCCGCCTTGTACTCGGCCAAAAAGTGCTCGAAGACGTTATCCCAGTACTCGGCCGCAAAGTTGGCTGTATGCAGGGGAATCCCCAGTTTTTTGCATACCACCGCGGCATCGAGCAGGTCATCTTTGGCCGTGCAGTATTCGCTGCCGTCGTCTTCATTCCAGTTTTTCATAAACAGGCCTTCGACCTCATACCCCTGTTGCTGGAGTAGGAGCGCGGACACGGAAGAGTCGACGCCGCCGGACATGCCGACGATCACTTTGCCTAGGGTGGATGTCATGGGCATCCTCGATTGGAGTGGGCTATAAATGCGTAAGCATTATACACGATGCGGCCAATACGCTTCGAGCCTTGCGGTGTAAAGGCGAAGCGATGCAAAAATAGGGTTGCTCATGAATAGGTTGATTTATCAATAGGGTGACTCATGAATGACGCTGAGCGGATAAACGGCCCCCGCTTGGGCGTCCTCGATACGTGTGAGCACCAAGGGGCTGCGCAGCCGGCTTTGGGCGTTTAAGGCGTGTATCTCTTCCCAGGTGAGCCAGTGGGTGGCCGTGATGTCGTCATCTAACCGTGTGTCGAGAAAGCGCGACGGTTCAGCGATAAAACCGTGGCTATGAAACGTTAGCCCGCTCGCTGTATGGAAAACGTAGAGCCCTAAGTAGCCGGTCAGCTGGATCTTCCAAGCGGTTTCTTCTTGAACTTCGCGGACAATCGCCGCGAGCGGGCCTTCCCCGGGTTCAACGTGTCCGGCCGGCTGATTGAACACCGTTTCAGAGCCGCCTCGTGCCTCTTCCACCACTAAGTAGCGGTCGTGGCGGCGAATCACGCAGGCAACGGTGGTATGCAAACTCATGATGAAGCACTCCGGCGTTTATGCCTTAGCTTGTGATTTTGTTTAGCCTTTGAATGTGGTGACTTCGGGGGCGTTGGCTTGGGCGCGTGGAGCACTTCGCGTCGCCACTCACCTGGCGCCAGGCCGTCTAGTCGCCAGGGGCCGATAGCAACCCGAATCAAGCGCAGGGTAGGGTAGCCTACGTGCGCTGTCATGCGCCGTACTTGGCGGTTGCGCCCTTCGGTGATGGTAAGTGAAAGCCAGCTGGTGACCGGGTGGCGTTTAGGGTCAATGGGCGGCTGGCGTGGGGGCATATCCGGGTCACTTAGCCGCTGCGCTTTCGCCGGGCGTGTGGGGCCATCTTTGAGCGTAACGCCCTGGCGCAGCGCCTGTAGTGCAGTTTCATCGATGTCGCCTTCCACCTGCACCCAGTAGGTCTTGGGTTGTTTGTGTTTGGGGTGGGCAATGCGATGAATAAGCGCGCCGTCGGCGCTCAATAGGAGCAATCCTTCCGAGTCGTAGTCTAATCGTCCGGCGGGGTAAATCGCTTTAATATCAATGTGGTCGGCTAATGTGGCGCGCCCTTCGGTATCGCTGAATTGGCTTAATACGCGGTAGGGTTTGTGCAGCAGGTAAAGGTGGCTCATAGGGGAGTAATCGTATCGGTCATTCAACAGTGGGATACTCGACTTTAGAACGGTTCGCTGTGGTAAGGCTACTCCGTCGGGTCGGTAGGATGCTACAATCCGCGCTCCACTGAACCGATCAGACAGGGGAGTTCTCTATGGGTTTCCAGAAAATTGTAGTTCCTGAAGGCGGTGAAAAGATTACCGTCAACGCCGACAACACGCTGAACGTGCCGAATGAGCCGGTCATTCCGTTCATCGAAGGTGACGGCATTGGCGCTGACGTTACGCCAGCAATGAAAATTGCCATCGATAGCGCCGTGCAGAAAGCCTACAACGGCGAGCGCAAAATTCACTGGATGGAAGTATTCGCTGGTGAAAAAGCAACGCAGGTTTACGACCCCGACACTTGGTTGCCGGAAGAGACGCTGGAAGCCGTAAAGGATTACGTTGTCTCTATCAAAGGCCCGCTGACCACGCCGGTAGGCGGCGGTATCCGCTCGCTTAACGTAGCACTGCGTCAGAAACTTGACCTCTACGTTTGCCAGCGCCCGGTGCGTTGGTTTGAAGGCGTGCCGAGCCCGGTGAAAAAGCCGGCCGACGTCGACATGGTGATCTTCCGCGAAAACTCCGAAGACATCTATGCCGGTATCGAGTGGAAGGCGGGAACGCCGGAAGCCGATAAGGTCATCAAGTTCTTGCGCGAAGAGATGGGCGTTCAGAACATCCG
>JBNJFC010000168.1:0-3406 GCA_051746485.1 Pseudomonadota bacterium
ATGGCCGCTGAGCCCTTGGAGTGGGACTCCGATGATTTAGCCGCACTGTCGGCATACGTGGTGCACGCCAGAGCGCGTTTTGCCGGCGAAGCGGAAGGCGACTGCAACGATGAGATGTGAGCGTTACACTGGTTTTACTTAAGCGCTCAGCCTACGGCGCAGGCATCAACGCCTGCGCCGCTTTGTTTACGGTTATGTGGCGTTACTGCTGTGTGGCTAGCCCGGCGATACGGACGAAAATTCCGTCCAGTTCTCTGGCAATCTCGGTGAGTTCGCCGTCGCTATCCTGCGCGTAGGAAGCAAAAACGGCACTTGGGGTTTTCCATGCCAGCGTCGCGGTACCCGAGGGGGCTTCGGTGACATAAAAACGCAGCGGCGCCTCGATCATGGCCGGTACGCTTAGGCGGATAATGCGCACGGCAAAATCATTGCGAAAGACGCCGATCACCCGGTTACCAGGAATGGTTTCGCCGCGTGCGGCGGCCGCTGCTGTGGGGCCCGCTTCGGTCACGACAAACATGTTGGCTTCGAGCACCGCCTCGTGAAGGTCTTCTATGAGTTGGGTGTAGCCCTTGTCGGTTTTAATAACCTCCCAGCCTTCCTGTGGCCAGTCGCCGTGCTCATCGGCGTTGACAGTGAAAGAGAGGGTAAGCAGCATGCTTAAGACAAAAAACGACGCGACCCGATACGTTGCACTGTAAAGGGGATTGAAAAGGTGTGTCATAAAAACGCTCCGGCAGTGGTTGGCGGCTAATAAGTCACCGTTTCTAGTGCTGACGCCCTTAGGCGTTCGCTGACATGCAGGCTCGGCGCGGGTCGGGCCAGCAGAAAGCCTTGAAACTCGTCTACCCCGAGCGTTTTGAGAAAGGCATATTCGTCCTCATGTTCAACGCCTTCGGCTAATACCGCCATGCCCATGGCGTGTCCGAGGGTGACCACGGCGCGGCAGATGGCTTGGTTATCGGGTTTATGGGGTAAATCGGCGACAAATTCCCGGTCAAGCTTCAGCCGCTGCGCGGGCAAATCGCGCAAGTACGCCAGCGACGTGTGGCCGGTACCGAAGTCATCCAGGGCAATCTCAATGCCCAGCGCTCGAAGTCGCTGTAACTGCTCACGGCCATGCGAGATGTTCTGCATCAATGTGCTTTCAGTAACTTCGATTTCCAAATCGCTGGCGGGTAGCTGATAGTGCGCTAACAGATCTTCGATCAATGCCGGCAATTCGGGGTCGTGGATATGCTCCGCGCCCAAGTTGACCGCCACGCGCAGCGGATGGCCGCTTTGTCGCCACGTAGCCGCCTGCGCGCAGGCATGGGTGAGCGCTAACCGTCCAATGGGCACGATCAGGCCGTTTTCCTCCGCCAGGGGAATAAACTCACCCGGGGACACCATGCTGCCATCCGGCTGGGGCCAGCGGATTAACGCCTCTGCGCCGACCGCTATGCCCTCGGCGTTGAATTGCAGCTGGTAATGCATCACCAGCAGATCGTTGTGAATGGCCTCTTTTAGCGCCTGCAAGCGCTGGTGGCGTTGGTGCAGGTGGGTATTGAGTTCGTGAAGGAAGAAGTGATAGCGCTGCTGGGTTTGCCGCGCACGGTGGGCCGCCAAGTGGGCGTGGCGCAAAAGCTCACGAGCGTCTTCGCCATCTTGCGGGCCAAGGGCGATACCGGCGGCGATTTGGCACTCAATGCGCTCGCCGTCAACCTCTAGCGGTTCAGCCAGGGCGCTCAGCCAGCGCTCAACGTCTGCCGTGACGCGGGAGAGCGAGGTGGTGAGCGGGTGAAGCACCGCGAACGTATCGCCGTCTAACCGGGCAGGAGTCGCAGCCGCATCGACCTCCTGGCGTAAGCGTTTGGCCAGCGCCGCGAGCACCTCATCGCCCCCTTGGTGACCCAATAAGCTATTCACCAGGCGAAAATTCTCCAGATCCAACACGATGAGCGCGAAGCCGCTCTGGCTAACGGCGGTGCGGTAGGCTTGATCAACACGGTCGTAAAGCACGTGGCGGTTAATCAATCCGGTGAGTTCGTCGTAGCGGTTGCGCTGCTCAAGTGCCTGTTCGTAGGCTTTGCGGTCGGTGATATCGGTGCCGTACAGGTTGACGTAGCCTGCATCGACAAGCGGGGTAAGCGTCATTAACAGCCAGCGCTGGTCAAGGTAAGTCTCTTCCTCGACAAGTTCGCCACTCTTTAGTGCGCTATCAATGCGCGACCGCCAGGCCTCAGGCACGCGCAGCTCGGTGGGGTCTTGATCGCTTGGGTCATCGCAGCGCCAGTGGTTGAGCAGCACCCGTGCGGCACTGTTGGCGTAAAGCAACTCCCCACGCTGGTCGATGCGCAGAACCGGTTGGCGGTTTTCCTCGGGAAAACGGGCAAGGCTTGCCACGCGCGCTTGCGCTTCACGGCGCTCGGCGATTTCTTGGCGAAGCCGACGGTTGGCGTCGTGCAGTGCTTGAGAGCAGTTAGCCACGTGCCGAGAGAGGTTGAACCATTCACGCCATGCCATGTTGACCTCCTTTTATTGTCAGTGCTGGCGCCGGTGTTGCGCTCGCCACGCTATTGCTGGCCATGTGGCTAAGCTCATGGGCAAGCTGATGGTTGTTAGCCGAGCGCTCAATCGCTTTGTTGGTATCCTCCAGTACTTGCTCCAAATCGCGAATGACGCCGCTGGTCGCTTCCACTTGGCGTATCGCATGTCCTGCGGCCTCATCGGCAGCGCCGGTGGCGTGATCAATCGCTGCCGTTACGGTGGCGACACCGCGTTGGCCGGCCTGGCTTTCGGCTTCAAGGGTGTCGATTTGCCCCTGCAGCGCCTGCATTTTCTGGGTGACGAGGGAGGTGGTATCCGAAAGTGCGTCCAGGCGTTGGTGAATATCATCCGCGGCCTTGGCGGCGCTATCAGCCAATTTGTTGACCTCCATTGCCACGACGGCAAAACCGCGCCCGGCTTCCCCCGCACGCGCCGCTTCGACACGGGCGTTGACGGCGAGCAAATTGGTCTGGGTCGCAATGTGCTGGATGCTGGCGGCCATGCCTTGAATATCGTCAAATTGCTGGCTGAATGTCTCGACCGCGGAGGCCGTCTGCTGGGTGAGGGCGCGACCGGCTGACATGCCATCGGCGACGTGCTGGATGCGTGCGTTGACGTCGGCGGCATCTTGGTTGGCCTGGCGTAGTGTCTTGCAGCTCTGCTCAGCGGTTGCTTGGAGATACTCAGCGTCTTTGCCGGCCTGGCGGCTGTGATTGAGCACTTGCTCGACAAACGTATGGCGTTTTTGTGACGCCTGATTCACCGATTGAGCATTATGGCGAATAGTGTCCGCCAGCTCGGCAATGCCATCAAAGCGCTCGCCGTGGCCACGAGTGGTGCGGTTGAAGTGCTGCTTGGCACCAGAAGCGCCTAGCCA
>JBNJFC010000169.1:0-3396 GCA_051746485.1 Pseudomonadota bacterium
AACGGTAAGCACGACCAACAACACCAGGACTCCCCAAGCTCCCACCCAGCACCACTTCCGCATTGCCATCGCCTCCAGAATATTTCTGTCAGCCTAGCCCAGTAGTTTGCATCGATGGAAACCAAAATGCCCCCGGCACGAGCCAAAGGGGCATTTTCTGACGTTTTCCGCTATCTCTTACATAACGTTAAGAAAAAGCTTACAACGCAGCGGCTTCGCGCAATGCTTCGGCCTTGTCGGTTTTTTCCCATGGAAAAGCGGTAAAAGTCTCGACCTGTTCTTCACCTTTATCATTGACCCAGTGGTAGCGGTGCTCGAACGGCTCACGACCGAAGTGGCCATAGGCCGCCGTGAGCTGATACATCGGGTGTAGCAGGTCGAGCATCTTGGTGATGGCAAACGGGCGTAGGTCGAAATGCTCGCGCACCAGTTTGACGATCTGGGCGTCATCGATTTTGCCCGTGCCGAAGGTGTCGATGGACACCGAGGTCGGCTCGGCAACGCCAATAGCGTACGACACTTGAATTTCACACTTGTCGGCAAGCCCTGCGGCGACGATATTTTTGGCTACATAGCGGCCAGCGTAAGCAGCGCTGCGGTCAACCTTGGACGGGTCTTTGCCCGAGAACGCCCCGCCGCCGTGACGCGCCATGCCGCCATAGGTATCGACAATGATTTTGCGCCCGGTCAAGCCGCAATCACCCACCGGGCCGCCAATCACGAACTTGCCAGTTGGGTTGATGTGGTACTGCGTTTTCTCATCTAGCCACTCAGCCGGAATCACCTGATCGATGATCTCATGCTTGACCATCTTGCGCAGTTCTTCTTGATCGATCTCGGGGTTGTGCTGGGTGGAAAGCACGATAGCATCCACGCCACAGGGCTGGCCGCTGGCATCGTAGCGGAAGGTCACCTGGCTTTTGGCATCCGGGCGTAGCCACGGTAGCAGGCCTTGCTTGCGCAGCTCTGCCTGTCGCTCGACCAAGCGGTGCGCGTAGTGGATCGGCGCCGGCATCATCGAGGCAGTTTCGTTGGTGGCATAGCCAAACATCAGGCCCTGGTCACCCGCGCCTTGGTCTTCTGGTTTGCTACGGTCAACGCCCTGGGCGATATCGACACTCTGCTTGCCGATCAGGTTCACTACGCCGCAGGTAGCGCCATCATAGCCCACGTCGGAAGACGTATAGCCGATGTCGGTAATCACCTCGCGCACCAAGGTTTCGAGATCCACCCAGGCATTGGTGCTGATCTCACCGGCGATAATCGCGACACCGGTTTTGACCATGGTTTCACAGGCCACGCGCGCCTGTTTGTCGCGGGCGATAATGGCGTCTAAAACCGCATCAGAAATTTGATCGGCAATTTTATCGGGATGGCCTTCGGAAACTGACTCGGAGGTAAACAGGGAATATTCGCTCATCGCGCTCTTGACCCTCTGGGTGACGGCTGCGGCATACAGCATCAGCAGGAAATCACGGCAGGAGTGCCCTGCCCACATAATATAAAGAAGCGGGTAACCCACTTTGGGAGGCAGAGTTTACACGCTGTTGGCGGTGCTTCCCAGACTCTCCCCCCTCGACAGCGCGGTAGAATTTGCCGCCGCTGCCGAAGTCAGCGACAATAGCGCCCTTATTATTTCCGTTTGCAGGCGAGGAGCACCCCCATGCCGTCCCGTTTTGAGCTGGCCAATGCCATTCGCGCCCTTTCCATGGACGCCGTTCAGAAAGCTAAATCTGGCCACCCTGGCGCACCCATGGGTATGGCGGATATCGCTGAAGTGCTGTGGAATGACAACCTCAAGCATAACCCCGAAGACCCCAAATGGCCCGACCGCGACCGCTTTGTGCTCTCCAACGGTCATGGCTCGATGCTGCTCTATTCGCTTTTGCACCTAAGCGGCTACGATTTAAGCCTTGAGCAACTGCGCAACTTCCGCCAACTCCACTCACCCACCGCAGGTCACCCGGAATACGGCTACGCGCCGGGCATTGAAACCACCACTGGCCCGCTGGGTCAGGGCTTAGCCAATGCCGTGGGCATGGCGATGGCAGAAAAAACGCTGGGCGCACAGTTCAACCGCCCCGGCCACTCCATCGTCGATCACCACACATGGTGTTTTGTGGGCGATGGCTGCCTGATGGAAGGCATCTCCCACGAGGTCGCATCGTTCGCCGGCACGCAACAGCTGGGCAAGCTGATTACGTTCTATGATGACAATGGCATCTCCATCGACGGCGAGGTGGACGGTTGGTTCACTGACGATACCGCTAAGCGCTTTGAGGCCTACGGCTGGCACGTCGTGCCTAACGTCGATGGTCATAAGCCCGATGAGATTCAAGCGGCCATTGAACTTGCCAAGCAGAACAGTGACAAGCCCAGCCTGATCATCTGCAAAACCATTATCGGTTTTGGCGCCCCCAATAAACAGGGCAAAGAAGAAGCGCATGGCGCGCCACTGGGTGACGACGAAGTCGCCGCTGCACGCAAGAAACTCGACTGGCCTCACGCACCGTTCCATATTCCTGAGCCGATTTACTCCGCCTGGGATGCTCGTGAAGCGGGTAAAAACCGTCAGCAAGCGTGGGAAGAGCGCTTTAGCCGTTACGCCGAGGCCTTCCCCAGCGAAGCGCGCGAGTTCAAGCGCCGCATTAAGGGGCAGCTGCCGACGGAGCTCTCCAGCGAAGCATTGGTGCAACAGGCGCAAGAGAAAGGCGAGAACATTGCCTCGCGCAAGGCATCGCTCGCTGCGCTCAACACGCTTGGCCCGCAAATGCCAGAACTACTTGGCGGTAGCGCCGACCTTGCCCCGTCTAACCTTACGTTCTGGAACGGCGCCAAAGCGATCACACCAGACGATGCCAGCGGCAACTACCTGCACTACGGCGTACGTGAATTTGGCATGGGCGCGATCATGAACGGCATCGCGCTGCACGGCGGTTTCGTCACTTACGGTGCTACCTTCCTGATCTTTATGGAATACATGCGCAACGCCGTGCGGATGGCATCCCTGATGGGGCAACAAGCGATCTACGTCTTCACCCATGACTCTATCGGTCTGGGTGAAGATGGCCCGACGCACCAGCCCATCGAGCAGCTTACCAGCCTGCGTACCACGCCCAATTTGTGTACCTGGCGCCCTTGCGATGCCGCCGAAACGGCTGCCTCCTGGGATGCCGCGCTCAAGCGCCACTCCGGCCCGTCAGCGCTGGTGCTGTCGCGCCAGAACCTGCCGCACCAAACGCGCAGCAAAACCCAGCTAGCCGATATCCAGCGCGGCGGCTATGTGCTGAAAGACGGCGACGGTACGCCGGAACTGATTTTGATCGCCACGGGTTCAGAAGTCGCACTGGCCATGGACGCTGCCGCCGAACTGGAAAGCGCCGGGCACGCGGTGCG
>JBNJFC010000170.1:0-3316 GCA_051746485.1 Pseudomonadota bacterium
ATCGCGCAACGTGGTGCCGCCCTGAGTAATGGCCGCCGAAAGCACATCACGCGCCGCAGCGGCCAGACGCTCATAGCGCGCACGCGAAATACGCCCGGCGGCACGGCGCGGGTCAATGCCCGCCAAAAAAAGCGCCTCAGCCGCGTAAATATTACCCACGCCCACGACTATTTGGTTATCCATCAAAAACGGCTTTACCGCCATGCGTTTGCCGCGTGACAAGCGGTAAAGGTGTGCGCCCGTAAAGGCTTCGGAAAGCGGCTCCGGGCCTAAATGCGCCAGGCGTGGGTCGCGCTGTTCATCAGCTTGCAGCCAGTCAACAAAGCCAAACCGGCGCGGGTCGTGATACCGCAAAATATGCGAGCTTGCGAGCACAAGATCAATATGGTCGTGCTTCTTAGGCAGATCGCCCACGCGAGCAATGCGCAAACTCCCCGACATGCCAAGGTGCCATATAAGTGTTTGTGGCCGACCTGCGTCTTCCACGGGCAAAAGCACGTATTTAGCACGCCGGCGCAGCATGCCAAAGCGGGCGCCGACCAGCCGCTCGGACAAATCTTTGGGTACAGGCACCCGCAGGCTCGGCTGACGCACGATTACCTCGGTCACTTCCTGACCTTCCACATAGGGCGCAATACCGCGCCGTGTGGTTTCAACTTCTGGCAATTCGGGCATAGCGATCGCGAATAGTGGGACCATCTAGGGACTAGCGTATCGATAGCATCTCAGCTGCTCGCAATGCAAAAAACCCGGCCGTAGCCGGGTTTTCAACAGGCGCTCTCGCCTGCGGTGAAAGCCGATCAGCGAAAAACGCTTATTTGATCTTAGCTTCCTTATAGATCACGTGCTTGCGAACCACCGGATCAAACTTTTTAAATTCGAACTTATCCGGCGTATTACGCTTGTTTTTATCAGTGGTGTAGAAATGGCCGGTACCGGCGCTAGACACCAGCTTGATCTTATCGCGCATGGTTTAACTCTCCCAGTTTTACTGCCTTGCGTTATTAGATAGCTTCGCCGCGCTTGCGGATGTCAGCTAGAACCGTTTCGATGCCTTTCTTGTCGATGATGCGCATCCCTTTAGTGGAAACACGCAGCTTGACGAAGCGGCTTTCTGCTTCTACCCAAAAGCGATGGGTGTGCAGGTTCGGCAAGAAGCGACGACGCGTCTTACGCTGGGAGTGAGATACATTATTACCGGATACCGGGCGCTTGCCGGTAACCTGACATACTTTGGACATGAGAGCCTCCAACCGCTTGGCGAGTTGTTCAAAACTGTCGGGCAAACCGGAGCAGGGAGGCAGTTGGCGCGATGAACCGCCTGACGTTTCCCAAGCCCGATATTCAACCCAAGTTAAAGGGGGCACTTTATACCAGAGGACCTGACAGGCGGCAAGTCAAACCGCCTCAAAAGAGCAAAAATACGCCTATTTGCTTTTTTCTCGCAGCATCCAGAGGCTAAGGCCTGAAAAATACGGGAGCAGTCGCGCGACACTGACGCCACTGACAGCCCATTATGATCACATAACTTGTTCACTATATCCAGCCGCGCTCGGCAAATGAGACCACATCACCGTCGCCAACCACGAAGTGGTCCAGCACACGAATATCAAAAAGCCCTAGCGCCTCTTTTAAGCGCTCGGTGATGCGCCGATCAGCATCGCTTGGCTCGGCAACGCCTGATGGGTGGTTATGTGCCAAAATCATCGCCCCCGCCCCCAGCTCCAGCGCCCGTTTGGCGACTTCACGCGGGTAAACCGAGGCGCTATCCAAGGTGCCGCGAAACAGCGACTCATACCGAATGATGCGATGCTGCGTATCCAGAAACAGCGCCGCAAATTCTTCGTGCCCTAGATGGCGCATCTGCGAGGTCAAATAGTGACGCACCAGTGCCGGTGATGTCAGCGCGTTGCCGCGCGCTAGCTGGCTGGCAAGATGGCGACGCGAAAGCTCAAGTGTGGCTTGCAGCTGGGCAAACTTGGCGCTGCCCAAGCCCCTGGCGGCGCAAAATGCGTCTTGATCCGCCTCTAACAGCGGCCGCAATCCGCCGAAACTCGAGAGCAAGTCCCGCGCCAAATCCACCGCTGAACGCCCCTGTACCCCCACGCGTAAGAAAATCGCTAATAACTCGGCATCCGATAGCGTCGCCGCCCCCATCGTGAGCAGTTTCTCTCGCGGCCTTTCACCCTCAGGCCAGTGATTGATGCCCATTGGCTCTCCTTGCTGTTGTATCGATCCTTTGATGACGACCACTGCTGATCTAGCTTAGGCCTGCCAAGGTATGCACGCCAGTGGTATGGTACCCCTTTCAATCATTGTCTTTAACCGACAACCGATAAGCGTGGTTCACCCGACATGGCGTTATTGACAGGAAAGCGCGTGCTACTTGGCGTTAGCGCTGGCATTGCGGCTTATAAAAGCGCGCTGATTATCCGCCTGCTCAAACAAGCAGGGTGCGAGGTGCGCGTCGTTATGACCGATGGCGCCCAGGCGTTCATCACCCCGATGACGCTACAGGCGCTGTCTGGCGAGCCGGTGCGCACCTCGCTTTTGGACCCTGAAGCCGAGGCGGGCATGGGGCATATCGAGCTCGCCCGATGGGCCGATCTGGTGTTGATTGCGCCGGCAACGGCTGACCTCATCGCGCGCATAGCGCACGGCTTAGCGGACGATTTGCTCACCACGCTGTGTTTGGCCTGTGAGGCGCCCAAGCTCATCGCCCCCGCCATGAACCAAGCCATGTGGCGCCACCCCGCAACCCAACGCAATATCACCATACTTGAAAAAGACGGCTGGCAGCAGATTGGCCCCGATGCGGGTGATCAAGCCTGCGGCGATGTCGGCCCCGGCCGTATGAGCGAGCCCGACGCCATCGTCGACGCCGTATTCACACGTTTTATCCCGCCTCCTATGGCAAACAAAGCGCGACATGTGGTGATCACCGCCGGCCCCACGCGCGAACCGCTCGACCCCGTGCGCTATCTTTCCAACCACAGCTCGGGAAAAATGGGCTACGCGCTCGCCGCCGAGGCCGCCGCCCGCGGCGCCAACGTCACGCTGATCAGCGGCCCGGTGAGCCTACCCACGCCGAAAGGGGTCGTGCGTATCGACGTGGAATCCGCCGCCGAGATGAACGCTGAAGCCCAGCGCCTCGCGCCGACTGCTGCGCTTTTCATTGGCTGCGCGGCGGTGGCCGATTACCGCGCCGAATCCGCTGCCGAGCACAAGATCAAAAAGCGCGACGATAGCGACACGCTCACCCTTACGTTGATCAAAAATCCCGACATCATCGCCGGTATCGCCACCCTCCCCGCCG
>JBNJFC010000171.1:0-3243 GCA_051746485.1 Pseudomonadota bacterium
CTTCAGCTGGTAGAAGCCGTTGTGCGCACTGACTCGATGATGGTCAATCGCAGCGTCCGCCAGCTGCGATTACATCACCAGTTTGGGCTACATCTGGTAGCGGTAGCGAGGGATGGGGCGCGGCTAAAGCAGCGCCTGCGCGATATTCGCTTTCAAGGGGGCGATGTGCTGTTATTTCAGGGTGGTGAAAACGAAATCAGTGAAAGTTTGGCCACACTTGGGTGCCTGCCGCTTGCTAAGCGTGAACTCAACCTCGGGCAGCCGCGTAAACTGTTCTTCTCGGTGGCGATTTTTGCCTTAGCCATTGTCGCCATGCTGCTGGATATATTGCCCACGGCAGTGGCCTTGAGCACGGCCGCATTGGTGTCATTGCTGGTGGGGGTTTTGCCTCTGCGTGAGGCGTATCAGGCCATCGATGGGCCGGTAATCGTGCTGTTAGGGACGATGATTCCGGTGGGGCAAGCGCTGGAAACCAGCGGTGGTGCGGCGCTGATCGCCGATACGCTGCTGCACTTTGGCAGCGAGTGGCCAATCGTGATGACGCTAACCGGACTTTTTATCCTCTCGATGGTGCTTTCCAACGTGGTGAACAATGCCGCCGCTGCCGTACTGATGGCGCCGATTGCCGCGAGCCTAGCTAAGGGCTTTGACGCCTCTTTAGACCCCTTTTTGATGGTGGTAGCGGTGAGCGCGTCGTGCGCGTTTTTGACACCAATTGGCCATCAATCAAACACATTGGTGTTGGGCCCTGGTGGATACCGTTTTGGTGATTTCTGGAAACTGGGGTTGCCGCTGTCCATGGTAGTGATGGTGGTAGCGATTCCCATGATTTTGTGGGTGTGGCCGCTTTGACCGCGAAGCAAAAAAAGCCGACCTCGAAGGGCCGGCTCGTTGTGCGTCAACGCAAATTGCCTTTTACATAAACCTTATTTGATGTTGGCTTCTGCCGCGGCAGCTGGAATCGTCGTGCTGGGCTCCGGGTTGTGGTTGATCAGCGTCGATTTATCGCTCGCAAATGCGTCGTAGGCGAAGTCGTCAACGGTGAGCATTTCCAACACTTGTGCTTCAAACTCGCGCATGAACGTCGCGTCTTCTTCGCTGATCAGGCCTTTTTCCAGCCCGGCTTCGACACGCTGCTCGGGATGAAGCGCCGTCTGCGGCAGCTCGCCCTTGGCATAAGCTTTGTTAAGCGTACGGTAGAGCGTTTCGGCGCGGTCGTAATCGAGCAGCAGCGCGTTGTAGCGGGCCAGTGGATTGCGTTCATCACCGTCGTCTTTATCCCAGGTGTTACCTAATAACTTGGTGCGCAGCGCCGAGTGAGTGGAGACGCGCTTGGCAATATCGCGCGCCAAGTCATCTTGTGGCCGATTCCAGCGGCGGCCAGTCGGCATCACGATCACTTTCAGCGTTTTGCCCAGCACGCGATTGGGGAAGTTATCGAAGATCTCCACAAACGCCTGCTCGGCGCGCTGGAGCAAAAAGCGGCAGCTGTAGTGCAATAGCGCTTCTTCGCCTTCCACCTTGTCACCGGCTTGCCACTGCTTGAGCACCATGGACGCCAGGTAAAGGTTCGAAAGCACATCGCCTAAGCGTGCGGAGAGCATTTCGCGTTTTTTCAGAGCCGAGCCGAGGCTTGCCATGGCGGCATCAGCGCACAAACCAAAGCCTGCAGAAAGACGCGCGATGTCTTGCGCGTAGGCGGTCGCAGGGCCATCGAACGGCACGCTGGGTTTGCCAATGCCGAAACCTAACGTAAAGGCACGCGCAGCATTGCCGAAAATGAGCCCGGTGTGGCCAAAAAACGCTTTATCAAAGCCTTTGATGTCGTTAGCGTCTTTCGCGGCGAGCTCGTCTAGCACGTAGGGATGGCAGCGGATCGCGCCCTGACCGAAGATCATCAGGTTACGCGTCATGATATTCGCGCCTTCCACGGTGATCGCCACCGGGTTGGCGCTGTAGCCGATGCCTAAGTAGTTACGCGGGCCAAGGGTTACCGCCTTGCCGCCGTGTACGTCCATCGCATCAGCCAGAATGTTGCGCTGGAATTCGGTCAGCTGACTTTTCAGAATCGCCGAGGGGACGGCGGGTTTTTCCCCGTGATCAATCATGTTGGCCGTTTGATAGACTGCCGATTGAGTGATGTAGCCGAGCGATGCCATGCGCGCTAGCGGCTCCTGCACACCTTCCATTTCGGCCACTGGGGCGTTGAACTGACGCCTCACACGCGTGAAACCACCGCTCCACCCTAGTGCGTACTTCGCGGTTCCTGCAGCACCTGAAGGCAAGGTAATGCAGCGGCCGATAGACAGGCACTCGACCAGCATGCGCCAGCCTTCGCCGATCATCTTCTCACCACCGATGATGGTCTCTAGCGGTACGAATACGTCGTTACCTTTGATCGGGCCGTTCATAAACGGCATGCCAATTGGGTAGTGGCGCCGGCCAATGTTCATTCCCTTCGTATCACGGGGGATCAAAGCCAGGGTAATCCCGCGATCTTCTTCGTCGCCCAATAGCTTTTCGGGGTCAAACAAACGGAAGGCCAGGCCAACAACGGTGGCAATCGGAGCGAGCGTAATCCAGCGTTTTTCAAAGTTAAGCCGCACACCGATCACGTCTTTACCGTCGATCGTCTGCTTACACACAATACCGGTATCCGGCAGCGACGTGGCGTCCGAACCGGCACGAGGACCGGTTAAGCCGAAACAAGGGATTTCGCGACCATCGGCCAAGCGCGGGAGATAATAATCTTTTTGCGTTTGCGTGCCGTATTTGAGCAAAAGCTCGCCTGGGCCGAGCGAGTTAGGCACGCCTACGGTTACCCACAATATTTCACTGTTGCCAAGTTTTTGTAATACCTTGGACTGCGCTTTAGCGGAAAAACCGAGCCCTCCGTATTCTTTCGGAATTATCATGCCGAAAAAACCTTCTCGCTTGAGATAGTCCCAAAGCTCTTCCGGCATATCGGCACGTTCGTGAGTGCTGTCCCAGTCGTTACACATGCCGGCCGCCTTGGCACACTGATTATCGAGGAAGGCTTGCTCATCGTCACGCAGGCCCTCGTCTTTAAAGTCGAGTAGCTTGTTCCACTGGGGTTTACCGGAGAACAGCTCACCGTCCCAGGAGAC
The DNA here is from genome assembly GCA_051746485.1 of Pseudomonadota bacterium. Taxonomy (GTDB): domain Bacteria; phylum Pseudomonadota; class Gammaproteobacteria; order Pseudomonadales; family Halomonadaceae; genus Vreelandella. Next base: position 3,129 of record JBNJFC010000171.1, read on the forward strand.
AGTACCCGCTTCCAGCGCGGTGCGCTCGGTGTCGGAGACTTTGGGCGCGACTTTTTTGAACATCGCAAAAAGGCGCGGGGTGAGCCACTGGCGGCGCAGGGCGGGTAAACCGGCA
>JBNJFC010000172.1:0-3207 GCA_051746485.1 Pseudomonadota bacterium
TCCCTCCCGGCGCTAAAGCAACCGGGTTTCCCGCGCAAAACAGATGAAGCGGTATCGCTATTTAAGGGCCAAGATAAGACCTGTGGTCAACTACGCATAGGCGCCATGGAAACCACGACAGCGCTGCGACTTCCGCCGATACTGGCGGCGTACCACGCAGCGCAGCCTGAGGTTGATATCAAACTCAAGACCGGCCCAACGGCTGATTTGGTTGAATGGTTGCTAAACGGGCAGGTGGACTGTGTGTTTGTCGCCGGACGACTCGAGCATAGCCGTTATCACTCGCTCAAAGCGTTCAACGAAGAGCTTGTGCTGGTCGGTTCAACGCCTATGACGACGATGCCCTCTTCACAAGAGCTGCTGGCATCTGCCTTTTTAGCGTTTCGCCAAGGGTGTAGCTATCGTCAGCGAATAGAGTTATTGCTGACAACCTATGGCGTCAATGCAGGCCGGATATTCGAGTTCGGGTCATTGGACGCGATGCTTGGCTGCGTTTCTGCCGGGATGGGTTACACGGTACTACCCCGGGTGACGGTCGAAGCGCACCAACACCGTTTCGAAGTTCACTACCTGGAGTTGCCAACATCCATCGCCAATATTGATACCTATTTTGTCGCCCCCGAACCGGAAACCTGGACGCCAGCCTTGGCAAGCTTCGCTGAAACGCTGCGTGAAGCGGTGGTGGATGAACCTCAACTTACTGCGTCGTAGTCATTGATAGACAGCATGCGTTTCAATCATCACCCTGCCCGAAGCCGATGCCTAGGCGCAGCGCCTGAAGGCCGTCGAACTCGACGCTTACCTCGTCTGAAAATATCGGGTGCCCTTGCACGGCTAAATCCAACGCGGCCTCGGCGCCACGGTACGCGACGGTCATGGTGATGTTCGCGGAGGTGCTGATGGGCGCCAGCAGGTCATACGCAACGTTATCCACGCTGATGGAGGAAAGCCCCCGGTCATCCAGCTGCTTTTGCGCTTCCTGCTTCACGGTCACGCCGTAATAGACATAGAGCCCGGCATAGAGCAGCGCGAGCACGACTAACAGTGATAATAGCTTTTTCATCGCGTTTCTCGTGCTTGGAGGGTGTGTATAATTTCAGAGATTGGGCAAAAAAGAGCAGGCGCATTGGCCTGCTCTATTATGAGTATGCTGAGAGACGTGGCCGCCTCCTTGTGGCGGGGGAATATCTTAGTTTTCCCGCTGCTCAAATGCCTCTGCCGCTTGCACCGCCTCTTTTTTAGACGTGTGCTCGCTGACGACGACCTCGTTTTCTGGCTCTGTCTCGTCGACGACGTTCCAGCCGATGACGTTCAGGTTCAAGTCGTCGGCTTCATAAATCGGCTCGATCCGAGCCTGCTTGTTGTTTGCCTTGGGCATAAAACCTCCTTCGGCTGATATCGCCACTATGAAAAATCGTCGAAGGCGTTGCAGTCAAGTCCTTCCGAGTGTCCGACGGCACGACAGAATGCCGTGGCTGACATCATTCAGAGCATCTGGGGCAAAAATTGCCGATGGCGGTCGATGATCTCGCCGGCCACCATAAAGACACCATCGCCGGTGTAGTGCAGCGTTTGTGGGTGCGCGGGGGTCGTCTCCGCCCGGCTGGCCACTACCTCAAAGATGAAGAAGTTGTAGCTATCGACCAAGCTGTCATCCACCAGTCGGCATTCAACGTTAGCGTAGCACTCGCGCACCCCCGGTGTGTCGATTTGCTCGGAAGACTCGGGCGTTAGGCCAAAGTGCGCAAACTTGTCGATCTCGCGGCCGCTGGTGTTGCCAATGCCAACCACTTCGTCAGTGAGGTCGGTGGTCGGAACGTTGATCACACATTCGCGGCTTTTGCGCACCAACTCGAAGCTGTGATTGCCCGCCGAGATCAAACATCCCAATCGCGACGGCGTAAAAGCCATGACCATATGCCAGCCCATGGTCATTAAGTTGCGTTCACCTTCGTGCTGCGATGAGACCAGTACCACCGGGCCGGGCTCCAGATAACGCCGCACCCTATCGAGTGCGACCTGTTCTTTGGTGTTCTCATGCATCGCTCGCTCCTTAACGCCCTTGGGCTCCCCGGCGCAGCCAATCATGCACAAAGGCAAGCTTGCGCATCGCCACATCGGACAGCACGAAGGGATAGAGGTCCGCCAACCCCATGGAACGGTTAACGTGGTTAACCCCAGCCACCAGAGATGCCGCGACATGGATCAGGCGGTCAGGATCCGGTTCGGCATAGACATCCCACCCCGAGTGCGGCAGCTCCGGCATTGACAACCCGGCCGCGACAAAGCTGTCGGTAATGTCGGTTAGGTGTAGCAGGTGGGCAGAGGTTTCCGCCCAGTCCTCATGCGGGTGGGCGGAGGCGTAGGTCGTCAGGAAGCGTTGCCTCCAATCCGGCGGTGGGCCGTCATGATAGTGACGCTGGAGGGCGGCGGGATAATCCTCACGCTCATCGCCGAACATCTCTCGGAAGGCATCGAGAAAATCTTCACGTAGGCTCAAGCGCCACCACAGCATGTGCGAAATTTCATGGCGCATATGCCCGATCATGGTGCGATAAGGTTCTTCCAGCGCTTCTCGGCGAATGGTGCGCAGTACTGGGTCGGCCTCGGCCACGCTGATGGTCACCACGCCGCCCACATGTCCCATGGGAACCGGCGTTGCCCCCTCGGCAAGCATATGAAACACCGGGGGAGCGCCGGGGTCCTCGGGCCGGAACCAGTGCCAGCGGCCCAAGTTATCAATTACCCAGCGCTTGGCGGCCTCCGTTTGCGTCCAGTTGGGAATGGCATTCGGAATCGAGGGATCGGGAGCCAGAGCCGTCATGGCGCAAGATCGGCAGAAAGCGCCCTGTTTGGGAGCGATCCAGTTACAACCGATCACCTCACGGTTGGCACAGAAAGGTGGCATAGGCAAAAAGGCCCGCGCCTGTGGATCGTAAGCAACAGGGAAGCCATCAGCGGTCACCAGGTTATCAAACCAGAGTGAACCAGAGCCGACAGGATTGGAAAAAACGCGCATGAGTTAGGCCCTCCAGGGGAGATGTCATTTCAGTGTGGGCGTTCCCGCCATGAAAAGTCTAGGAATTTAGACAGTGCTAAACTGACCACTCTCCCCAGTATGGTAACAATGGCAAAATGCTGGGAACGCTTAATAAGGGCCTTGTTCGCCGTCAACGATGGCTGAGAAACGCTTCATCTTCTTGCGTG
>JBNJFC010000173.1:0-3197 GCA_051746485.1 Pseudomonadota bacterium
ATCGCGCAGTACATCGGGCAGGCGGTAGAAGGGAATGCGGCTGCAAAGGTGATGGACATGGTGAACCCCGATGTTAGCGGTGAACCAACGCAAGACGCCGGGCAGGGCGTAGTGTGAGCTACCGTGCAGCGCCGCCTCCTGGAAGGTCCAGTTGGGGTCGTGCTCCCAGAAGGTTTCCTCGAACTGGTGCTGGACATAGAAGAGCCAGACACCGACTGTTCCGGCGAGCAGCGTGATCGGCAGCTGCACTAGCAGAAAGGGAACGATGCCCACCAGCCACATCATTGCGGCGATGAGAACCAGGATGGCCGCATTGGTCGCCATAGTGCTTAGCCAAGGCATCCAGCCTGCGTGCATGAAGCCTACCGGCAATCGATTGTCGAGCAGGAATAGATAAGCAGGGCCGAGCGCAAAAAGGATAAAGGGATGACGATAGAGGCGGTAACGCAGCCTTTCGTGGCGCGGCAGGGCGCTAAACTCCTCGACCGTCAGGGTGTCGATACCACCGATACGCGGGCGATCGAGATTGCCGGAATGGGCATGATGGTGCCTATGGGTATGACGCCAGAAATCGAAGGGGGTTAGGGTCAGCACGCCGATCACCCGCCCGACCCAGTCATTGGCGCGCCTTGAGGGGAAAAAGGCGCCATGGCTGCAGTCATGCTGGATCATGAACAGGCGCACGAGAAAGCCTGCGGCGGGTATGGTTAACGCCAGCCCAAGCCAGTGGCCGGCGCTCAGTGACGCCCAGGAGAGGGCCCAGAACAAAGCGAAGGGAATCACCGTGATCAGCAGTTCGATGACGCTGCGGGCGCTGCGTGGCGTGCGGTAGTTTCCCAGGGCACGCATGAGGGCGCGGGGTTCGCTGGTAAGGTCGTTTTTCTGTCCTGGGGTTTCCATTTGCAGGCTCCTTTCGGGTCCAATACGCCATGCCGGGCTCTACGGTCTTGTCGGGGCGTGATGGGAAGTTCGGGGGTATCGTTCATGATGCGCCGAGGGAAGTGAGGTGTATGTGCGATAGCGTACAGTGGTCAGAAAAACAACGAAGGCTCTGCTATTTTGGGCTCAACAATAAATTGACTCGAAGCACGTGAAGCGATTTATAGGTGGACTTTTGATGCAACTTTCGTTGAGGTTGTAGTAGTCTAACTCCGCTTCGTCGGCATAATGTCAGCGATTTTTGTGCCAAATAGCGATTACGATAGGTGAGCGGGCATGCCCAATGTAAACTCTCCCCCCGAAATATCTGAACCGACATTGCTGCTTTCGTTGCCTGAGCCGTTGCAAGCGAGGCTTGTTGAAGGCACCAACTTGCCTTCGATGCCTGCAGCCGTGGGTCGGGTGCTTGCCGTCGCTCGGCAGCCCGATGCGGGCCTTGCCGATTTTGCCCGGGCGATCGAAAATGACCCTGCGCTCACGTTGCGCCTGCTGTCGCTGGCCAATAGTGCGTTTTACTCGCGCTATCAAACTCCGCTGCGCACTTGCCATGAAGCGGTATCGCGCATCGGGCTTGATGCCACCCTTGCCGCGGTGATGAGCTTTGGCTTATCGCGCACAGGCCATCATAGCCCCCATCTAACGCTTTTATGGCAGCGCGCCACGGTAGCCTCCTTGGCCGCTCGTTATCTAGCCCAGCAGCTTTGCCCACTACACTCAGGCACGCTTTTTACCATGGCGCTGTTGCAAGATATTGGTGTGTTGGCGTTGGACGCAATGGCGCCCCAAGATGCTGAAAAGCTCTATGCCGATGTGATTTCGCGTCACTCTGCACTAGAAAAAAAAGAAGCCATGTTGTTTGGTGCCGATCATGCCGCCGTGGGGGCATGGCTGGCGCAGCGCTGGGGTGTTCCTGGTCACTTGGTAAGTGGTATCCAGCAAAGTCACGGCCCGCTAACGCAAATTCCGATCGATCTTTTGTGTTTGCGCCTATCGGGGCCGATAGCGGATGCGTGGCTTTCGCCGTCGCCAGCGAAAGCGCTGGTTAACCTGATGCATCGGCTCAAATTGGTCGATGGGGCTGAAAACATTTCGATGGATCAGCTGTTAAGCGATATTCATCATCAGTTACCGGCGATGGCGAGCTTGTTGGATGTTACCGCACCGCCGCAACACGATAACGAAGCGATGCTGCAAGAAGCGCAGCAGCACTTGTTTCAACAGACGTTGACGTTGAGTGCCAGGCTCGATGAGCAGCAAAACGAACTGGAAGCGCTACGCAAACGTCAAGACGTCCTTGAAGCGCGAAGCCGTCAAGATGTTTTAACGGGCTTGGCAAACCGACAATGGCTTGAAGAACAGTTACAGCAACGCTTTGCCCTTTGCCAAACGCAAGATCGTACGATGTCGATTGTGTTTATCGATATTGATCATTTTAAATATTTAAATGATGAATACGGTCATCAGGTGGGGGATAAAGTGCTGGAGCGGTTCGGCGCGGTGCTTAAGGCCTCCATACGCGAGGGGGATTTGGCGGGTCGCTACGGGGGCGAAGAGTTTTTGATTATTCTGCCGGATGAAATTGTCAGCGGTGCTCTCGTAATGGTCGAGCGCTTCTTGCAGCGCTTAAACAATGAACCAGTGATCTATGTAGAAGAGAAACCCCTCTACGTGTCGGCCTCAGTTGGGATCGCAAGCCTCGCCGATGGTCAGTTTGCCAACATTCGCGAGTTGATCGATGCCGCAGATCAATGCATGTACCGTGTCAAACATTCGGGTAGAAGCGGTGTGGCCGTTTACGGTGGTTAACGGCTTTCTTGTGTTTCGGTATAGCGTTGCATAATGGCGAGCGTTTCGTCGCTCACGTGGTGCTCCATCCCTTCGGCATCAATACGCGCGGTGGTATCACTGACGCCGAGAGCGCGCAGAAAATGCAGCACGATATGGTGGCGTTGGCGCGACGCGTCGGCCATTGCCTGCCCTTGCTGGGTGAGAAAAAGCGAGCGATAGGGTTTGCTTGTCACTAAGCCTAGCTCGTTTAAACGGCGAATCATTTTCGAAACCGTCGCTTGGCTTACTCCCATGCGGCTAGCGATATCCGCCGCGCGCGCCTCTTCTCGATGCAGTAGCAAATCGCCGATCAACTCGACGTAATCCTCAATCAACTCGGTTTCATGAGCGTTGCGGACGGCTTCATATTGGCGTGCGTGCTGCTCTATGGGCGGTAACGCATCACCACTTTGTAAAGATGTTTTTGACGG
>JBNJFC010000174.1:0-3179 GCA_051746485.1 Pseudomonadota bacterium
TCGCGCCAGCTAGATCCGTTGGTAGTGGGTGATGAGCACTACAACGTGGCTCGCGGTGTGCAGGGCGTTCTTCAGCGCTACAAAGAGCTCAAGGATATTATCGCGATTCTGGGTATGGACGAGCTGTCGGATGAAGACAAGCTGGCCGTTTCCCGGGCGCGTAAAATCCAGCGCTTCTTGTCGCAGCCGTTCTTCGTCGCCGAGGTGTTTACCGGTGCGCCGGGTAAATATGTGTCGCTGAAAGATACGATCAGTAGCTTCCAGGGCATTCTTGCTGGCGAATACGACGACATGCCGGAACAGGCCTTCTACATGGTCGGCACCATCGACGAAGCCGTCGAGAAAGCCAACCAGATGAAGAAGTAATCCCGTCTACCAGGGGGATTCGCTATGGCGAATAGCTTCACTTGCAATATCGTCAGTGCAGAAGCATCAATCTTCTCAGGCTCAGTAGAGCAGGTGATCGCTTCTGGCTTGATGGGCGACCTCGGCGTTCTGCCGGGGCACGCTCCATTGCTGACTGAGCTTCAGCCGGGCCCGATCCGTGTCATTTACGACAGCGGCAAAGAAGACAATTTCTTTGTCTCCGGTGGCTTCATGGAAGTGCAGCCGAACGTCGTGACCATTTTGGCCGATTCTGCCGCGCGCGCTGCTGATCTCGATGAGGCAGCGGCTCAGGAAGCGCGTCAGCAGGCACTGCGTGCCTTCAACGACAAATCGTCTGAACTGGATTACACGCGCGCCGCCGCCGAGCTGGCTGAGGCGGTTGCCCAATTGCGTACGATTCAGCAACTGCGTAAAAAGGCAGGTAAAGGCTAAATCCACGTATTTGGCGTAACTCACGCCCCTTAAACCTTGCATTGGGTTTAAGGGGCGTTTTTTTTGTCTGGTATTATGGCGTACGAAGGCGATAACGACGTCTATCACCACGCGTGTGAACACGTGTAACGGCGATATGAGCCACAGCGACGCTATGGGGGAACCACTATGTCGCTTAATGATGAAGCCCTACTGGAATTAAAAGCTGAGCTGCTGGAAGCGTTTTCCGACGAAGCCCTGAATAAAGACGCGCTCACCGAGCGATTGAGCGAAATTCGCTCAGCGGATATCGGTGAGATACTCGAAGAGATGATCGAAGACGACGATGCGCTTAGTACTGCGATTGGTGTCTTGGATCTGCTCTCTAACGAGCGCGCGGCTAACGTCTTAGGTTATTTACCCGGAGATAACCAACTCGAAGTAGTGGGCCAGCTTCCCGACGGCCAGGTGCTTACACTACTTGAAGAAATGAGTTCGGATGAGCGTGCAGACCTGTTTAATCTGCTGGGGGAAGATCGCCGCGAAGCGCTTTTGCGGCGGATGGCGCATCGAGAGCGCGAAGACTTAAAGCGCCTTGCCAGTTATGAAGAAGGCACTGCTGGCGCCATCATGACCTCTGACTATGTCGCCATAGCCAGTGGCATGACGGTGTCCCAAGCATTGATGCGCGTGCGCCAAACCGCTCCAGACGCAGAAACGGTCTACCAACTTTATATTCTCGCTAGCGACGGGCAGCTGATTGGCACGATGTCGCTGCGCCAACTGATGGTGGCGCGCCCTGGGGCGATTGTTGATGACATTATGATCAAAGATGTCATCAGCACGGCGGTGGATCAAGCGCAGGAAAACGTGGCTCGCATCGTGGCGCGCTACGATTTGATCTCCCTGCCGGTGATTGACGGCGACGACCGCATGGTGGGCATTGTCACCCACGATGACGCCATGGACGTGGCGGAGTCCGAAGCCACCGAAGATATCCACAAGGGGATGTCCATCGGTGCCCTTGAGAATGGCGTTAGCCGCGTACCGTTATGGAGCCTCTACCGCAAGCGGGTGCTTTGGCTGGTCCTGCTGGTATTTGCCAACCTCTTCTCAGGAGCGGGGATCGCCTATTTTGAAGACACCATCGCCTTGGAAGTCGCGTTGGTGTTTTTCCTGCCGTTGTTGATTGGCTCAGGCGGTAACGCCGGTGCACAGGCGGCCACCCTGATGGTACGCGGGATGGCAACCGGTGACGTAGGAGTAAAAGACTGGGGCAAAATGCTAGGCCGCGAGTTGTTAGTGGCGGGCGCACTGGGCATCACCATGGCGGTGGCTGTGACACCGATCGGCATTATGCGCGGCGGCGAAGCGGTGGCGATGATCGTGGCGCTGAGCATGGTAACCATCGTGCTGTTCGGTAGCCTTATCGGTATGTGCCTGCCGTTTGTGCTGGAACGCTTTAAAGTCGACCCAGCAACCGCCTCGGCACCGCTGGTGACGACGCTAATTGATGCCTCGGGGGTAGTGATTTATTTCAGCATCGCCTCGGCGATTTTGGCGGGCGCCTAGCCCGCTAGCGCGACGACATGTTGCTGGTCGCGCGGGTGATAAACATCACTTCGACGTTGCCAAGCCATTCGATATCGCTGGCCTGCGCTTTTAGCTGGCTGGCGAGGCATTGAGGGGGCTGGTGGATGGCATCGCCAACAATTAAGGAGACGGAGATTTTGCCGTCTAAGTAATGTAGCTGGAGGTCAGTGAGCGTGCGCCATACCGGGTGTTTGTACCAGCGGGCGTCCAGGGTCGCTTCCACTTCCGGGCGCAGCGGGAGACCAGGCAGGCGGCTGGGGTCGCCTTCACCGGCGTCGTCTTCTGGATCAATGTGGAAAATCACATCGGTCAGCGCGGGAAAGGCGCGTCGCAGGCGACGGCTGACTTCGTTACCGATTTCATGCGCTTCGGAAACGCTGACTTTCGGCCCCACCACCACGTGCAAATCCACCATCACCCACCCGGCGGATTGGCGTGTGCGCAAGTCGTGGACGCTATCCACGCCGGGCACGCTTTCCGCCACGGCGTGCATCTGCTGCTGGGCATCTTCGGGTAGGGCGGTATCCACGAGTTCGCGGGCGGAATCCCATAATAGATCCCAGCCGACTTTGCCAACGAGTAAGCCCACAATCACCGCCGCGACGGCATCGAGCCAGCCTAGGCCAAACTGAGCGCCGATCAAGGCCACCAGCACCACGGCGGTAGAGAGCGCATCGCTACGCGAGTGCCAGGCGTTGGCTTCCAGCAGTTTGGATTGCACGCGCTTGGCAACGCGCATGGTGTAGCGAAAGATCCACTCTTTACTCAACAGAGCGAGGAAGGTGATC
>JBNJFC010000175.1:0-3165 GCA_051746485.1 Pseudomonadota bacterium
GACGGCATTCGCGTTGATTACCCGGATGGCTGGGGGCTGTGTCGTGCGTCCAACACCACGCCGATGCTGGTTTTGCGCTTTGAGGGCAAAGACGCCGAAGCGCTCGCGCGCATTCAAGCACGTTTTGCCGAAGCACTCGCCCAGGTCGACCCGGCACTGACGTTGCCGCAGATGTAACTTCTAAAATAAGCGTTCAAAACGCATTATCAAGCAAGGGAAACGCAATGAGTTCAGCCAGTCGCGACCCGCAGGTCGTTGTGGAGGTGCTGTCCGAAGCCCTCCCGTACATCCAGCAGTTCTCCGGAAAAACCGTGGTGGTGAAGTATGGCGGCAACGCCATGACTGAAAGCACCCTGATCGACTCCTTCGCGCGCAACATCGTGCTCATGAAGGAAGTCGGTATTAACCCGGTAGTCGTGCACGGCGGCGGGCCGCAAATCGGCGAGCTTTTGACCAAGCTCAACATCGAGTCGCGTTTTGTTAACGGCATGCGCGTCACCGACGCCGAAACCATGGACGTAGTGGAAATGGTGCTGGGGGGATTGGTTAACAAAAGTATCGTTAACCTCATCAACCAAAGCGGCGGCAAGGCGATTGGCCTGACGGGCAAAGATGGGGGCCAAATCCGGGCACGTCAGCTCAAAGTCGAGCACCAAAGTCCCGAAATGACCGCCCCTGAGATTATCGATATTGGCCATGTCGGCGAAGTCGAGTCCATTTCTACCGATTTGATTGAGATGCTCGCCGCCCGCGATTTTATTCCCGTCATCGCCCCCATCGGCGTAGACGAACAAGGCCGCAGCTTTAACATCAACGCCGACCTGGTGGCGGGCAAAATAGCCGAAGCTCTCAACGCCGAAAAGCTAATGCTATTGACCAATGTGGCCGGTCTCATGAACGCGGAAAGCGAAGTGCTAACCGGGCTTACCACAACGCAAGTCGACGGCCTGATTGCTGACGGTACGATTCACGGCGGTATGCTGCCGAAGATTCGCTGCGCCTTGGATGCCGTCAAAGGAGGCGTCAACAGCGCGCATATTATTGATGGGCGCGTCCCTCACGCGGTGTTGCTAGAGATCTTCACCAATGCCGGGGTAGGTACTCTGATCACCGATGCGGGTTAATAGCTAAGGGAGGTGGCTATGAGCGATTCACAAAAGCCGCATCGGCGTGAGCAGATTCTGCAAGCGCTCGCGTTGATGCTGGAAGAAGATAGTGGCAAACGCATCACTACCGCCGCGCTTGCACGTCAGGTGGGCGTATCGGAAGCGGCGCTGTATCGCCACTTTCCCAGCAAAGCGCGCATGTTTGAGGGCTTGATCGATTTTATTGAAGAGAGCCTGTTTGCCCGCATCACACGGATTCTCGAAGACGTGCCCGATGCCATCGGCCGCTGCGGCACTATGCTTACGTTGGTATTAGGCTTCGCGGAAAAAAACCCGGGCCTTGCTCGGGTAATGCACGGCGACGTACTCACCGGCGAAACCGCACGACTCAGGCAGCGCGTGCATCAACTTTTTGAGCGTTTGGAGATGCAGTTAAAACAGGTGCTGCGCGAGGCAGAAATCAACGAAGGTCGCCGCCCCACGATTACTGCTTCCGCCGCAGCAAATCTGCTCATCGCGCAGGCCGAAGGGCGAATTGCGCAGTACGTTCGCAGCGATTTCAAGCGCCTGCCGACCGAGCACTGGGAAGACCAGTGGGCAGTTCTCTCTGAGCCGCTCCTACGAGACATTCCACAGCCTGCCTGATACGTAAAAAAACCGGCTCGTTGAGCCGGTTTTTTGTCACTGCCGCTGCACAAAAGCGATTACGCCGCGAAAGCGTCTTCGCCAATCTTCTGACGCAGCTTTTTCATCGCATTTTTTTCCAGCTGACGAATGCGCTCCGCGCTGACACCATAAACATCCGCCAAATCGTGAAGCGTTGATTTATATTCGCCAAGCCAACGGCGCTTGAGAATATCCTGCGAGCGCTCGTCCAGGCTTTCCAAGGCCGATTGCAAACGACGCGTGGAATCCTGCTCGAAATCGCTGTCTTCAAGCTGCGTTGCCGGGTCGGAAGCCGCATCGTCAAGATAGTGCACTGGCGCTTGATAGACACTGTCTTCATCATCGCTTGGCGAGGCGTCAAAGCCGGCATCGAATGATGATAGCCGCCCTTCCATATCGCGCACGACCTCGGGCTTCACATCAAGATCCTTGGCAATGGCGTTGACTTCGTCGTTATTCAGCCACGCTAAACGTTTTTTCGCGCTGCGCAAGTTAAAAAACAGTTTGCGCTGGGCTTTGGTCGTGGCAATTTTAACAATTCGCCAGTTACGCAACACAAACTCATGAATTTCCGCTTTGATCCAGTGCACCGCAAACGACACCAAACGAACCCCTTGATTCGGGTCAAAACGTTTTACGGCCTTCATTAGCCCCACGTTACCCTCTTGAATCAAATCAGCCTGCTGCAGGCCATAGCCGGAGTAGCTGCGAGCAATGTGCACCACAAAGCGCAGGTGTGAAAGCACGAGTCGACGGGCCGCCTCTAAGTCGCCTTCATCGTACAGACGATATGCTAGATCACGCTCTTCTTGAGCGCTAAGCACCGGAATGCTATTCACCGCATGAATATAGCCGCCCAGGTCATGGCCTGGCGAAAGCTGTCCCACCGGTAGAAGACTGTTGCTCATGTGCAGGTGGTCTCCCTTATAACCCCATTGTGGTTGACTAGACAAATAGACACTAACTGCCGGGAAAAGTTCACCAACGCGGGCTATTATCGCCTTTCCCAAACACACCACATTGCAATGCATTGACCGGGCGAATCAGTAAAAACGCGTTTTGACATCGACGTCCACGTTGTTACTTACCCCGGCTTGATGCTGGCCAAATGTCGCGTGACCGCAAGCCACGCGCCCAGCCAGCCGAGTAGTGTACTGCAAGATAGCAAAATTGTAGAGCCTGTCACGTTAAGCGCCGGTATCGAAAACTCTGCGCCGTAACTTTCGGCCAGCGCCGCCACGGGCAGAGCTAACCACTGGCCACCAAGGCTCAACAGCGCAAGGGCTAAAAAACCGCCGCCGAGACCGTACCAGGCACCGCTGTATAAAAAGGGCCGACGTACAAAGGCATGCGTCGCCCCAATCAGCATAACCACTTCAATTTCTCGCCGCCG
>JBNJFC010000176.1:0-3099 GCA_051746485.1 Pseudomonadota bacterium
AAAGCGGCGAGTGGCCACTGGAAAATAACCCGCTGGTCAACGCCCCACACACCATGGCGGATCTAATGGATACCAGTTGGGAGCGTCCGTACGATCGCGAGATAGGCGCCTTCCCCACCGAAGCAGTAAAAGCGGCGAAGTACTGGCCGGCGGTAAACCGCGTGGATAATGTCTTCGGCGACCGGCAGCTGATTTGCTCCTGCCCGACGATTGACGAATACCGCGATTAATTCGGCGTTTTCTCGTATACCTTTTCATGACCACGCTGCTCTCGGAATCCCGAGAGCAGCGTTTCATAGCGCTTAGGTAATGTAGCGCCACGACGGTGCACCAAATAAAGCACCTCATCCACGGCATTGGTCAGATTGAGCTCTTTCACCTGGCGCTGCCAAGGTGACGTTTCCAGTACCAGCCGGGATACAACGGTAAAGCCCAACCCCCGCGCGACGGCATCCAGCACCATGCTCACTTCGTTGGTAAAGCCTTGGTGGCGAAAATGCGCCATGGAGCGAAACGCATCGGGGTAATTTTCTTTCAACAGCATGGTGGCATGATTGATGCCGTCGTAATAGTTGATAAAGCCAATACCCATCAGATCCGACAGTGTGCTTCCAGCAAAATCCGCTGGCACCACCAGGCACAACGGCTCTTTGAGCCAAACCTCGCAACTCAGTTCAGGATGCTTCACCGCTTCGGTCACAATGCCAATATCATAACGGCCATTGATTAAATCGGTGATGATTTCATGATTGAAGGCGAAGCTATAGTTGACTGTCAAATTGGGGCGCATTTGCTGCTGGCCCAAAATATAAGGGTAAAACATCAACCCTACGCTTCCTGGCGAAGCGATGCGGCACTCACCGCTATCAAGCGAATCATCATCAAGGCCGTGGCGAAACTGCTCATGCTCAGCAAAAAGCTTGAGGGCGTAATCGTAGGCCCGCCGCCCAGCTTCGGTCAGGATAAAACGCCGCCCCTGGCGCTCTAGCAGGGGTTTACCCAGGTAAGTTTCCAATTTGCGGATATGCTGGCTCACTCCCGGCTGGGTCATTTCCAGCCGCTGCGCGGTGCGGGTAAAGCTACCCGTTTCTACCAGCGTGATGTAGGTACGAAAGTAGTGCGCATTAAACATATCGGCAAGCCAAACGTGACAATGAAAGCGCTAAGAATAGTAGCACACTTACACCACGCCTCGTGTTCACTCGCTGTATCCCGCTAAGCGTCGTGGTAATATTTCGCCACGTATTTTTGTTATGTTCATCGCAACTTGTTTTACCGTTTTGTTTTCAAACACACTCTATTAGCACGTTGAATAAGCCCAGGATGGATAGCCCCACTATGAGCCATACCCCCCAGCCGCGCCCGACGCTGTCGAGCATCATCTCTCCCGAAGGCAGCCTCGAAGTGCTCTCGCAGCACGAAGTGAATCGGCTGCACCGCACCTCGAAAAGCGGCCTGCACGAGTTGCTGCGCCGCTGTGCACTCGCGGTACTTAATTGCGGCAACCCAACCGATGACAGCCTGGCGCTCATGGAGGCGTATAAAGACTTCGATATTGAAGTGCTACAGCAGGATCGTGGTATCCGGTTAAAGCTCACCAATGCCCCGGCGGAAGCCTTTGTCGACGGCCACATGATCCGTGGTATCCGCGAACACCTATCGGCGGTGATTCGCGATATTGTCTACGTCTACAACGAAATCCAGCAGCACAATCGCTTTGACCTCACCACCGGTGAAGGAACCACCAACGCGGTATTTCACATTCTGCGTAAGGCGGGCACGTTAAAGCCTAGCCGCGACCCAAGTTTGGTCGTGTGCTGGGGTGGGCACTCCATCTCACGCGATGAGTACGAATACACCAAAGACGTGGGTTACCACCTGGGGCTTCGCGATTTGGATATTTGTACCGGCTGCGGCCCCGGTGCAATGAAAGGCCCGATGAAAGGCGCCAACGTCGCTCACGCCAAACAGCGCCGCCGTGAAGGTCGCTATTTAGGTATCTCTGAACCGGGGATTATTGCTGCCGAAGCGCCCAACCCTATCGTCAATGAACTGGTGGTGATGCCAGACATCGAAAAACGCCTGGAAGCGTTTGTCCGCCTAGGTCACGGGATTGTTGTTTTTCCCGGGGGCGTCGGCACGGCAGAAGAAATTCTGTATCTCCTGGGAATTTTGCTTCACCCCAGTAATGCCGATATCCCTTTCCCACTGATCTTTACCGGCCCGGCGGACTCGGCTGACTATTTTCAGAAAATCGATGAGTTCTTGGTCTACACCCTTGGCGAGGCCGTGCGTGACTACTACACAATCATCACGGGTGACCCTGTTGAGGTCGCGCGGCAAGTGCGGCGTGGAGTGGATGAAGTCACCGAGTTCCGACGCACCCATCAAGATGCTTTCTACTATAACTGGCGTTTAACCGTGGCACGGGACTTTCAAGCCCCCTTTGAGCCTACCCACGCGGCAATGCGCTCGCTAAAGCTCGATAATGATCAGCCAACCCACGAGCTTGCGGCCAATTTGCGCCGTGCGTTCTCTGGGATCGTCTCTGGCAACGTGAAAGAACAAGGTATACTTGCCATCGAGGCCCATGGCCCTTTTGAGCTCACTGCCGCACCCGAGCTGATGCGCCGCTTAGATGCCCTACTCAGTTCGTTTGTGGCTCAAGGACGCATGAAGCTTGACGGTGATACCTACACGCCCTGCTATATACTGAAATAGCGCACACTAATACCGCTAGCCTTGCTTAGCTCGCCGTGACCGATGTCGGCGAGCTCCCGGCATCCTCACAAAAACGACCGCTATCCGAAGCCTCGCGTGGGGATATAACCGAAAAGCTGAGCATTTACCCAACCAACAAATCCAAGCGATTGAAAAGAAGCGTAATTGGGCTTTTCATTTGCCCCACAAACCGCTAGTATACGCACCGTCTTGAGGCATTAACTCACCTCAATTCAAACCGTCGGAGCGTGGCGCAGCTTGGTAGCGCGTTGCAATGGGGTTGCAAAGGTCGCAGGTTCGAATCCTGTCGCTCCGACCAGAATATTCAATAAAAACCGCCGCTTACGGGTCATGCCGAGCGGCGGTTTTTCGTTTTAT
>JBNJFC010000177.1:0-3030 GCA_051746485.1 Pseudomonadota bacterium
ATAGCGCGATGATGAAAAAGTCACCGCTTCACGATCACTCGGTGTCAAAGCATAAATAAGCCGTTGCGCTTGATGTAGGTCGTTCATTAGCGTCGAGGCGAGTGCCGGGTCTAGGCGCTCAGAGCGCAGGCGGGTAGCGATCTCCTGCTGCCACTGCTGGCTAACCGTATCCAACGGCTCGACCACTGCCGTTATGCTGACGTCCGTACTATTATCGTTCTGCCCCTGACTGAGTTGATTGAGGCCTTGGGCAACCGCTAGGCGCAGCGCATCGTGGGCATCACGCAGCGGGCTTGTCCGTGCGGCATGACGCAGCAGGCTGCGCTGCAGCACTTCGCCAAAGCGCACGGCTTCGACCAAGCGGAAGATATGCTGCAGACGCAGTTGGATGTGCGTTTGCTGCCCTTTCGTCAACGGCGTATCAATCCGCGCGTAGAACGCCAAAATCTCGCTCAAAAGCGGTTTAATGCGCTCGTGATAACGCTCGTTCACCGCCGGCCAGGCGTTAGGGTCGATCAATGCGGTGGCTTTCTGCCGCTTGGGCGGGTGACCCAATACATCGGCGCTGCGCATTAAAATAGCACTACAAAGCACGTGGTACGCATGTCGCTCTAAACGCCGACACTCTTGCTCTAACGCATTAATCGCCGTATCGGGTAGTTGCAGCGCCGAGGCTTCCAGGTAGCGTGCCTGGGCATAAGGCAGCTTGGTCGAGGTGGGGAAAATGCGTTCAAGCCAGCGCGCCAGTGCCGGGATCGCCGGTAGCATTAAGACAATGCCAAGCACGTTGAACAGCGTATGAAAAAGCGCCAGCTTAAGTGGCCAAGCCTCGGCGCCAATGCCGATCACGGTGCTAATCTGATCGACCAGCCACGCCAGTGGCAGCAGCAAAAGTAGCGCCACGGCGCCGGTAAACAGGTTGAAGACCACATGCGCCCCAGCCAGGCGGCGTGCGGCGATGCTGGCACCTAGCGCGCCCAGTAGCGCGGTGACGGTCGTGCCGACGTTGGCCCCAATCGCCACGGCAAGCGCCGGTAGGTAAGGCAGCTGCCCGCTGCCAAGGGCCGCTAGGGTAATCAAAAGCGTTGCGTGGCTTGACTGCATAACCACCGTGGCAATGACGCCAAACAGCACGTAAAGCGGCCAGTGCCAAAATTGCTCCCCGGCAAAGCCCTCAAGCGATAAGCCGTCCTGCCAGGCACTAAAACCAAGCTTCATAAAATCAATGCCGAGAAACAAAAGCCCAACGCCCATCAACAGATACGCGTAGCCGCGGTAGCGCTTGGCGAGCAGGCGCGAACCGATCAGCCCGGCGGCAAGAAACGGCATGGCGTAGCGTGCAAGATCAAATCCCAGCCCGAAGGTGGCCATCAGCCAGGCACCGGTGGTGGTACCCAAATTGGCTCCAAACAGCAGCGCAATCGCGCTAGGCAGCGCTACCAGTCCGGCGCTGACAAACGACATCGACAGCAGCGTGATTAACGAGCTGGATTGCACGGTTGCCGTCGCCAGTGCGCCAAAGGCAAGCGCCCGGGGCTGCGTGCCGGTCGCGCGATGCAACCAGCGCTCTAGTTTGCCGCCGGAAAGCTGCTTGATGCCGCGTTCAAGATACCCCATGCCCCACAAAAATAACCCCAGGCCAGCCGCAAGCGTGGCAAGGTCTAGGTACGTCATCAAAAGCGCCGTGGCCGCGAGTAACCCTATAATCACGAGGCGGCCACTGAGCGTAGGATGTTTGTGTAGTCGCTGGCGCCATGGTGAGAAATACGTGCTAACAGCCACTGCCTTCTCCTTGGCGTTGGGGTTTCAGGCGAAAATCATGAAAACGTCATTTTATTGTAGCTTATTTGTCAGAACGGCCTGGATCAAGAATGCGCACCGGCTGCACGTCCTGCTGCTTTTGCTCGTCGCGGACTTGGTTAACGCGGGTTTCTATTTCGGGGGCCGATTCGTCTTCGATGGGCAGCTGCTCAAAGAAGTCGCAGCTAACGCATTCACGGTAGCGGATACCGTTTTGTTCCCAGGCACGAATGCGGTCCATCGCGGCGCACCTTGGGCAGGTGACACCGGCAATAAAGCGTTTCACAGATGACATACTAGGCTCCTCGCGCGGCAATTAAGTACCGCGCGGTGGGTTAGGTGAGAGATAAAACCATCAAACTAGGCAGCGCGGATGCCACTATGGCGTAAAAGCGGCTCGACGCTGGGTTCGCGACCGCGGAAGTCGTGAAAAAGCTCGGCCGCATCGCGGGCGCCGCCTTGCTCAAGAATCTGGGTACGAAAGCGCTGGCCGGTTTCCGGGTCGAAAATCCCGGCTTCCTCGAAGGCGCTCCACGCATCGGCAGAAAGCACTTCGGCCCATTTGTAGCTGTAGTAGCCCGCCGCATAGCCGCCGGCAAAAATGTGCCCAAAGCTGTTTTGGAAGCGGTTGAACGCCACTTTGGGCACGACGGAAACGTGTTCGCGTACGTCATCAAGCAGGGCCTGAATGTCGGTCGCGCTCGGAGCCTCAAGCTCATGGTGCAGGCGCAGGTCGAACAGTGAAAATTCAATCTGGCGCGCCATGCCCATGGCGGATTGGAAGTTTTTTGCCGCCTGCAGGCGTTCGAGTAGCTCGCTAGGCAGCGACTCGCCGGTGTCGACGTGCTTCGCCAGCAGGTCGAGCCCTTCGCGCTCCCAGCAGTAGTTCTCCATAAACTGGCTGGGGAGTTCCACCGCATCCCAGGCGACGCCGTTGATACCGGAGATGTCAGCGATATTCTGCTGGGTCAGCATATGGTGAAGGCCGTGGCCGAACTCGTGGAACAGCGTAGTGACTTCGTCGTGGGTCAAAAGCGCCGGCTTGTCATTGACCGGCGGGGTGAAATTGCAGGTAAGAAAGGCCACGGGAAGCTGTAGGCCGTTTTGTGTCTGGCGGCGCACGCGGCAGTCCGCCATCCAAGCGCCGCCGCGCTTGCCCTCTCGGGCGTATAGGTCGAGGTAGAACCCGGCAATCGGCGCACCGTTTTCCGTGATGCGGAAGTAGCGCAC
>JBNJFC010000178.1:0-3016 GCA_051746485.1 Pseudomonadota bacterium
CACGTACTGCGAGATATCTATCTTGAGGTCAAGCGCGGCGAGCGCATCGTGGTGTGCGGGCCCTCGGGCTCGGGCAAGTCGACGCTGATTCGCTGTATCAACCACCTTGAAGAGCACCAAAAAGGGGACATCGTCGTGGGCGGTGTCCCGCTGACCCAAGACGTCAAGCGTATTGAGCAGATTCGCCGCAGCGTCGGCATGGTGTTTCAGCACTTTAACTTGTTTCCGCATTTATCAGTGCTGGAAAACTGCTGCATCGCGCCGATGTGGGTGCAGAAAAAGCCGCGCAAAGAAGCGGAAGAACTTGCCATGCAGTACCTGGAGCGGGTTCGCATTGCTGAGCAGGCGACTAAGTACCCGGGGCAGCTTTCCGGCGGTCAGCAGCAGCGCGTGGCGATTGCCCGCTCGTTGTGCATGCATCCAGACGTCATGCTATTTGACGAACCCACGTCAGCGCTTGATCCCGAGATGATCAAAGAAGTGCTGGACGTGATGGTGGAGCTGGCCGAGGAAGGCATGACCATGATCTGTGTTACCCACGAAATGGGCTTCGCCAAAACCGTGGCCGACCGGGTGATTTTTATGGACCAGGGGCAAATCATTGAAGAAAACGCGCCCGAGCCATTCTTCAATAACCCCCAGTCCGAGCGTACCCAGCTGTTCCTGAGCCAGATTCTGGGGCACTAGGGTTTAACGCTGCCAATAGGCGACCACACGGTTACGACCGCTCTCTTTGGCGAGGTAAAGCGCTTGGTCGGCTTGGGCGATGGCCATCGATTGGCAGTGCCCGACACTGCCACCTGGCATCATGGTGGCCACGCCCAGGCTGACCGTCATCGGCACGCTGACCTGGCGGTTACTCAGCGTGCCTCCGATGCCGGGCAGCGCATCAAGCACAAACGGATCGTCGGCAATACAGCGGCGAAGACGCTCGGCGAGCTGAAGCACCTGCGTCTCACCCAGCTCAGCGACGACCACGGCAAACTCTTCCCCCCCTAAGCGCACCAGGCAGTCATCGGGGCGTAGCTCTGCGGCAAGACGCATCGCCAGGGTTTTGAGCAAGGCATCTCCGGCCGGATGGCCGTAGCGGTCGTTAATGCTTTTGAAGTGATCAATGTCCAACAGCAGTAAATACGGGCGCTGGCACTTCTGGCTATCTAATAGCTCACGAATATAGCGCACCATGCCGCGACGGTTATGCGCGCCGGTCAACTCATCAAACTCGGCCTCGGTCTGCGCCTGCACTTCGCCTTGCTTGCGCTGCGAAATGTCAATTGCCAAGCCGGCTATGCCCACGAGCCGTCCGCAGGAGACGTAATCGGCTTCCAGCACCAGTTCGTGCCAGCGGATTTCTCCTTGCTGGTCGATCAGGCGCACATCCAAACGGCAGCTGTTGTTGCACACACCACAGCAGTGGCGCAAAAGTGCCCATAGCGCGCGACGATCTTCTGGCACGATATGCGCTAAAAGCCGCCGTATCGGCAGTCGGGCGTAATCTGGCGGGTAGCCAAGGGTGCCTAGCAGACCCGAAGAGCACCAGGTAGCACCACTGGCAGGGTTAATTTCCCAGGCGCCGCAGGCGGCGACACGTTGGAGCAAATCGACCTGCCGCTTGCGGCTATTGAGCTGATGGCGGTAGATCGCTGAAGCAATCAGCTCTGCGGCAACGGTTAATGCTTGTAGCCCTGGGCCTTCCCAAGCCACCTCGCGCTCGCAGTCGTCAAACCCGAGCGTACCCCACCACTGGCCGTTGACCATAATGGGCACCGTCACCATCGAGCGAATGTTCTGGCTCTCTAGGTGCTCGCGCAGCGAGCCGCGATGCATCTGGGAGACAATGCAGGAGTGGGCATCACCACGCGCCCGGCGCGTGACCATATCGGCATACTCAGGGTCATCGATCGCCGTGGTGAAAAAGCGAAAACGCTTTTGCGTCAGCTGACGGTAGTCAGGCGTGGCAACCCACTCAAACACGTAGTCTTGGAGCACGCCGCTAGCAGAGCGCTCTAACAGCTGAAAAATCCATACGCGGCTAACGCCCGAAGCCTCACCCAGCGCTTCCAACAGCTGGTTCACCCCGTTGCTCCAAAAACGCCGTTGCAGTAACGCCGCGCTACCGGTAGCAAGCGCATCGAGTAAACGTGGGGCATCGGGAGTAAGAGGAGCGGGCATAGTCAGACGCGTCTCAGCATTGTTCAACGCATTGAGCCTAGCACAGTAAGGTTAATTTGCATTAGCGCTGTTCGCTTACGTTTGACCAAATTACAAACGCTTGCCATGGTAAGAGAGACGAAGGTAAGCATGAGCGAAGAAAAGGAGAAAGCGTAAGATGACAACCTACATCGTGGTAGCTGACGCCGCACGCGCACGCATTTTTACCCGCGACGCATTAACGCTAGAAGAACAGGAGAGCTTAGTCCACGCAGAAGGACGCCTACACGAAGGCGATTTGATCACCGACCGTCGCGGTGCGGATGTCCACGAATCCATGTCCTCCACCTCACGCTCCTCCGGTGAAGAAGGTAGCGCCTCACAGCATGAAAACGAGTTATTCGCTAAGGAGGTCGCCCAGCGTCTCTATAGCGCGCGCACAGAGAACCAGATCAGCAAGCTTGTACTGGTTGCCCCACCCAAGTTCTTAGGTCTATTGCGTGAAAAAATCGACGCAACCACACAAAAGCTCATCATTCACACGCTGTCAAAAGACTTAACCAAGTCTTCGCTGGCGAATATTCAAGACGCTGTTAGTGATCTGCGTTAATGACATAAACCGTTTTTCGCTTACAACTAAAGAAGTGGCCATCTCGGCCGATATAGGGGGTTTCCGTCAAAGCCGCGTGGCACACGCGCGGCTTTTTCTTGCCTCCTGATCCTGAGAGCCACCATGTTTGCATCCCTAAGAGTCCGCATCCTGCTCGCTGCTCTAGCGGCGGTCGCCTTCGCCCTTATCGCCAATGGCATCGTTAGCTATTCCACGGTAAAACATCACAACAACGCCCAAATTAGCCGCAATCTC
>JBNJFC010000179.1:0-3008 GCA_051746485.1 Pseudomonadota bacterium
GCCGCGATTGGTGCCTGTTCAGGCCGCAAGAGAGTGCCCAGCCGCTCGCCCGCCATTAGCCGGGTGAGCACGTCGGGCTGGCGGCCGCTGGCGATCACCGTCACCGCACCGGAGCGCGCGGCTAACTGCGCCGCGCGCACTTTGGTGCTCATGCCGCCACGGCCCAGTGCACCGCCGGTACCGGCTACCGCCGCCAGGCGGGGGTCGTCGGCGCGTCCTTCGGCGATCAGCTTCGCATCCGGGGTGTGGCGTGGGTCAGCATCGAACAGCCCTTCCTGGTCGGTCAGCAGGAATAGCGCATCAGCTTCGAGCAGGTTGGCCACCAATGCGCCGAGGGTGTCGTTATCGCCGAAGCGAATCTCGTCGGTGACCACGGTGTCGTTTTCATTGATCACCGGCACCACGCGCATTTCCACCAGCGTACGCAGCGCCGAAAGCGCGTTGAGGTAGCGCTTTCGATTGGAAAGGTCATCGTGGGTCAGCAGCACTTGTGCGGTAAGCATGCCGTGGCGGGCAAAGTGCTGCTCGTAGCATTGGGTCAGCCCGTTCTGGCCGACCGCAGCGGCGGCTTGCAGTTCGTGCACGGCGCTGGGGCGCACTTGCCACCCCAGGCGCACCATGCCAGCGGCTACCGCGCCAGAGGAGACGAGCACCACTTCAATGCCGCGCTGATGTAGCGAGGCGATCTGATCGACCCAACGGCCAATCGCGGCGTCGTCCAACCCACGCCCGTCGTTGGTTAACAACGCGCTGCCGATTTTGACCACCACACGCCGCGCACCATTCAGCGCTTCGCGACCCAACGCCAGCTCACTCACGGCGCGTACTCCACCTCGACGTCGTAATCATCGTCGTCGAAGTCGTCGTCATCTTCATCGCGGGGCTTACGTTTGCGCCCCAGCCGCGCTTCGGTACGCGCCACCGACTCGTCTTCCATGCGTCGGCGCATCTCTTGCTCGTGGGCGTGCGCCTCTTCGTCTTCGTTCTCCAGGCGCTGCTGCTCGGTCAACCAGCGGTGGGCGGCCTGCACCAGGGCGTCGGTGCCCTCGTTGCTGATCGCCGAAATACGAAAGACCGGGCCTTCCCAGTTCAACGCGTCGATAATCGCCTGAGCGCGGGCCTCACGCTCCTCTTCCGGCAGCAGATCGAACTTATTCAGCACCAACCAGCGCGGACGCTCGGCAAGTGCAGGAGAAAATTCCCCCAGCTCGTGGACGATGGCTTTGGCAGCGTCTATCGGGTTGGATTCGTCGAAGGGCGCCACATCGACCACGTGGAGCAACAGGCGCGTGCGGGTCAAATGCTTCAAAAAGCGCAGCCCCAACCCGGCACCATCAGAGGCGCCTTCGATCAAGCCCGGCACATCGGCCATCACGAAGTGCTCGTGCATGCCGAGCTTCACCACGCCGAGGTTGGGCACCAAGGTCGTGAACGGGTAGTTGGCGACCTTGGGCTTGGCCGCCGAGACCGAGCGAATCAGCGTCGATTTACCCGCATTCGGCATACCGAGCAGGCCGACATCGGCCATCACCTTCATTTCCAGGCGCAAGTTGCGGCGATCACCCTCGGTGCCCGGCGTCGTGCGCCGCGGCGCCCGATTGGTCGACGACTTAAAGTGAATATTGCCTAAACCGCGACGGCCACCATCCGCCACAAGCACGACCTGACCAATCTCGGTCACATCGGCGATCACTTCGAGCGTATCCTCGTCGATCACCGTCGTGCCCACCGGGACTTTCACGTGTAGGTCTTCACCCGCCTTGCCGCTCATCTGGCGCCCCATGCCCCCCTGGCCATTTTCGGCCTTGTAGAAGCGCTGGTATTTGAAATCGATCAGCGTATTGAGCGCATCGTCACCAATCAGGTAAACGCTGCCGCCGTGCCCGCCGTCGCCGCCATCCGGGCCGCCTTTGGGCACATACTTTTCGCGGCGAAAGCTCAGACAACCGTTGCCGCCTTTACCGGCTTCAACGATGATGGAAGCTTCATCGACAAACTGCATGGAATCTTCTCCTGGCCGCTTCCGCCGCCGATAACTACAAAACGTCTATGTTGCGCATTAAACGTTGTACGCTAAAACACGCCCTACAGACAAAAAAGCCCCGCCATAGCGGGGCTTTTCTTTGTTCGCCGCGGATCTGCTTAGGCAGAAACGATGCTGACGAACTTACGGTTTTTCGGGCCTTTGGTTTCGAACTTCACCAAGCCTTCGTCAAGCGCGAAGAGGGTGTGATCTTTACCAATGCCAACGCCAGTGCCCGCGTGGAACTTAGTGCCGCGCTGACGCACGATGATGTTGCCCGGGGTGGCCGCTTGGCCGCCGAACAGTTTCACACCAAGGCGTTTGGATTCGGAATCGCGACCGTTACGCGTGGAGCCGGCTGCCTTTTTATGTGCCATTGCAAAATCCTCCTACTGGGGAATCAACCGCTTATGCGGAAATTCCGGTAATTTTGACTTCGGTAAACCACTGACGGTGGCCCTGACGCTTCATGCTGTGCTTACGACGACGGAACTTGATGATAGTCACTTTATCACCACGACCGTGATCGACGATTTCCGCCGATACTTTAGCGCCATCGACAAGCGGTGCGCCAACGGTAACATCATCGTCGTTACCGACTAACAGCACTTCATCAAACTCGATCGTTTCGCCGGTAGCGACTTCGATTTTCTCAAGCTTGAGCGTCTGACCTTCTTCAACGCGGTACTGCTTACCACCGCTTTTGATTACTGCGAACATGTCTCTCTCCAGGACGGATCACTGTTGCCATACCACCGCGTTAACGGCAATGACGGCGCTCATCGGCTTGGCTCTTGGTCGACCTGCGGCGAGTGGCGCCCCTTTCGGCAGCCATCTGACAGGGAGCATGATGAGCGGGTCGCGGATTATAGCGATTTTAACCTACCACCACAACCGCCTTGCCCTCATTCATCTAATCACTATCCAAGCCTAACAAGGGTCCATCGGCAGGCAAACCCGTTCACGCGTGCCTCGTAGCGCCTCG
>JBNJFC010000180.1:0-2985 GCA_051746485.1 Pseudomonadota bacterium
GCTCGATGGGTTGGTGTTTTTACGCGATAGCAGCCCGCACAACTTTCATTTACTACTTCTAGGCGAAGGTCATGATCGCGATCGGCTACAGGCGCGCATTGAGGCGCTAGGGCTTCGCGAGCACGTCACGCTAGTCGGTGCCGTCCCACCCGGCGAGGTGGCACACTATTGCCACTTGGCCGAGCTGTTCGTGTTCGCCTCACGTTCGGAAACCCAGGGTATGGTGGTACTCGAAGCCATGGCGGCGGGGCTACCGGTGGTGGTGATTCGCTCCAGCGGCATTGAGGATATCGTTGCCCACGGCGTCAACGGCTACAAAACCGGACCCGACCCGCAAGCCTGGAGCCAGCGTATCGACGACATTCTCAGCGATGACGCGCTTAAAGCACGGATGAGCGGACAAGCCTCAGGCTGCGCTGCCGAGCATCGCATCGAGAAGTTTGCCACCGCAGTCCTGCGTGTTTACCGCTACGTCATCGAGGCGCGACGTAAGAAGCGCGCTGGCTAGCGCTCAGGAATACAAATTTACCGCGTAGCCTTGGCGCCATTGACCCAGGCGTAAACGTCTTCGCGGTGGTAGTCGATAAACCCCGCTCGCTGGTAAAGGCGACAAGCGGGGAGGTTCGTCGCGTCAACCGACAACAGTACGCGTTCGACACCGGCCGCTTGCGCTTGGCCAAACGCCGCATTCAGCAGTTGCTCGCCTAGCCGGTAGCCACGCCAGGACGGCAACAACGCCATCAGCATCAGCTCCCAGGCATCGGCCGCTGGCCGCGGCGCCAGCAACAGAACACCAGCGGTTTCCGGCGTTTTGTCACGCCACGCCGCATGCACGACATACCAATTCGCCGCCGCGTACGCATCCTGCTGATAAAAACCGGCAATTAACGCCTCGGTACCGAGTGCCTCGCGCAGGGCGACACAATCCATGGAATCGACTTGCACGGCGCTGATTAGTGCGTGTTGCTCCTCATGTGCCAGCGTGGCCCACGGCAACAAGGTGATAGCCGGTGACGGCTTTTCGGAAAGCCGTGTTTTGGCCGGTGCGACCAGGTAGCGCAGTGGTGCAATCAGCTGCATGCCGGCACCCTCAAGCAGTACCACGCGCGTGCGCTGCTCTGGGCTAATCACCGTATGGCAAAGCGTCAAGGCGCGCTCGGCTACCCACTGCTGCGCCACGCGCAAAAGCGCCTGGGCGGTAGCGTCCTCTTCGGCGGGCTGCCACAGCTGCGCCATATTGCCCGGCAGCGGCTGCACCCAGGTCGCGCCACAGAGGGTGTCGTTTTGGCCGGTGCTAACGCATTCGGCGATAAAAAGCCCGGCCCAATCCGGCGCCTGCTGCGCCAGCTGAATGTCCACCGCTTCCGCCAGCGCCTGCCACCTTGACGCATCATGCGCCGCCGCTAGCCGCTGTAGCGCTTCATGGCGGCGGTGAGGCGGGCATGGGCGCACCGCGACGTGACGTGTTTGCATTTCCCTTCTCCTAGCGGTGTTTTTTGCCGCGGCGCCTTGAATCCCGGCGCCGGCGCCTGCATATCCTAGCTAAATTTCCTGTTTCCAGAGTGATCTCATGTCAATTATTGATCCGCGTACCGGTGAGGCGTTAACCGCCCCGATTGAGTCAGACGACGCTGCCAGCGCGCAAGCCTCCCCCGAGAGCGCGCCGACGGGCGGCGACGTGCGCCGCGAAGACGTCATTATTGACCTCGACGCTAGTAATATTCAGCAGGTGCTGGAGGCCTCAATGCAAGTCCCAGTGCTGTTGGACTGCTGGGCGCCGTGGTGCGAGCCATGCAAAAACCTGATGCCGGTGCTGGAAAAGCTCGCCGTCGAGTACGCCGGTGCCTTTCTCCTCGCCAAGCTCGACGTGGAAGCCAACCCGGAAATCTCCGGGCAACTCGGCGTACGCTCGGTACCCGATGTGAAGCTCGTTAGCCAAGGCGGCTTGGTGGATAGCTTCCAAGGAGCGCTGCCGGAGAAAGAGATTCGCGAGTGGCTCGGCCGTTATTTCCAAGCCCCCGCCGATGCGCCACCCTCCCCCGAAGAGCAGGCTGAAGAGGCTCTGAAGGCGGGAGACGCCGCCACGGCGCGGGAAATTTATCAGACCTTGACCAGCCAGTACCCGGAGCATTACGCCTATCAAGTCAGCCTGGCCAACGCCTTGGTGGCCGAAGGACGCAGCGATGAAGCCCACAGTGTGCTGGATAACCTGCCGCCGGAAGAGCGCGACGCAGCGCCCGCCCGTGGCGTGCGCGCCAGCATCACGTTTGGCGAGCAGGCACTTTCCCACGATGAAATTGCCGCCTTGGGTGAGCGCGACGATAGCGAAGCACAGTTCCAGCGCGCGCTGCGCCACGTCGCCGACGGTGACTACGAAACGGGCCTGGAAGCCTTGCTGGCGCTAATGAAGAGCGACCGTGCTTACGGCGACGACGCTGCGCGCAAGACGCTTTTACAGGTCTTCGACGCGCTGGGGGCCGATCATCCGCTGACCGTCGCCTATCGCCGCAAGCTGTTTGCGCTGCTTTACTAAACCGCTGCGGATTGATCGATTCCTTACAGCGTGGGGCTGACAATCGGCCCCGCCTGAAGGCAGTCGCGCAAGGTTAGCAACGCACGGCGCAACGTGTCTCGATCCCGAGCCGCTCCCAGGCATAAGCGTATGGCCTGCGGAGCGACGGCGTTACCCACACAAAAAGGTTCCGCACTGGTGACCAACACGCCGTGAGATTTCAGCTGTTCGCTAAAGGCCACCGCACGAAATCCCTCCGGAAGCATCAACCATAGGTTGCTGCCGCCTTTTCGTGCCTGAAGGGTAAAGCCTGTCAACACGTCAGCGGCCAGCGCCTGACGCGCTTTTAGCTCCTCATTCTGCCAAGCCAGCACCTCCCTTGCCGATGCCTGCGTTACCCAGTGACAGGCGACGTCCACCAGTAGCGGAGGCACCATCCAGTTTTGGGCGCGCAGTGCCTGAGTCAAACGCTC
>JBNJFC010000181.1:0-2854 GCA_051746485.1 Pseudomonadota bacterium
TATCTTCAATAAAGTACGCGCGTCCTTCGGCTTCATCCCACGCTTGCTCTTCAGTGTTATAGCCACGGTTGATGACCTGAACGCCGTCGTCATCGCGCAGGCTGTAGGTGGCGGTAACGCAACTAAGGTCGCTCTCGAAGGAGTGGTCTAAGCGGGCGATTTCGTACCACTTGCCGAGGTAACGGTCGAGCTCAAAGCCCGTGACCGGCTCGGTGCCGGAAGGAATACCGGTACAGCCGGCAAGTAAAACAGCTGCGGCAAGGCCGCCGCCAAGCGGTTTAAGCATAGTGCATCCTGGTGAGCGGTTGCTGATTAAAGTAGCGACAGAGTAACCCATACAAGTCAGGGTATGCATTGGCGAGCTGCTCGGGGGCTGAGAAAAACGTCTCACAGCATACGGCAAAGCACTCACCCGGGTGACTCGCGGCGTAGTCATCAATAGGCGTTGGTTGGTTTTGCGAGAGACGACGCTGCAGGTCGTTCCACACCTGGGAAAAGACACCGTGCCACTCCGCTGGCGTAATGTTGTTGGGTAGCGGCGGAAAGCCGTCGGTATCGATAGAGTTGCCCATATCCAACTTGTGGGCGAGCTCGTGAATCAGCACGTTAAAGCCGTTGTAATTACCGCTTTGCATCAGGTCGGTGAAGGCAACCACCACAGGGCCTTGGTACGAGGTTTCGCCCGCACGGGTATCCGTATACGCGTGAACCACGCCAAATTCGTCCATTTCTTCCACATCACGGGTAAAACCGTCGGGCAGCACCACGATCTCGTGCACGTTAGAGAAAGCATCTGCGTGCTCGAAGTCGCTCCACCCGAGTGTAATCAGGCAGGCTTGGCCGGCTAACACCAGCTGCGCCGGGCGGTCGAAGGGCGTGTTTTCAAGCGTTGGATGAAGCGTGATGCGTTTTCGCTCAAGAAACTGCCAAGCACGCTGACCCAAGCGTTCAGCCTCTTCTTCTGAGAGCGAGCGCAGCAGCGCTACACGCTGGCACGCCGCGTGCCAATCGCCTGCCGGAAACGTGCCAGATGAAGAGCGAGAGCTGAACCAGCGAAACAGCATGAGCGTAAGCCTGTTAACAGTACGGTAAGGAGCAGCGGGTAAGCGGATGGTTAAGAATTTTATACTAATGGATAGGGTGATTTGCAATTGTTTAAGCAGATGGCGAAATAAAGCGGGGTACCTCGCCATCTGTTTCTGGTCTCATTGTCGATAGGCGTGGAGATATTACTCGCTAAGCGTTGCTTCTACCGCTGGCCAGGCGGGCTCGCCGTCGCGGGTGGTTACGTTCTCTAGCATGGCTTTAACTTTATCGCGGTTATCGTTTATCCATTGGGTGGCGACCGTATTCAGATCTTGCTCTTCTTGACCGAACTGCTGAATCATCCAGCTTTGCTCTTCGGCGGTGAAGCTAAAACCTTCAAAAAAGGTCACCACGTTGGGGTGCGCGTCCGCGTACTCGCTACGCATGACCGTGAGCACTTCGCTTTCGCCGTTGTTTTCGCCGAACAGGTTTTTCGGGTCTTCGAGATAGCGCATGGGGAGCTCAAGATTCATCCAGTGCGGTGTCCACCCGACCCAGACAATCGGTTCTTCGCGGGAAATCGCATCGCGGGCGGCCGTCAGCATGCCAACCTCGCTGGTGTCTACCAGTTGCCAGTCACCCAGGTCCCAGACATCGTTGTCCATCGCGTTATGGAGAATTTCGCTGGCGGCGGAGCCGGCGCCAAAGCCGTGAATCTCGCCTTCGAAATGCTCACGGTTGGCGTCTAAATCGGCAAAGCTTTGCACGCCAGCGTCAAAGGTATATTCCGGCACGGCAAGCGTCATCTGTGCGCCGTCAACGTTATTGCCCGCTGCGCGAATGCTGCCTGCTTCCTGAAGTGGGTGGAACATTTCGCGCTGGGCGGGCAGCCAAGCGCCAAGAAAGGTGTCGATATCGCCACTTTCAAGGCCCTGATAAATCACCTGAAGGCCGATGTTTTGGGTGCGCGTATCGTAACCCAACGGGGCGAGCAGCTGTTCGGCGATGGCCGTTTTCACCGTGATCCCCGGCCACGCCGGCACACCAAAATCCAGGGTGTCATTGTCGGCGTGGGCGCTAACGCCATGCAGGCTTGCTGCGCCGAGTGCGATAGTGAGGACGGTTTTCGTCATGGGGTGTCGCATGTTTTTGTCCTCGCATTGTCGTGATGTCACGTTGCCGTGATGTCGTGTTGTTATCGGTTTAGCCCTGTTGGCGGGCGATAACGCGTAGACGCGATTCCAGCATATCGCGATCAAGGTAGGTGCCCTGCAGGTGGCGTGGACCGCTATTAGGGTCAAAAGAGCGCCGACCGTGGAGTACACGGCGGTTATCGAAGGCGACCATTTGACCAGGTTCGAGGGTGAACTCAAGTTGGTGTTCGTCGCTGTGAAATAGTGTCCATAGCGTGCGGTAAGCGCGGTACCAGCCATCCATTTGTTCAGCGGGAAGGTGTAGGGTATCGCGAATCCAGTTGTTAAAGCGCAGCTCGTGCAGTGTGCCGTCGGCGTTAAGGTCGATTAGCGGCGCGCGCACGGCGATATCGTGGGTCTCGTCCTGAAAGCGGAAATCAATCGGCGTTTCGCTCAAAATGCGCAGGGCGCTGGGGTCTTGAGCGCGCAGTGCTTCAATCACGCGCTCCCCATCGGCAAAGGTGGATTCGCCGCCGGTGGCGCCATTTTCCAGGCAGTAGAGCAGCTGAATATCCGGCGGATGACGCCAATTGGGTAGGTCGATATGCAGCGCTAGCGCGACCGGCGTATAGGCAGCGTTGTTGGGGTTGGGCTTGGATTTGACATCAAAACGAGCCCCGAAGTTGGTGGCGCGT
>JBNJFC010000182.1:0-2839 GCA_051746485.1 Pseudomonadota bacterium
AGACGGGGTAACGGTGCACTTTGCTGATCGCTATCAGGATGTCGCCAAGGTCGTTTTCGACTAAGGCTAACGACGCTCTTCTCTTAACGCCTTCCTGATTTCCTTCCTAAACAACGCTGCGCGGTTCGCGTGGCGTTGATTTTCTCATACTTAAGTCGTTGTGTATCAACGCTAATCTCTATACGTTTAGCTTATGTATATACTAAAGGCGAGTATGAGAGGCCACCATGCGCGATAACCAGCCGGTAACTGATAAAGAGTACGCGTTGGAGAACGACGACGTATTAATTTCCCGCTCTGATACAGATGGAAATATCACCTACGCCAACTCCGACTTTGTCGAGGTGAGTGGCTATCCCTACGATGAACTCATTGGCTCCCCGCAAAGCCTGTTACGTCACCCCGATATACCGGCGCAGGTGTTTAAAGATCTTTGGGAAACGCTAAAAGCGGGTCATACCTGGCAAGGTACGCTGAAAAATCGGCGTAAAAACGGGGATTATTACTGGGTGCAAGCCACGGTGGCGGTGTTGCGTGATGGCGATCAGGTGGTGGGTTACACCTCGGTGCAACGTCGCGCGACGCAAAAAGCGATTCAGCGTGCCAAGCGTGTCTATGCCACGATTTGCCGGAAAGGCAGCTTACGCGGATATAAGCTCCAACGCGGGGAAATCAAGCGCACGGGACCGGTGGGCTGGATGGCGCGCTTTCGCTTTAACAGCATGCGGGCGAAGCTGATGGGCATGGTGCTTGTCGCCGTTGTTCTGCTTGCCGTTGCCGGTAGCTTGGGCGTATACGGGCTGATGGTGTCGGGAGAGCGTTTAGCGCGGTTGAATCAAGCCGGGCTGGAAGACGTGGCAAGTTTGCAAGCCATTGAGCGACTGCTTAACCAGGAAGTTAACGCCTTGGCGCCGGCGGTGCGCAATCCGCGAGGTGTAGACCTCCAGGCGCTCATCTCGACTTGGGAAGAAAGCAAAGCGCGCATGAATGACCGATGGGAGCAGTATAGCAATTCGGATCAAACCGAACGCCAAGACGTTACCGATTTTCGTGACCAGCTAAACGCCATTCATGAGGGGATTAGCACCACTTATGCCGCATTGGACGATGGACAAGGGTTTCAGGCGTTTGAATCCTTCAACGGCGACGTAGAGCCTACGTTAGCGGCGCTTAAAGCCTCCACTGATGCCCTTGTTGCGCGTGAACGTGAGTTGGCGGCCGAGTTAATGGGCGCCGCCCAAGCCGGGCAAACGCAAATGTTGATCGCCCAAGCAGGGGTGCTGATTATCGGCATCGCGACGATGGTGCTGTTAAGCGTATTGATTTTTAGGTCGCTCTTAAGCTCGCTAAACGACGCGCGTCGGGTCACCTTTCAAATTGCCGCAGGTAATTTGGCAACGCGGGTTAATCAGCAACGCCAGGATGAGCTGGGTGACCTGCTGAACTCGATTCGCACGATGCGAGCATCGCTGTCGAGCATCGTGGGGGAAGTCGATGAGCGCATCCAAGTGGTGACCCCGGCGGCACAGCGTATTGCCGATGAAAACGAAGACCTCGCGTCGCGCACCGAACAGCAGGCGTCATCGTTGCAGCAAACCGCCTCCAGCATGGATCAAATGACCGCCACGGTGCAGCAAAATACC
Source organism: Pseudomonadota bacterium (assembly GCA_051746485.1). GTDB lineage: Bacteria > Pseudomonadota > Gammaproteobacteria > Pseudomonadales > Halomonadaceae > Vreelandella. Next base: position 1,644 of record JBNJFC010000182.1, read on the forward strand.
GACAATGCGCGACAAGCGAATAAACTTGCCATGGAAAATGCGAATGCCACCCGTGAGACAGGCGAGAAAATGCAGGAGCTGGTTGAGCGAATGGAGGGTATTGCTAAGCGCTCAGCCAAGATGACCGATATTATCAGCGTGATCGATGGCATCGCTTTCCAGACCAATATTCTGGCACTGAATGCGTCGGTCGAGGCTGCTCGAGCCGGTGAAGCCGGGCGCGGTTTTGCGGTGGTGGCAAGTGAGGTGCGCCAGCTTGCAGGGCGTAGTGCGACGGCCGCACAGGAAATTCGCGAGCTGATTGATGCCTCCGACAGCGAGATTCAAAGTGGCCGAAAGGCGGCAGGGGAGGCGGAAACGTCCATTGAAGCCGTGGTCGCGCAGGTGATGAAAGTGAGCGATCTCATGGAAGAAATCACGCATGCCTCGGAAGAGCAAACCAGCGGTATCACTCAGATCAACTCTGCCGTTTCTGAGATGGATCAAGTGACACAGCAAAATGCCAGCCGGGTGCAATCGATCGCTGAGGCGGCCAGCCAACTGACCAACGAGGCTCATGAGTTGGCCAACGTTATCGCCGCGTTCCGCCTGGAAGGCGGGCGTGAAGAGAGTATTGAAGCGGCATTGGCGCGGCTGGAGCGCACCTCACATCAACAGGCAGCGCCGAGGCTGGAGCACGCTCTCTAACCCCGCTAGTTTCATACGCGGGCTCGTGCCACAATCAGCGTTTACGCTAATATTAGCGTTACCCCATCAGCGCTGTATTTAACTGAGTCAAGCCGCCTGTAAGGGCGGCTTGGCTTTAGGAAGATTGAGGACACCATGCCCGAGTATCGCTCCCGTACCACTACTGCCGGTCGTAATATGGCCGGTGCCCGCGCCCTATGGCGTGCCACCGGTATGAAAGATGACGACTTTCACAAGCCAATCATCGCCGTGGCAAACTCGTTTACCCAGTTCGTGCCCGGTCACGTTCACCTAAAGGATATGGGGCAGCTGGTCGCGGGGGAAATTGAACAAGCGGGGGGCGTGGCCAAAGAGTTCAATACCATCGCGGTGGATGACGGCATTGCCATGGGGCACGACGGTATGCTCTATTCGCTGCCCAGCCGCGATATCATTGCGGATAGTGTCGAATACATGTGCAATGCGCACTGCGCCGATGCCCTGGTGTGCATTTCCAACTGCGACAAGAT
>JBNJFC010000183.1:0-2837 GCA_051746485.1 Pseudomonadota bacterium
CCCTGCCGGAGGCGGTGGTGGACGAGAAGGTTGAAGTGCTACGTGGCCTGGACGGATGCAAGATGTCCAAAAGCTACCAGAACACTATCCCGCTATTCGTCTCGGAGAAGAAGCTTCTCAAGCTGGTGCGCAAGATCAAAACCAACTCGCTGGAACCCGGCGAGCCGAAAGACCCGGAGACCTGCACGCTGTTTCAGATCTACTCGGCGTTTGCCTCGGCGGAGGAAACCGACGCCATGCGCGCGCAGTACGCCGACGGCATTGGCTGGGGCGAGGCGAAAAACCAGGTGTTTGAATACCTCAACGCCCACCTTGCCGAACCCCGTGAGCGCTACAACGCCCTGATGGAAGACCCCGGCCACATCGAGGCCGTGCTGCAGAAAGGCGCCGAGCGCGCCCGCGAAGAAGCGACCGTGACGATGGAAAAGCTGCGTGATGCCGTTGGCCTTGGGCGGTTCATATAATTTTTATTCGTATTTAGAATAAAAACGTCACGATAAAGCATTTTGCGTTATTTGGGTCTAGCGTTATTCTGACCGTCATTTCTTAAAAGCGCCTGCTCCTCAGTGGGCGCTTTTTCAACCCAAGGTGATTGTTATGTCTACCGCTTCTGCCTCGATAGCGGCATCACAGCCGCGCTCCCGTGTGCCGTTGATTGCGGGCGCTCTTATTGTGCTGGGCGCCTTGGTGATTGGTGCCGTGTTTGATGCCAACACCGGCTTGCTAATGATTGTCGGCGGCCTTTTTGGCGTTGTGCTCTACCACGCCGCGTTTGGTTTTACCTCGGCCTGGCGCGTGTTTATTACCGAGCGCAAAGGGCGGGGGTTGCGCGCGCAGATGGTCATGCTGGCGATTGCCGTGGTGCTGTTCTTCCCGGCACTCGGGGCGGGTTCGCTGTTTGGCACATCGGTTTACGGCTTTGTCGCGCCGATTGGTATCTCTGTTGTCTTCGGTGCATTTCTCTTTGGGTTAGGCATGCAGCTCGGGGGCGGCTGCGCTTCCGGTACGTTATTTACCGCGGGTGGCGGTAACGCGCGGATGATGATTACGTTGCTGTTCTTTATTGTGGGTTCCGTCATTGGCTCGGCGCATTTCGCTTGGTGGCAGAGCCTGCCGTCGTTTCAGCCGGTGTCGTTAGTAAAGGTGGCCGGCACCGGCGGTGGTATTGCCATAAGCCTTGCGCTGTTCGCGGCCATTGCGGTGTTGACCGTGGTAATGGAGAAACGCCGCCACGGGCAACTAGAGCAGGCGCCGACCGTTAACAAGCACGGTATGGAGCGCTGGCTGACCGGCCCTTGGCCGCTGGTGTTTGGCGCGGTTGCGCTGGCGCTGCTGAACTTTGCCACGCTTGCCCTGGCGGGGCGCCCGTGGGGGATCACCTCGGCGTTTGCTCTGTGGGGCACCAAGGCGTATACGTTTGTTGGCGGCGATGTGAGCCAGTGGGGCTACTGGCAATCGTCGTGGAATGCGTCCGCGCTAGAAGCCAGTGTGTGGAGCGATATCACCACGGTGATGAACGTTGGCATCATGCTGGGCGCATTAGCGGCAGCCAGCTTGGCTGGGCGCTTTGCCCCCAATTTTAACATTCCGCTAAGATCCGTCGTGGCCGCCGTCATTGGCGGGCTCATGCTGGGTTACGGTGCGCGGCTGGCCTTTGGCTGCAACATCGGCGCCTATTTCAGCGGTATCGCCTCGGGTAGCTTGCACGGCTGGGTGTGGCTGATTGCGGCGTTCGCCGGCAACATGCTCGGCGTGAAGTTGCGGCCTTTGTTCTTCGTGGGAGAAGCGGTTAAAAAACCAGCGGCGAAAACGTGTTAATCGCCACGTGTTAACCACATGGCACTGTGAACCAGCGCGCCCCGGTTTAAGGCCGGGGCGTTTTTCGTTTTAACGCACCGGCCATGCTAGTTTGTCACTATATTTCACTACATTAGTAACGAGGCCCTTGGCGTGGCGACAGACTCTTCGCAACAGCACCCTTCGCAAAAAAGCCGCTATTGGCGTTGGCTACAATACATCGGCGGTGCGCTGATTGTGCTCTTGTTGCTGGCGGAAAGAGTGGGCTGGATGTCTCTACCCATTCTGGAGCGCCTGGAGTGGCAAGCATATGACCTGAAAGTGCGCGGCACGCTGAGTGAGCAAGCCGACCCCTCATTGGCGATTATCGATATCGATGAGCGCAGCCTGTACGAAATAGGCCAGTGGCCATGGCCTCGCGCTACCGTGGCGGAGTTGGTGGAAAGGCTATTCACCGAGTACGACGCCGGGCTTTTGGGCATTGATGTGGTGTTTGCCGAGCCGGAGACCTCGCTTTGGCAGCAGCACTGGGAAGAGCTTGCCCGCGAATACCCGCAATTAAACGATTTGGCGCCACCGGCTAACGGTGACGAGCAGTTGGCCGATACCTTGGCGGACTACCCCGTGGTGCTGGGGTACTACTTCCAGGCGTCGCGCCAACCGAGCGACCCGCCTTCGGTTGGGCAGTTGCCCATGCCTGCCAGGGTTGAAGAGTCTACGCCGCTTCCTTTCCCCACGCCGGAACGCTTTACCGCTAACCTGCCCGTATTGCAGCAAAATGCGTTGAGTGCGGGTTACTTTGATAACCCGCGTGTGGATGACGACGGGGTTTTTCGCCGTGTTCCCATGTTGCAACGCTGGGAGGGGGATCTATACCCCAATTTACCCCTGGCGATGCTACTCACCATGCTGGGGCAGCCATCAATCACCCCAATGATTGGCGAAGGTGCCGGGGTCTCTCAGTTGGAAGCGTTGGATGTCGGCGGCTTCGAAGTCCCGGTTGATGCACGAGGGGCGGCGCTGGTGCCTTGGTACGGCCC
>JBNJFC010000184.1:0-2735 GCA_051746485.1 Pseudomonadota bacterium
TTTAAGCGCCAAGCTATCCAGCCCGCCCGGCCCGATCCAGCGGCTTAGGCTCGCCTCTTCACCCGGCCCATCGGGCAGCCCCAGGTAGAATTTGATCGCTACTTCCAAGTGAATCGGCGTGGGGTCATGGCGGGTGCGGTAGAGGATATCTAGCTCGCCTAGGGTATTGCGCCGCTGGAAAACACGCACGTTGGTCGCCAGCAGGCGCGTATCGGGCGCATGGTCGAGCACGTAGTGCCACAGCCGCTCATGGTAATGCCCCATCCGAGAATGCCGCAGCGCGCGCCAAGAAAGCTCCTCAACGGCCTGACGCTGGCGCGCTAGCCAGCGGGTAAGTGCGCGTGCATCTGCCCACCCGAGCGCTCTCAAGCTGGGTCGGCCGGAAATCTCGGGTAGCACTACGATATCGGGGGTGTGGAGCAGCCAGGCGATATCCCGCAGGGCAGGGTGTTCCATCTCAGTGGCTACGCTTTCCAGGCCGGCGGTATGGCCATGCGACGGCCATTGAGTAATCTCGGTTTTCAAGAAGACTCCTTCTGTCACATGGCATCGTTTCGTGTCTTCAATTGCGGCCAAGGTAACATGTGGACCGTTTGAAAGCGTTAACGCTTCTGCTTTCAACCGCCTAGCGGATTCGTGGTTCAATCGACTCAGACTGTGGCCCGAAGAAGGAAAAGCTATGCACTCAAATGCGTCAGCCGCGCCAGAGGCAGCCCTGCTGCCGGATATTCTCGTTGGTCCGCTGCTGCGGCGTATCACGTCTACCCGCTGGGTGATGTGGCTGATGGCCTCGCGCAGGCTTTCGCTCACGCTGACGTTAACTCCGCCGGAAGGCGAGGCACAGCGTCATCACCTAGACGCGGCGTCGCAGTGCTTGCCGCTCGGCGAGCATGCCTACGTTTATCTGATTGACCTGCCGCTGTTGCAGCCGCTCCCCATGGATACCCCGGTCGCCTACGATGTGCTGCTCACGCAAGCAGACGGGGCGCAGCAGGGCATTGCTGACTGGGCGCCATGGCTTTGCTACGAGGGAGCCGAGTCGCCGAGCGTGGTGATTGCCTCGCGCCACCATCAGTTGATGCATGGCTCATGCCGTAAGCCCCACCACGACAGCGCCGATGGCCTTGTGCGTGCGGATACCTGGCTTGAAGAGCAGGGCGGCGAGGCGGCCACTGAGCGCCCGGCATGGCTGCTAATGACCGGCGATCAGGTATACGTGGATGACGTGGCAGGGCCGATGTTGCGCGCGATTCACGCGCTAATAGCCCGGTTAGGCCTCGTGGATGAGCATCTCGAAGGGGCGACGGTTGAGAATAGTCAGTCGCTTTATCGTTCAACCAACACGTATTACCACCGTGAAGCGCTGCTGCCCGATGTGACCAGCAACACCGCCCTGCGCGAGCGCTTTTTCGGCGGGGTAAAAAAGCCGGTGTTTACCTCAGCTAACGCGCATAACCACTTGATGACGCTAGCGGAAATGTTGGCGATGTACTGTTTGGTCTGGTCGCCAACACCTTGGAAACTCATCGCCCCTGACATGCCGGCGCTGGATGCAGCGGATAGCGCTATCTATCGCCAGGAGCAGCCCATCATCGATGCCTTTGTGACAGGGCTGCCGCAGTGCGCGCGGGTGATGGCGCACCTTCCCACCCTGATGATTTTCGATGATCACGACGTGACCGATGACTGGAACCTGACGGCGGATTGGGAGCGCGCGGCCTACGGCCATCCGTTTTCCAAACGCATTATTGGCAACGCCCTGCTGGCCTATTTACTTTGTCAGGGCTGGGGCAATGCACCGGAAACGCTCAATCCGCTAGTGGCGAAGGTGTGCCAACGCCTTGAGCAAGCGCACGGGGCGCTTCCCATGAGCGATCACGATGCCTTGATTGATGACGTGCAGCGTTTTCAAGGTTGGGAGTTCCACCTTCCTGGCACGCCTGCGCTGATCGTGCTGGATACCCGCACCCGCCGCTGGCGCAGCGAGAGAAACCCCAACCGCCCCTCGGGTTTAATGGATTGGGAAGCGCTGATAGAAATGCAGCAAGCGCTGCTGGGCGCACCGAGTGCGGTGATTGTCTCGCCGGCGCCGATGTTTGGGGTGAAACTGATCGAGGGCGTGCAAAAGATATTTACCTGGCTGGGCAAGCCGCTGGTTGTGGATGCGGAAAACTGGATGGCCCACCGTGGCGCGGCGAATGTCCTCCTGCACATTTGGCGTCACTCCAAAACGCCGGGCAACTACGTCATTCTCTCGGGCGATGTTCACTACTCGTTTGCCTACGACATTATCATCCGCCACCGTCAGCACTCGCCGAAGCTTTGGCAGATCACCTCCAGCGGGGTGAAAAACACCTTCCCCGATACGCTGTTGGATGTTTTCGACCGTTTAAATCGTTGGCTTTATTCGCCTTTCTCGCCGCTTAACTGGTTCACCAAACGGCGCAAGCTCGCGATCTACCCGCGCGACCCTGACCGCGCTAAAGCGGGCGAACGACTGTGGAATGCCAGCGGGATTGGCTTGGTGACCTTAGACGAGCAAGGCCGCCCAACGGATATTCGCCAGCTCGATGCCCGTGGCGGTGACGTGGTGTTTCCTCCGCCGAAAACAAGCTGAGGCTTTCTTTGAATACTATTTTTGAACCAAACCCGGCGCAATCTCGGGTGCTTCAGCTCCGAGTCAAGCCGGAGAGGCCAGGGAAGGCCTCAGCGACGGCGTAGCCGCCGGGATTGCT
>JBNJFC010000185.1:0-2639 GCA_051746485.1 Pseudomonadota bacterium
GCGCTGGGACGGTGGTTGCCGCTGTCGCCCACGCCGCCGAAGGGCGCATCGCCGGAGGCGCCGGTGGTCTGGCGGTTCCAGTTGACGATCCCGGCGCGAATGCGCAGCAAGAAGTCGTCCCAATCAGCCTGCTCGCCGCCAATCAGCCCGGCGGAAAGCCCGTAGCGGGTGTTGTTGGCAAGCCGTAGCGCTTCGTCCCAATCGCCATAGCGATGGATTTTAAGCAGTGGGCCAAAGTGCTCTTCATCGGGTACGTCCAGTCCCGTCACATCAATCAGCGCGGGGCTCAGCAGGCTGGTGTTGTCTTCCAAGCGCCGCATGCGATTGATCACCGTGGCGCCCATGGCTTCCAGCGCCTCCTGAGCCTTGAGCAGCCCATCGGCGGCGGCAACGCTGACCAGGCCGGAATAAAACGGCGCGGGGTCTTCTTCGAACTGGCCGGCCACGTGCAGCTTGGCAATGGCATCGGCAAGTGCGTCGATTAGCCGATCACCCACGTCGCCTTCAGGCACCATCAAACGCCGCGCGCAGGTGCAGCGCTGGCCACCGGAGAGAAACGCCGACTGCAAAATGCTCAATACCGCGGCGCGCTCGTCGTCGACATCTTTGACCACCAGCGGGTTGTTGCCCCCCAGCTCCAGCGCCAGGATTTTGTCCAGCTGCCCGGCAAACTGCTGGTGCAGCATACCGCCCACTTTGGCGCTACCCGTAAAGAGCAGGCCATCGATGCCGGCATTGCCGGCCAGCGCCTGCCCCACCGCCACGCCACCCTGCACCAGGTTAATCACCCCGGCGGGCAGTCCGGCTTCCAGCCAGCACTGCAGGGTTAAATCGGCCGTTAGCGGCGTCTGGTCGCTGGGCTTAAACACCACCGTGTTACCCGCCAGAAGTGCAGGCACGATATGACCATTGGGCAGGTGCCCGGGAAAGTTGTAGGGGCCGAATACCGCCATGACGCCGTGGGGGCGGTGGCGCAATACGGCTTTCGCGCCACCGACGTCTTTCTCCCGCTCGCCGGTGCGCTCATGGTAGGCCTTAAGCGAAAGCGCCACCTTGCCAATCATCGCGCCGACTTCGGTGCGTGCTTCCCAGAGCGGCTTGCCGGTTTCACTGGCAATCGCCACGGCCAGGTCCTCACGATGGTTTTTTAATGCCTCAACGAAGCACTCTACCAGCGCTTGGCGCTCGGCAAAGGGCGTGCGTGCCCAGCCAGGGAAAGCGCGCCGCGCGGACTCTATTGTGTTCGATACCTGCTCGCTTGACGCCGCCCCTCCCTGCCAGAGCAGCGCACCGGATACGGGGTCGTGCTTGGTGAACGCATCTGCTGCACCCGTTACCCAGGCACCATTGATCAGTTGCTGCTGTTGGGCGTGCATAAAACTCTCCTGTAAACGTCTCCTAGGTTTCGAGTAACCGCAAGGTATCGCCGGTGGCAACACCCAGGCGCTTCGCTTCTTGTTCGCTAAGCACTATGGTGCCGTCATTTCTTGGCGCTCGCCCTACCCAACTGGCGGTAAAGGTGAGCATGTCGGTCGTTGTTGCTAGCCACCGGCTGACGCTCTCCTGCGCGGCGCTTTGCGTGACCTCCACCGTATAAAGCTGTGAGTTGCGGATCGCGCGCACGTCGTCAATATAGGCTTCCACCGTGGGGCCGCCGTCAAAAATATCGATATAGCCTTCCCAGCGTAGCCCCTCTTTTTTGAGCATTTCCAGCGCTGGGCGCGTGTGGCGGTGAACCTGGCCGATGCAGGCGCGCGCCTCTTCTGCCATGAAGGTGGTGTAAATGGGAAACTTGGGCATTAGCTCGCCGATAAAGCTCTTCTGCCCCAAGCCGGTTAAGCGGTCAGCTTCGTTGAAATCCATGGGGAAAAAGTGCTTGCCCAGGCTCTCCCAGAACGGGCTTTTGTTGTCGTCGTCGAACACGCCGCGCATTTCCGCCAGCACTTTATCCGGGAACTGGTCGCGAAACTGCGCGATAAAAAGCCAGCGGGCTTTCGAAAGCAGCGCGCCGTTGCGCAAATGTTTGTTGGCCTCGCCGCGGTACTCCGCGCGCAAAAACAGCGAACACACCTCAGCGTCGCCGGTGTGATCAGAACTTAAAAACAGCGTGTCGATGGTGCGGTGCAAATCCAGCTGTGCTGAAGAGTGCGCCAGCGTACCCAGGCGGTAGTGGTAAAACGGCACCTCGCGGCCAACCTGGCCTTCAATCGCGCAGCAGCCCGCCAACTCGCCGTTTTCTTCGTCTTCCAGCACGAAAAAATACAGCCGGTCATCTTTAGGGGTCCGCGCTTCAAAAGCGCGGGCGGCGGTTTCAATCTTGCTTGCCAGAAATTCGCGGTTATCCGGCAGCGAGGTAAACCCCACGCCGGTCTGTTGAGCCAGCACCTGCAGCCCCTCCAGGTCGTCGCGGGCAATGGGGCGAAGACGCATTACACCTCTCCTTCATCGATCATAGTTCCTTCATCAAACGTCGCATCGGCGCTTGGCAGGGTTAGCGGCACCGCCAGCACCGCGTAGCCTTCTTCCACCCCTAGCAGCTCGGCGTGCGTAGGCGATAGCATCAGTTGGCCAGTAGGGGAAAGCGCGTAGCGCGCGACAAGGCAGCGAAAATCATCACCCCGCTTTTGGTTGGCGATCAT
>JBNJFC010000186.1:0-2555 GCA_051746485.1 Pseudomonadota bacterium
GCCAGCGTGCTTTGTAGCTGATTGACTGCCGCACTGCGGGCATTGCGTTCGCCAAAGGCGAGAAAGCTGGGCGTGGCTAGCGTGGCCAAAATGCCCACCAGTAATATGACTACCAGCAATTCGAGCAGGGTAAATCCTCGGGATGGGTGTTTCACAGGTAAGCCTCCCTGGCCGTGATGAATGCCGCTTGACCCGTTCGGCTGCGCGGTTATGCTCAAGGTCGGCGGCCAGACGGAGGTGTCCTACCCATCAAGCTAGACGGTGCTGGCCAAAGTTCTGTAAGCCAAAACGGACAAAACGTGTGAGCGATTTCTTAATTATTGGTGGTGGGGTCATCGGCATGATGACCGCGCTGCAGTTAGCGGATGCTGGTCAGCGGGTGACGTTGGTGGAGCGCGGTGAGTGCGGGCAGGAATCTTCCTGGGCTGGCGGTGGCATTGTGTCGCCGCTTTATCCATGGCGCTACGCCACGCCAATTTCACAGCTGTCGCGCTGGTCAGAAGGTGCTTACCCCACGCTTTCTCTGCGCTTGTTGGAAGAGACGGGCATCGACCCGGAGTATCGCCAGAAGGGGCTTTTGTACCTCAACGTTGACGACGAGGCGAAAGCCCTCGCCTGGGCGCGCGCGATGGGTAAGCCACTTAAACGCGTTGACAGCGATTTCGTGGCTGAGAAGGAGCCGCAAGCAGCGCCCAGCGAACGAGCCTTGTGGATGCCGACCCTCGGCAGCATTCGCAATCCGCGCTTGGCGCAGGCGCTGAAGGTGCGACTGAGCGCGATGCCTGAGGTCACGTTGCGTGAAGGGTACGGAGTGCAGCGCTTTATTCGCCAAGGCAGCACGATCACCGGCGTCGAAACGGCTCAAGGGCCGTTATACGGTGAGCACGTGATTGTCTGCGGCGGCGCCTGGGCGGCGGAGCTTCTGGCAACGTTGGAGATAGCACTGCCGGTTAGGCCCATCAAAGGGCAGATGATTGCCTTTCAAACGCCGCCGGGGCTGGTCAACCGGGTGATATTAAAAGACGGGCGCTACGTGATTCCCCGCGCTGATGGGCTGGTACTGGCCGGCTCAACGCTGGAAGACGTCGGCTTTGATAAAACCACCGACGCCGAAGCGCTGGCGCTACTGAAGCAGAGCGCGGAAGCCATTGTGCCCGCCTTGGCAGGTTATCCGGTGGCGCACCACTGGGCGGGGCTGCGCCCGGGCTCGCCCGATGGCACGCCGTTTATCGGCGCGGTGCCGGGTTGGGATCGGCTCTACGTCAACGCCGGGCATTTCCGCAATGGCTTGGTGTTGGCGCCGGCCTCCACGCATCTGCTGGTGGATCAACTGCTGGAACGCCAGCCGTTGATTGATCCGGCGCCATACCGTCTGGAAGGGCGCTTGGATTAGTCGCGCTTATTGTTGTCCTCATCGTTATCTTGGGCCGGTTCTTCTTCGCGCTGCTCTTGGAGAAAGCGGTCGCGGTGGGCGCTTGAGCAGAACCACTGCTTTTGTTCGCGCAGGGCGTCTTGTTCCGGCACGTGAACGTCGCACCATTGGCAGCGCACCATCTGGCCGCCATCGCGGCGTTCGGGTTTTTGCTCCAGCGCTTGGCGGTCAAGCTTCCACTCGCGGTACATGCCGTAAAGTTTGAGGCCGGCAAAAAACAGCACGGCGAAAATAATTAAACGAATGATCAACAGGTTCATCCTTTAAAACTCCCAGGGGTGTCAGCGCGACCTTTGCCAGCCGCTGGCCCTTGCGGGACAATGGGGCGAGTAAAGCGTCACTGCGATTTCACGATTCTCAAGAGATTTGAACGCCCATGCAAGACTTAACGCTGGTCATGGCCCAACTCGACCCCCTGGTGGGGGATATTCCTGGCAACGCCGCCCGCGCGATTGAAGCGGTCCGCGAGGCGCGCATCGAGCATGGCGCCGATATTGTTGTCTTCCCGGAACTGTTTCTTTCCGGCTACCCGCCGGAGGATTTACTGCTGCGCCCGTCGATGGAGACACGCTTGCGCGAAGCCCGTGCGACGATGGCGGAAAAAGTCGCCCGCGATGTGCTGGTGATTATCGGTTACCCCGGCGTGCGCGAAGGGCGTTGTTATAACCTCGCCGGTGTGTTGTATAACGGCCGGTGGGAGGCCGAGTATGCCAAGCACGCGCTGCCTAACTACCAAGTCTTCGATGAGCAACGCTACTTCACGCCGGGCACTGAGCCACTGGTTTATGAGCACAAGGGCGCGAAGCTGGGGATTTTGATTTGTGAAGATCTGTGGGACGGCGAGCCGGTCCGTTCTACCTGCAAGGCGGGGGCCGAGGTGCTGGTTAGCCTTCACGCCTCGCCCTATCACCACGACAAACCCGCCGAGCGGCTGCGCCTTTTAGAGGCGCGTGCCTTAGATGTAGGAAAACCGATTATCTACGTCAATACCATTGGCGGCCAGGACGAACTGGTGTTTGACGGCGGCTCGTGCTGCGTGGATGCCCAGGGCGAACTCAGCGTGCTGGCGCCGTATTGGCAGGCGGGGTTGATGCCGGTGCAATTGCGCCAGCAAAGCGCTTCC
>JBNJFC010000187.1:0-2550 GCA_051746485.1 Pseudomonadota bacterium
GCGGGCAGCAGCGGCGCGTAGGGCGCACCCAAATCGCCGGAGAACACCACCCGCTCCTTATCGCCGTCTTCGCTTTGATGCGACACTTCCACGTAGCTGGAACCCAGAATATGCCCGGCGGGTTTGAGTTTCACGCGAGCGACCATCCCGCCTGCTTCTACGGCCGTGTGCCACTGACCATAAGGCAGCGGCACAAGTTGGCGTTCCAACTGGGCTTGAAATTGCTCAATCAGCCGCGCGTTGCGGGTAAAGCCGATTTTGAGCGCGTCTTCGATCACCAATGGCAAAAGCGTCGCGGAGGGGATCGAGCAAAGTATCGGCCCGGTAAAGCCCGCCGCCAATAAGTACGGCAGCCGCCCGATGTGGTCGATATGCACGTGGGTGACAATCAGCGCGTCCAGCGTGCTGATATCAAAATCGACGGTAAGCTGCTCAAAGCTATCTTGCGCTTCATCTTCGCCTTGGAAGAGCCCGCAATCGATCAGCAGGGAGTGCTCGCGATCAAGCACGAGCTGGTGGCAACTGCCGGTGACGCCAGTAGCGCCACCGTGGTGGAGAATATCAAGCATGGGAAGTCCTTTTCCGAGGCTCGCAGGGCTATTTTACACTGCGATTATTTTTTACGGCCCAGCGCCATATCCAGCGCATCAAATTGCTGAGTTAGGTAGGAGCTGGTTTGATTCATTTGCGCAATCATGGAATCGAGCTGTCCGAACTGTACCCGATAGCGCGAAATAGTGCGCTCGATGCCTTGCTCCATCCGCTCATAGCGCGCGTTGAGACTCTCGATACGGTTTTCGGCACCGTTAATCGCAATGCCGAGCGTACCGTTGTCACCGGTCAGCTGGGCTGTGGTGGTGCTCAGGGCGTCGGCTAAGCCATTTTCACCCTCAACGCCAGCGAAAAAATCGCTCAAGGCATCGGGGTTATTTTTGGCCAGATCGCTGATCGTATCGTCGTCGATTTCGAGCGTGCCATCGCGCTGCAGCGTAATACCCAGCTGGTTGAGCGTAGAAAACTCACCGCCCGCCACACCACTGGCCAGCGCGCTACGCAAACGGCCTTCGATGGTGCGCACCGTGCTATCGCCCACCAATTCACCGGCGGTTTCACTGTCGCCCGAGTATTTTGTCAGCGTGCCGATAGTCCCCTTCATATCGTTAAAGGCTTTTACAAAATCGCCCACGGCTTCGCGAATTTTGAGCGTATTGCGCTCTATCGTGACCGTGCTGCTCGCCGTTTCACCCTCGCCAATCCCGAGACCGCCCAGGTCGAGCGTGACACCCTGAATCGCGCCTTCCACCTGGTTGGTGTCGCTGGTGATGGCGATACCGTTAACCGTCAGCGCCGCGTCTTTGCCGCCAATCGCTTTATCTTTTGTTAGCTCAGGAGTCACCGCGTCACCTGCGCCATCGAGGAAACTGAAGCTGTGAACAGACGCGTCCACCCCGGTTTCGCTAGAGCTCAAAGCTAAACGGTAATCTGTGCCATCAAAAATCACGCTGGCACTGACTCCAGCGTCTTTTTGGGCATTAATGGCATCGCGAACCTCTTCTAGGCTGCTGTCCGCGGCAATATCCACTTTCACACTGCTCGCGGTGCCGTCAGCGCCGAAGTTAAGCTCTATCTGCGTTGCGCCATTAAGCGTTAGCGGTGCGCTGGCATCTGTCACCTTGCTAGAAGCCAAAGTGCCGCTGGTGGCAAGCTGGGTTACTTCCACGCGGTAGCTGCCTGGCAGCGCCTCGGCGTCGGTGGTGGCGGAAATCTCATCGCCGCGCACGTTGGCCGAAAGGCTCTGGTAGAGCTTGGGGTCATTGAGGGCATCAACGGCATCTTTAAACCCATCCAGGGAGGTCTGGATTTTGCCGTAAGCAGAAATTTTGGCGTTTTGTTGCTCTTGCTGACGCGTAATGGGGGCAAGTTTGCCGCGCTCGGCGTCTTTGAGCTGATCAAGCAGGCCGTTAAGGTCTAGGCCGGAGCCAATACCGAGAGAGGTTATTGTCGCCATACTGGGAATCCTCAGTGCATTAGGCTAAACCAAACACGTATTGCGCTTCGCCAGCATAAAAGCGGACAGTGCGCACTGTCGGTTGGAAATGTCGTTGATTTTATTATCGACTGAAAAAGCGCCTTCTTTAGCGTCTTTTTGTTCTTTAAGTGTATCAGCTGGTAGCACCAAATGCGATATCACCCAAACCGTGTGGCCAACAGCCCAATCGCAAAAAGCCCGCGTTAGCGGGCTTTTTGTCACATCACAGCCGTCATTGTAGCATCTGTCGTTAATACATCGGGGTTAGCCACCGCCGCCCGTCTGCGCTTCTAGTGAGGCGAACTGATTACTTAAGTAGTTGCTGGTTTGGTTCATCTCGGCAATCATCCCATCAAGCTGGCTAAACTGCTCTCGGTAGCGCCCAATGGTCTGCTCAACCGACTGCTCCATGCGCGTGTAGCGATCACCAAGCGACTCCATGCGGTTCTCGGCACCGTTAATCGCGCCCTGAACGGTGCCGTTGCCGCTCAGCATTTGACTTACGCTAGTATCTACCTGCG